>VGUA01000009.1 GCA_016874535.1 Gammaproteobacteria bacterium
GAACTGGTTCAATCTGGAGGGACGCAGCTACAAGGTCATTCCCCAGGTACCGGATAACGTGCGCGACAGTGAGGACAGGCTCAAGGGCTACTACCTGCGCAGCGGTAGCGGCAAGCTGGTGCCACTGGCAAGCCTCGTCAGTTTCAGCACTGCGGTCGAGCCGAGTGAACGCGCGCAGTTCCAGCAACTGAACGCCCTGACCTTGCAAGGGCTGGCGGCCCCGGGCGTGACCATGGGCGATGCGCTGGCCTTTCTCGAACAGGAGGCACAGTCCACCCTGCCCGAAGGTTTCAGCTGGGACTTCGCCGGCGTTTCACGCCAGTACGTGCAGGAAGGCAGCGCACTGGTGGTGACCCTGCTGCTGGCTGCGGTGGTCATCTACCTCGTCCTCGCGGCGCAGTTCGAGAGTTGGCGTGACCCGCTGATCATCATGATGTCCGTGCCGATGTCCCTGGCCGGCGCGCTGGCCTTCATTTTTCTGGGCTTTGCCTCCATCAACATCTACACCCAGGTCGGACTCATCACGCTCATCGGTCTAATCGCCAAGAACGGCATCCTCATCGTGGAATTTGCGAACCAGCTCCAGGTCACGCGTGGCATGAGCCGGCGGGCCGCAGTGGAGGAAGGCGCGATGATCCGCCTGCGCCCGATTCTGATGACCACCGTCTCCATGCTGGTGGCAATGGTGCCGCTGCTGACTGCCGCCGGCCCCGGTGCCATGAGTCGCATGCACATCGGCCTCGTGATCGCGACCGGACTCGGCCTTGGCACCCTGTTCACCCTGTATGTGGTGCCCGCGTTCTATCTGCTGCTCGCACGCGATCACCGCGAGATGGCGGCTCTCGCCCTCGAGCGTGAGGCGGGCGCCACCGAGCAACCATCCACCTCACCCAACTGAAGGGGCAGCTCATGCAAGACCAGTCCACCCGCACTACCCTGTTCGATCTGACGGGCAAGGTCGCGCTCATCACCGGTGGAAGCCGGGGCTTGGGGCGTGAGATGGCACTGGCCTTTGCCGATCATGGCGCCCATGTCGCCATCGCCAGTCGCAAGTTGGAGCAATGTGAGAAGACGGCGGCCGAGATTGCCGCGCGTGGTGTGCAGTCCTATGCCCATGCCTGCCATGTCGCGAAGTGGACCGAAGTGGAAGCGCTGGCCGAGGCCGTGTTCGCGCGCTTCGGCCGCATCGACATCCTTGTCAACAATGCAGGGCTCTCGCCCCTTTATCCGAGTCTCGATGCCATCACCGAGGAGCTCTTCGACAAGGTGATCGGCATCAACCTGAAAGGTCCTTTCCGCCTGAGTGCGCTGGTGGCCAAGCGCATGATGGAAGGCGACGGCGGTTCCATCATCAACATCTCGAGCACCGCCGCGGTGACGCCGAGCCCGGGCTCCGAGCCATACTGCTCGGCCAAGGCCGGTCTGAATGCGCTCACGCGCTCCATGGCTTATGCCTACGGCCCCAAGGTCCGGGTGAATTGCATCATGCCGGGGCCTTTCCTCACCGATATCTCGAAGGCCTGGGATCTCGAGGCCTTCGAGGCCGGGGCGCGCGCGAACATTCCGCTGCAACGGGGCGGGCAGCCGCATGAAATCGTGGGTGCGGCGCTGTACCTGGCAAGCAGCGCTTCCAGCTATACGACGGGTGCGATCCTCCCGGTCGATGGCGGCTCGGGCGGCAATCCGAAGATTCTCTGAAGCCCGGCTCGCTCGGGTGCCGGGCTCGATGAGAAAGCTCAGCAACCCTCTTTCAAGGTTGCCACCGCAGGTCCTGTCTCGGGAACGGTGATGCGAACGCCCTTGTCCGGGCGATCCGTCGCACTCAGGCAAACAACGGCAGAGCGGGGGGAAGTCCAGCGCAGGCCAATGTTGCGGCGGGTGAAAGGCACCCCGTCGTAAGCGAGTTCGGTGCGCAGCAGTTCCTCGCGTGTGCCATCGGCCACGCTCTCCAGCACCAGCACCACTTCATGCGGCCCCTGTGGAAACCAGGGTTCGATGATCAGCGCGATGAGTCGGTGCTGGCCTGAGGGCGCCTCGGCAACATCGAACTGCGAGGTGCGACCCGCCTCGGAACAGCCGCCGAGCAAGGCCGACGCGAACAGCAGGGCAGCGTATCCTGGCGCGCGTCGTCTCACGCCAGCAGCTCGCGCAGCGCGCGGTCGATGAAGGCGCCATCAGGCGCGGACAGACCGAAGCCCGCGCCGTGTCCCCACACGGACGGAATCGGTCGGCATTCCGCGCGCGGCATCTGCGCGGCTTCGGCCTCGTTGTCGGCGACCCGGAAGTAGAGATCCGTCATGCCGGGCATGACGATGGCGGGACAGGTGATCGCGCGGAGCGCGGCCGCGAAATCACCTCCGTGGACCGGGTTGCGGCTTATGTCTCCGTGCATCCAGGTGTTGGCCATGGCGATGAGATTGTTGGCATCGTTCTGCAGGAAGTAGTTCTGGGTCAGCAGCACGACGTCCTGACGCGCCTTGAGCCCCAGCTCCCGATAGTGCTCGCCCCGCATGAAGTCCTGGCTGAACAGCCACGCCGCGTAGACCTTGCCGAAGGCCAGCATGCCACGCATGGGTGGTGCGTCGTACCAGCCGTCCTTGAAATCCGGGTCGAGCCGCAGGGTGGAGACCGCGCTGTCCACGAATATGTGGTTGTGATCGGAGATGCGGGCTGCAGCGCAGATGGGGGCGATTGCCTCCACCAGACCGGCATGGAGACTGCCCCACTGGTAGGTCTGCATGCCGCCCATCGAAAAGCCGGCCACAAGCCTGATGCGTTTGACCTTGAGGTGTTCGGTCAACAGCTTGTGCTGGCAGGCGATATTGTCGTGGAGACTGACCAGCGGAAAGGCGCCGCGCCCCCAGGGGGCCGGCGTGTTATGGGGCGAGGAAGACAGGCCGTTGCCGAACATGTTCGGCACCACCACGAAGTACTTGTCGGTATCGATGGCGCGGCCCGGGCCAAAGAGGTACTCGGCTTCCGGGTGGCGTGCCCCATAGAAAGTGGGCACCACCACCACGTTGTCGCGCGCCCTGGAGAGCTTGCCCCAGGTCTTGTAGGCGAGCTTCAGATCCAGCGTCACGCCGGATTGCAGGGTGTAGCCCTTGATCTCGAACATCTGATGATCGTGCATGGCGACCTCCGGAGATTCAGCCGCAGTGCTCAGTGCGGCATGGATTTGGAGAGCAGGGTCAGTACCAGTACCCCGGCGACGATGAGCGCGATGCCGGCCAGCGCCGCTGCATCCAGCGCCTGGCGATACAGCACCCAGGCGATGAACATGACGAGCACCTGCCCAACGCCGGACCAGATCGCGTAGGCAATCCCAACCGGGATGGTACGCAAGGTGAGACTGAGAAAATAGAACGCGCAGGCGTATCCCGCGATGACCAACAGGGTGGGGCCAGGGACCCGCAAGCCGTCCGCAGCCTTGAGTGCGGACGTCGCAATGACCTCGCTGATGATGGCGATGGTCAGATACCAGTAATGCAAGCCACTTCCTCCCGCACGGGTGCCGTGCACGCTACCCGTCATGACGGCCGATGAAACCCCGGCGAGCCTCGCCGATTATAGGCAAGGCGGCCCAGCGAGGCGCGACTCTTTGACCCTGCGCGCGGGATCCGCAATGCTACGCCGCGCATGAATTCACCTGCCCCCGCCTCGACCGCTGCAAGCCCCCGCCAGCAACGCTGGCACAAGCTTTTCCAGGTCGCTTATCTGCCACCGCTCATGGTCTATCTGGCCGCCGGCATCTCGGGCCTGACCGGGATCGTCGGGACGTTTTTCGTCAAGGAGTATCTCGGGCTCTCAGCAGCCTTTCTTGCGGCCATCGGGTTCTGGGCCGGCATTCCGTGGGCGCTCAAGATGCCGATGGGACATCTGGTCGATCTGCTCTGGCGCCACAAGTCCTGGTTCGTCTTGCTCGGCGCGAGCCTCATCGCCAGCAGCCTGCTGATCATGCTGGGCTTGCTCACGGCGCCTGACCGTCTTGGCGCCTTTCTGCCGGTCGAGAGCTGGTATGTCATCTCCGCCCTGCTCTCTCCCGTGGGCTACATGATGCAGGACACCGTGGCGGACGCCATGACGGTGGAGGCCGTGCCGCAAGTGGATGATGCAGGCAACCCGATCGCACCCGAGACACGGCGCTCGATGAACACCACCATGCAGACGCTGGGCCGGGTGGCAATCATTGGAGGCGGCGTGCTCGTCTCCCTCGCCAACGTGCTGCTGTTCGCCGGTATTGATCCGTCCGATCAAGCGGCGGCGCAGGCGGTCTACATCCGGGTCTACGAATACGCGCTCGTGATCCCATTGGTCTCGGTCGCCGGCATCGCACTCGCGGCCGTGTTGCGGCGGCGGCGCATGCAGGCGCTGGTGCGCGCGGGATACAGTCCGGAGGCGGCGCGGGTGGCAGTGAGCCAGCATGCGGAGAAGGTCACGCCGAACTGGTGGATTCTGGGCGGCAGCGCCGCCTTCCTGTGCTTGACCCTCGGTATCGGGACATCGGAATTCGCCTGGGCCCAGGAAGCGATCTTTGGTGGCTCCTTCGTGGTGATCGCCTTCCTCATGTACCGGCTGCTCGGCGAACTGTCCGAGGAATCGCGTCGCACCCTGCTCGGCACCGCCATCATCATCTTCATGTTCCGCGCCATCCCGACCTCCGGTGCCGGGAGCACCTGGTGGATGATCGACGAACTGGGCTTCGATCAGGCCTTCCTGTCCCGCCTTTCACTGGTGGCCAGCGTACTCACCCTGGCCGGCCTGTTCGCCTTCCGACGCATGATGGCGGAGCGCTCAATCATCTACATCGTGGTGCTGCTTACGGTGGCGGGCTTCATCCTGGGACTGCCGGTCGTTGGCATGTATTACGGCCTGCACGAGTGGACTGCCGCGATCACCGGAGGCGTGGTCGACGCGAGATTCATCGCCTTGGTGGATACCGCGCTCGAGTCGCCCTTGGGCCAGATTTCCATGGTGCCGTTGCTCGCCTGGATCGCGAATTCGGCGCCGCCTCACCTCAAGGCCACTTTCTTTGCCGTGATGGCTTCGTTCACCAATCTGGCGCTGTCCGCCTCGCAGCTAGGCACGCGCTACCTCAACGAGTTCTTCGTGGTGACCCGCGAGGTCCGCGATGCCGCGGGAGAGATCACGCTGGCTGCGGACTATTCTGAGCTCGGTGCGTTGCTGGTGACTGTGAGTGCGCTGGGCCTGTCAGTGCCGCTGCTCGCCATCCTGCTGACCCGAATCGCAGGCCTGCGCAGCGCCTGACCATGTGTGCTGAGCTCTGCTTTCTGCAGGGCTCTGCTGCCAATCAGCGCAGCAAGGCCTTGATGGATTCAAAGTCCTGCAGGCCGACTCCGAGCATGACCACGCCATAAATGAGCGCGCCAAAGTAGATGAGCGTGACCAGCACCATCAGATAGCCCATCAGCACGAACAGGCCGTCGCGCTGGATCATGCCCGCCGCCAGCAGCAATACCGCCAGGCCCGGCAGGGTGTTGGAAAAGGGCACCATCACGAACGGCATCAGCAGCAGCACGCCGGAGAGGATGATCATCATCCCGTTCCAGCGGTTGAGCGTGGCGCCATGGGTGAGCGCCGACCAGCGCGGACGGATCACCCGTTCGATGCGCGTGGTCAGACCGATGGCCTTGTCCAGCGCCGGCATCAGGCGTTCCACCGCAATCGCATGGGCCAGCAGCCGGGGCGGCAACCAGGGAATCCTGTTCATCACCACACCGGCGCCGACGAGGATGACCACCAGGCTGAATACCGTGCTCATGCCCGGAATCGAAACCGGCAGCAGAAACGGCACCATCAGGAACATGACGAAGAGAAGCAGGCCCTGCTCACCGATGAGGCCCAGCAGGGCGGCAAGCGTGATGCTCTCGCCGCTCACCTGTGCGCGCACTGCACGCAAGGTGCCACTCAGGCCGAGTGAAGTATCCTGGAAACGAATGCTCATGCCGCGCGTGTCCATCCATCGCAATCCGGGCTCACGCAGCGTTCCTGTGTGCGCCCCCGGGCCCGACGCGCGATTTCATTGCGCGGTTGAAACTCAGGCACACCTGACTCCAGTGCCACCAACGCCGCAATAGCCTCCCGGATTCTTGGCCAGATACTGCTGGTGATAGTCCTCTGCATGGTAGAACTCGGGCGCAGGCAGGATTTCGGTCGTGATGGCAGCGAAGCCGGCCGCTGTGAGGTTGGTCTGGTAGCGCGCCGCGGAGGCTTCTGCCAGCGCCTGCTGTGCGTCATCACTGGTGTAGATGCCGGATCGATACTGCGTGCCCACATCATTGCCCTGGCGCATGCCCTGCGTGGGGTCGTGTGATTCCCAGAACACCTGAAGCAGGGCTGCGTAGTCGATGGCCGCGGGATCAAACACCACCCGGACCACTTCATTGTGTCCGGTCATGCCGCTGCAAACTTCTTCATAGAGCGGGTTGGGCGTGATTCCCCCTGCATAACCCACCACGGTGGTGTACACGCCGGGCAGCTGCCAGAATTTGCGCTCCACGCCCCAGAAGCAGCCCATCCCGAACAGCGCAAGCTGGCAGTGATCCGGATAGGGTGGCAACAAGGGTGTGCCGAGCACGAAGTGGTGATTCCGAATCACCAGCGGCGTCGAGCGCCCCGGCAGGGCATCCGCGGGATCGGGCATGCGTTGTTTGCGAGCCAGTCCGAACATGGTGTCCTCCTGTTCAGCGTTCATCAATCAGTTCCGGGTAAATTAGCACATCATGACTCCCCTGCCGGTCTGCCTCCTCGCCTTGGCGAGTCTGTTCAGCGTGTCCGCACCGGCCACGGAAAAATCGCCCGGGCAGACCTCGACCTTCACCTTCATCTTCGAGAACGATCTCTTCGGCGAGACCGACGCCCAGTACACCAATGGCCTGCAACTCGCCTGGCTGTCGGGCGATCTCGCACGGTATGCAGAGGACGGTCGGGTCCCGGACTGGCTGCTCGGTGTGGTTTCCAGAATGCCGTTCGTCAATGCCGAGGGGCGCCTGCGCAACGTGGGCTTCGCCCTTGGGCAGCAGATGTACACACCGGAAGACATCGCGCAGCGTGAGCTCATTCCCACGGATCGCCCCTACGCCGGCTGGCTGTACGGCGGCGTGAGTTTCATGAGCCGCTCCGAGGCGGCCATGGATGTGGTGGAGTTCCAGGTTGGCATGGTCGGGCCTGCGGCGCTGGCTGAACAGGCCCAGAACCTCGTGCATGAGATACGGGGTCTGCCTACGGCCAAGGGTTGGGATCATCAACTCGAGAACGAACCCGGCCTCAATCTGATCCTCGAGCACCGTGACCGTCGCTGGCGCCAGACCCTGCATGAGCGCTGGGCTTTCGATGTGATCACGGGCGCGGGCGGCGTGCTCGGCAACGTCGCCACTCACCTGCAGGCCGGTGGAACCGTCCGCCTCGGCTGGAACCTGCCGTTTGATTTCGGCACTTCGCCGATCAGGCCGGGGGGGATCCCAATGCACCCGCAGCGCGGGGAGATCCTCGCCTCGATCGCCGCACGCGCTTCGGTTTCCATGTGTTTGCGGGCCTCGGTGGGCGCCTGGTGCTGCGTGACATCTTCCTTGACGGCAACACCTTTGCCGACAGCCACAGCGTGGACAAGGAGCTGCTGGTGGGTGATGTCGTGCTGGGTGCCACCGTGCTGGCGGGCCCAACCAAGCTTTCCTATATCCAGAACTTCCGGAGCCGCGAGTTCGAGGCCCAACCGGACAGCCACAATTTCGGCTCGATCAGCCTGTCCTGGACTTTTTGAACCGGGGCCCGGGAGTCGTACCGGGTCCGCGCCCCTGCGGGTGCACCAGGAGCTTGGCCGCGCAGGGTTTGTGCTAGATTCCGGCGCCATGTATCGCCCCCTGTCCCTGTTCATCGGCTTGCGCTATCTGCGCGGCAAGCGGCGCAATCGTTTTGCGACCTTCGTGTCATTCGCCTCCGTGCTGGGGGTGGCGACGGGTGTCGCAGTGCTCATCATCGTGCTGTCGGTGATGAACGGTTTCGAGCGCGAAGTGGCAGGACACATCCTTGGCATGACCTCGCATGCAACCGTTTTTCGTGGCGGCGAGGCCATGGCGGACTGGCCGCAAGTCGCCGCGGAAATTCGCCGGGTGCCGGGCGTCACGGGCGTCCAGCCCTTCATCCGCGGCAGCGCGATGATCAATCGGCGGGGCCGCATCAAGGGCGTGGTGGTGTATGGAATCCCGCGTGATGGCGAGAACGAAGTCTCGGATCTCGCCCGCTATCTCAGTGGGACCAGCCTCGGCGACCTTGCCGCCACCGGTGGCAAAACCCCGGTATTCCTCGGCCGGACCCTGACGGAGGCACTGGACGCCGAACCGGGTGATACTGCCACGCTCATCATCCCCCGCTGGTCCGCGGAAACCGGTGCCACCCAGCCACGCTACGCACCCGTGAACCTTGGCGGTGTGTTCAGGGTTGGCATGCACGAATTCGACTCCGCTTTCGTGCTGATGGATCTACCCGTGGCTGCACGACTTTTTGATTACGGGGAGGCCGTGACAGGCCTGCGGGTACGTTTCACCTCACCGGGAGAAGCGTTGGCCCAGGCGGCCCATCTTCAAACCGTCCTCGGCCCCGGCTTCGTGGTGCTTGACTGGAGCCAGTTCCATCGCAATTTCTTCCAGGCCCTGCAATCGCAGAAACGGATCCTGTTTCTCATCCTGTCCGTCATCATCGGCGTCGCCGCCTTCAACGTGGTGGCCTCGATGATCATGGTGGTCAAGGAAAAACGCCGCGACATCGCCATCCTGCGCACCCAGGGCTGCACTGCCGGCACCATCCTCGGCGCGTTCGTGATTCAAGGTGTGCTGATTGGTGTTGCCGGGATCGCGCTCGGCGTGGCCACGGGAATGCTGGGCGCGGAGTACGCGAACGATCTCATGCGCTGGCTGGAGCGGAGCTTTGATCTCAAGCTCATCAAGGCGGATGTCTATTACATCGACTATCTGCCGACCCGCATTCTTGTCGGGGATGTGTTGCGAGTCGCTGGCATCACTCTGGGGATCTGCCTGTTTGCCACTCTCTACCCCGCCTGGCAGGCCGCAAGGGTGGAGCCGGTGGAGGCGCTGCGCTACGAGTGAGCGCAGCTCAGAATGGCAGCAGCTGCTGTGGTTCGCTCCGGCAGCGCACGCTGAGAGATTCCCGGAGCGCCGTCCTGATCACCCCACCAAGTTCGATGATGCGCACGAAAACAGGCGGCAGGGTGGCGCTTTCCGGCGCAGTGGATGCGATGAGTTCCTGACGTACGGCCGGTTCCTGCAGCAGCATGAGCCCATCCCCGTACGCGCTCACGATGCGCGCCACTTCCTGCGGTGCGTATTCCTTCAACACGTGCACGATGCGCTCCAGAGGGGTAAGCGCGAGCCGGGACAGCAACCAGTTCTGTCCTTGATCGCCCCGGGCGCGCGCATCGACGATGAGCAGGAAAAGCCCCATCCAGGTCACGTAGCGCACCAGCCGCAGCTTGGCCTGGCGCAAGGTCCAGCTGTCCTGCGCCGAGCGTGCAAACCGAAAGCTCTGCCAATTGCGGTAGGCATGCGCGTAGCGCACGAGATCGCCTTGCAGATAGTCCCAGGGAGCTTCGGCCGGCAGCACCCGGGCGGGAGAGCAGTACCAATCGAGCACCCGGGCCTGCAACTGGCGAAAAGCCGATTCGCCAAAAACCGGCCTTGCGTCCAGCAAGAGCTGCATGCGGCGTCCGAAAGTGGCGGGCGTTTCATCCAGACTGCCCAGTGCCCCGGGGTCGGTGAGGGCAGCCGGTGTGGTTGCCGTGCGAAAAATGCCATCCGCTTTCGGAACTGCCAGTCCACACGCACGGGCGCGGTCGAACACGGCTTCGATGCCCGCGGCCACGACGGTATCGCGAGATGCCTCTTCGACCGCGGAGTCCGCCACGATGAAGAGGCTGTCGAAGTCCGAGTCCGCCCCGGCCTCCAAACGCCCCAGTGATCCCGCGGCGGCAAGCGTGAGGAAGATCGGCTGCTGGCTTACCGTTCCCGCGGCGAGGCTGTGCAGGATTTCATGCGAACGCGCGCGGCATGCCGCGAGCCACGGGTGTGAGAGTTCCTCAGGCACCGGCATGGTGCGACTTTGGGTGTAGCGGTCGACGGCAATTCGGCATGGCCCTGTCGCTTGTTAGTCGAGCTGACTGCACAATAGCGAGCATCCCTTTTTCCAGACAAGCGAGACGGCACATGATTATCACCGGCAAGACCGCGGTCATCACGGGTGGCGCCAGCGGCATCGGACTCGCCACTGCGCGCGAGATGGTCAAACAAGGCGCAGGCATCGTGGCGCTGGTGGATCGATCGGACGTGGC
The DNA here is from genome assembly GCA_016874535.1 of Gammaproteobacteria bacterium. Taxonomy (GTDB): domain Bacteria; phylum Pseudomonadota; class Gammaproteobacteria; genus CAIKBL01. The sequence goes on from VGUA01000009.1 coordinate 10,361, forward strand.
CCACACCCATGCCCAGGAGATCAATCGCGCGGCCGGACGCGAGGCCGTGGTGGCCTACCGCGGCGACACCACCAGCGAGACATTCCGCCACTCGGTGTTTGACGATCTGCAAACCCGCAGCGTGCAGCCCGTGAGCATCTGTGTGCCTGCCGCAGGCATCACGCGCGATGGACTCTCGGTGCGCGTGAACAAGGAAAGCCACAAGGCGCAGATCTATCCCGCAGAGACGTTCCGTGAAGTGGTGGAAGTGAATTTGATTGCGCCGGTGTATTGGGCGCTCGAAATGGTGTCACGCATCGCCGAGCGCAGAAGTGCGGCGGGACTCAAACGCTGGCAGGCTGCCGAAGGCATGCAGGGCGTGGTGGTCTTCATCGGCTCCGTATCCTCACAGGGCAACAAGGGCCAGATTGCCTATGCCAGCACCAAGGTCGGGCTGGAAGGCGCGGCGGCCACCTTGATGATCGAATCAATGTTCTACGGCGTGCGCTGCGCGGTCATCCATCCCGGTTTCACGGATACGCCCATGGTGCGGGCCCTGGGTGAGGACTACATCCAGAAACATGTACTGCCGGCCACCCAGATAGGCCGCCTCATCGCACCCGAGGAAATTGCCGATGCCATCTGCTTCCTGTGCCGCAACTCGGCGGTCAGCGGCCAGTTGTGGGCTGATGCCGGTTGGCAGCCACTCAATACTTAATTAATATAAATCATTAGGTTATAGAATATTTCTTTAGTTTTTTCGCCATAGCGCTCCCAACACGCTAATTTTTAGTCAAAAAGGGCAATCTCCGCTTGCGGAGTCCAAGGGTCATAACTAGAATCGGCAGCAGGTAGAAGTCATAACTATCCAATCAAACAGAAATTGATGTCTCCTTGATGCCGAATTCCGGTTTCACAGAAGATCTACCGGTCTCCGCGCCTGGCGCGGTAATGCCCAATACAGTCCCGACCCCGTCCGAAAAAACGTCGACGCACTCCGAGGGAAGATTCTTCAGCCATCCTGAAGACTTCCCTCTGGAAGTGCGCACTTCCCTGACTTGGCCAGACTGGCCTGGCCAAGAAAAAAGCCCTATGCCAGTGGGCCTGCGTTTCTTCTCCGGCACCCGACTGCGCCTGCAGGCGGGCATCCGCATCACGATTCCCATCCGTCAGCGGGAACATCACTTCCAGGCCCGGGTGATCGAGGTCCGGCCGCTGCGAGTGGGCTACGAGATCACGGCCGTCCTGCGTAATCCGAAGGATGCCGACCATCTCGCACTGGTCGAGCGGATCTGCGCAATAGAGTGCGTGCTGCACAAGCCGGTATTCAGACAGGAGAGCTGAGCCGCCCTCCCCTCACGTCTCAGCGCTTGGCGAAAGCCCTGCGCACTTCCTCCGCCAAGATGGCTATGCCACGCGACACCGTATCTTCCGGCTGCGCGAACGAGAGCCTGATGCACTGCTCGAGGTGGGCTGGAGCCGCTTTCTGTCCGGGCGCGAAGTGGTGCCCGGGGATGATGAGCACACCGCTTGCCTTCAGACGTGCATAGAGTTCCTGTGCCGTGATCGGCAACCCGCGCAACCACAGCCAGAGAAAGATGGCCCCCTCGGCGTCGTGGATGAGGTAGTCGAGCCCACTCAGTTCACGGTCGCAACAGGCCAGGGCAAAGCGGGCCTTCGCGGCGTAGAAGGGACGAATTTCCCGGGCGATGAAATGCGTGAGTTCGTCGGTCTCGAAGAGTGGTGCGGCGAGATGACAGCCCAGGGGATTGGGTGCGAGCACCATGCTGGTGTTCATGTTGGTGAGTACACCGATGAGCTCCGGTGCGGCCACGATCACACCCACCCGGAGGCCAGGCAGGCCAAGCTTGGAGAGACTGAAACAGGCAATCAGGCGCGAGGACCACGGCAGGCTGTGCGCCACGAAACTGATGCCGGGGAAAGGCTCGCCGTAGGCGCAGTCGACAATCAGGGGCACCTCGGCCGCGTCCGCCATCGCGGCCAGGCGAGCGAGGTCCTCATCGCGGCAGACATTGCCAGTCGGGTTGCACGGGCGGCTGAGACACAAGGCCGCCGTCCGCGCATCCGTGCGGATGGCGGTGAAATCCATCTGGTAACGGAACCGATGCGGCGCGGTCTCGACAGGACGCGCAGCGACCGCCCGCATCATGTCAGCCCCAAGTCCGAGGCCGCCGTAGCCGATGTATTCAGGACATTGGGGAAACACAATCTCGCGCGGGAGGCCATCACCGGTCGGGCCGCCGAGCAAGTTGAACAGCATGAAGAAGCTGGCCTGGCTGCCCGCGGTGCAAAGCACATGAGAGGCATCCACCGGCCAGCCGTGATGGCGAGCCAGGAAGCCTGCAACCGCTTGACGGAAAAACAGAGGCCCTTGGGGATCTTCATAGGCCGCAAAGGCGTCATCGAGGGCGCCGGCATTGGCGAGCGTGGCCAGGCGCCGCGAGAACCAGGTGTGCATGGCAGGCACACGGGCCGGATTGCCACCACCCAGATTGAGATAGGCACCCGGATTGCGCTGCACGGCACCGAGATCATCCATGAGCGAGCGCGTACCGGAATGTCCGGCGAAATAATCGCCCACGCGTGAGAGTCGTGGCAGGTTCATCTGCTTTCTTTCCTCTGCGACCGGATCAACACTGATGGCTCCTGCCACCACCGGGTTCTGTTGCGGATCATGAAATTCAGCCCCCTGCGCGCGCTTTTATTGGCAATCACCGTCTGCGTCTCCTGCGTCGGACCGTTTCTGGATGGTACGGCTGATCCCCACTCCTGGCGCATCATTCCCACCGTGATCGCGCCGGCTTTCATGATGATGCTGGTCTTTGCCCTGCCGTTGGACATGACCATGACGCTGGTTTTCATGAGCGACAGCGCGCCAGAGCGCAGAATCCAGCTCAGGCGGGAACTGAAGCTGGAAGCGGCAGCCATGGCGCTCATGCTGATCGCATGGACGCCTTTCTACGTGCGCTTCTTTTCGCTCTGAGCGTAGACGCCTGACTGTCGCGCAAGCGTTCTGAGCCGGCTTCGCTTGCCCCGCCCGGCATTCACGATTGCTCTGCAGCGAGAGAGACCAGCGCCTGCCGGCAACGTTGCGCAATGAGCGCTCCCAGCGCCTCGACGACCTGCGATTTGGCATTGGGACCCAGTTCGGTCAGCAAGCCCTCCCAGAGCTTCGCCAGGCGGCTCGCCAGATGGGCCAGGAGTTGCAGCACGTAGGCGGGCTTCACGCCGATCTGCTGGCCGAGCTCCCGCCAGCGCGCAGCGTGCACCCAGTCCGGCCTGTCCTCACGCCCGATGGCCATGGCCAGGCGATCACTCAGCCCAGGATAGACATGCCACGACCAGATACCGAAAAATGGCCCGAGGCGGGGCCCTTGTGCGGTGTGACTCATCACGAGCTGCTTGGCATGGCCACCGCCGTAGCCAACCAGAAAGCCAAACAACAGCCAGCGGATGAATTCCCGCAGATCCACTCCCGGTAGCGCGCTGTAGCGGCGAATCAATCCCGCGCAATCGGCGACACCGAGACCGCCCTCCCGTTCAAACTTGAGCGATGGATCAAGCACCGCGACCTGACAGAAATCCTCCATGTGCAGGCTGTGCACCGCGCCCTCTGCGTCACGGGTTCGATCGATTCTCTCCACCACGAGCAGGGTGGCATAGGCCTTGTGCAGTTCGACCTTGGCCACCCGCAGCCCTGCGGAGGCTGCGAGGCGCATGCAGAGCCACTCGTTCAGCACAAGATCGCGCAGCGTGGTGTCGTTTATCTTCAGTAGATGTGTGCTCAGACCTGAGCCCAAACTCAGGGCAACGCCTTTTTCATCCCTGCAGACCGGTATCTTCGGCCGCGCGCCGGGCAGCACATAGCGCAGACCTTCCACTTCCATGCCAAGCGGACGCTCGGCAATCGCGGCAACGAGATGTCGCAGCTCCTCGTCATTCAGGTGCCGCAGCCCGGATTCCCCGGGTCTCCTGTCGCTGCCCGCACCATGGAAACTCACCCCACCGACACAATCGCCACCGAGGGCGGCCAGCAGCGCGAGACTGTTGCCGGAAGAAATCCCGAGCCGGCGCGCCATTGCCGGAATGAGTTCGGGCTCTGGCAGGAGTTGTTCGCACCAGGTCTTGAGACCTGGCGCTTGTCCCCGGAGGTCGGTTTCGGACAAGGCGAGAGCGAATGGCACGGCTTTGGCCGGTGCGAGAGAAGTGGAAGTGCTGACGGCGTCGGCCGGGGGAACCAGCGCCCAGTTCGTGGTGGTGGTGGCGACCAGATGCCCCAGCCGCTCACCCCGAAAATCGAACTCGAGTTCAAGCCCCAGCATGGGTTCCCGCCGCGCGCTGGTGACGCTCGTGCACGTCGAGTTCAAGACCCAGAGTCTCCAGCACCCGCAGCACGCGACCTATTTCGAGCGTTTCCTTGCCTTTCTCAAGCTCGCCGATGAATCGGGTACCAACGCCGGCCAAGGCAGCGAGTTCCTGCTGCCGCAGGCTGACCCCCTTGCGGCGCAGACGAACCCTGCGGCCCAGCTCCTCGACGTTCATGATGTTCCCTCACGGCCTGATTTTTCTTTTAGATGGCCGATAATGTCATGATTTTCCCTGAATGCATATTTACCTCCCAGACCGATGATTTGTATATTTTTCTTCCCGCTCACGCGTAATTTATAGATCAGCGCGCAAAGAGGCGTGTTGCTGCCAGGGGTGGCCGCGCGGCGACTGGCGCAGGCTGGCCAGCCGACAGAATCTGCAAGGGCGCGAGACAAAGTCTGGGTTTCAGATATAACTCAATGATTTAATTGATTTTATCTTTCCTCGAAAAATCATGAGAAAACACTTGAACGACGCTCCATCGGGATCTGACTTTTTATTCATGAAAATCAGGGGGATAGCTTCATTTCAGGAAAATTTCACCCGAACAATTATCGGGTTTATGTTTCAAGCTACTGATTAATATAAATTTATGGCTGGCTTGAGGAAAATCCTCAGGTGAATTCGAGGAAAGTGGCCCAACTTTTCGCAGCCCCGGCGCGCAAGCACGTCGCGTGCTTATGTCAAATCTTGCGTCTCGCGGCTTGGGGGCTGGAGCGTCGGGCGATCAAGGCCGTCCGGACGCGCATCTCCTGTGCCGCGTCCAAGGTCTTGAGAAGGTGAATCTGGCCTGCAAGGCGGGTGGCAACGGGCTCGCCATCCAGCCAGGCGACCACCGCCTGACTGTTCGTTGGTACCCGCACTCCCGGGGTGAGTATGCCCACGAGATTGAGCGGATCCGCGGCGCTGGTGAGTACGGGAACTCCGCTGGCCTGGCTTGCGCGGACACGCCGCAGGGCAGCGACAACCTCGGGCAGGGCAAATTGCTCGCCGGCAAAACCGGCCACGAAGCGCCCTCCCCTGATTTCCCCGCGCGCTTCCATGCGCCGCAGGCATTGCAGGATGGGTCGCCAGAGCTGCGCGCAGTTCTCGCGCTCCAGGAGTCGCCGGAAGACCACGCCGTAGCGTTGCAGGAGACTCCGTGCGACAGGTTCCAGATCCGGAGCGCCATAGGGCAGTTGTTCCGGCCCGCCTTCCCCGGCTGCGAGCAACGCCCAACGGCCCGTGTCCTCGATGCCGGTGGCCACGGCCCGTCGTCGGCGTTGACCGTGCAAGGGACGGCGTTTTGCACTGGGGGTCAGAAGCACACGCAGACCCAGCGTGTTGTCGGATGTCGCGAGCCCCGCTGTCACGAGCTCACTCAGCGCCTGCTCGCACTGGGTCCTGAGCAATCGGGTGCCGGCCGCAATGTCGTCGAAGAACGAAGCGCCATGACCCTGCAAAAAGGCCTGCACGGCCAACGCCACGCCACTCAGTTCGGGTTTTTCATCGCCACCATGCAGGCGCAACCATGCGCGCAAATCACCGCGCGGAACAAAGCTGATGGGGGAAGTCCGCAGCAACTGTGCGCCCGCCTTGCCGCCCTCGCGGGGCCGCAGGCGCAACCAGCTCACCCTGCCGCCTCCGCTCAGGCGGTCGAGCATCGACGGGCTGTAGTCCTTGATCCTGAGCGGGAGGATGGCCTGCTCCCACGCCGCGGCCGGGGCTTCGAAGCCCGCAAGCATTTCGAGCACCTTGGCAGTCGCCTGGGTGCCCTCCACCTGCTGCCCCCCAGCCGCGTATTGCCACTCAAAGAGGAAACGCAGGAAGTCGGCAGCGGCGACCGGTTCTATCTCGGCGCGCAGACGGTTCAGGGTGTAGCGGTGGATGCGCGCAAGCAGGCGGCGCTCACACCATTCGAGGTCGACCACCCCCGGGGAATACTGTCCGCGCATCACGATGCCCTGGGCTTCCAGTGCATGAAGTTGTTGTTCGATGGCGGAGGTCTCCTGTCCGAGGTGCGCGGCAAGCATCTGCACCGTTACCGGACCGCAGACCTCCATCCAGCCCCGCACCAGCGCCAGCAGGGGCGACTCCACGGTCGGCAACTGCAATTCGGCCGGCGGCTCTGCGCCGATCAGTGCTGCGCCGGGCCATAGCCCGCACAGGTCGCGGCAACGCTCGGCCGCGAGCCACTTCATCTCATCCGCTGGCTGCGAACCTAGGCCGCCGGTCGAGGATCCTCGCGTATGCAAGGTGAGCGCGCGGCCCTCGCCTGCCAGCACCTCGTACCAATCCGCAAGCCTCGCCTCATCCACCTCTGCAAGCTCGCCCCGGGGGCCGTGTGCGAGGGTCGAGGGACTGACCGCCCCCAGCAGATCCAGCGCCTCATGCAGCTCGTCCCGATTGCGCGGGCTTGGCCAGACTTCCGCGATCACCCGTGCGATGGCCTGAGGATCCAGTGCGCCGAGATCGGTTGCCAGGGCCGGATCCAGCCAGCGACGGCTCTGCACGGCCTGGGTACGCCGCTCCTCCAGCGGGGCATCATCGAGAAACGCATAGGGATTGGCATTCAGGACTGCCTGCGCGAATGGCGATGGCTCGGTGAGGTCGCGCGCAACCAGTTCTTTTTCCCCCGCTTCGATGGCGCGCAGGAGAGCTTCGAGGCCGGTGCAGTCCATGACGTCCGAGAGGCAGTCGTCGATGGCTTGTGCGACGAGCGGATGGTCCGGGATCTCGCGGGCGCCAGTGAGGTTTTCCGCACAAGCCAGCTGATCGGGAAACACCAGCGACACCAGATCCTCGGCAGACATGCGCAACAGTCTGGGCGGCGTGCGTTTGCCAAACCGGCTGCGCTGGATGGCCAGTGCACAGCAGGCCACCCAGCGCCAACGCACCGGAAACATGGGCGCATCCAGAAGCGCCTGGGTCAACACCTGGCGCACGGTGGCCGCCTTGAGGAAGCGCCAGACATCTTCCAGCGGAAAACTGTGGATGGCGCCCAGCGAAATGACGATTGCATCCTCCACCGCCGCAGCCTGCAGCTCGAAATTGAACTGGCGGCAGAAACGCTTGCGCAGGGCGAGCCCCCAAGCCCGATTGATGCGTGTGCCGAAAGGCGAATGGATGACGAGCTGCATGCCGCCCGATTCGTCGAAGAAGCGTTCGAGTACCAGTGTGTGCTGGGTGGGCATGACACCGAGCGCCAGGCGACCGCCCGCGAGATATTCGTAGATCTGCTCGGCAGCGGAACGACCCAGTGCCAGATCCTCGCGCAGCCAGGCGAGGAGCGTGGCTGCTCGTTGCTCACCCGCAGTGGCCAGCAGGCGCAGATCGAAATCAGCGCGCAGGCGGGACACGGCCGTGGACAGTTCATCACTGCGCGCCGGTGCCTCACCGACCCAGAACGGCATGTTGGGAGGTTCGGCGGCGGCGTCGGCCACGCGCACGGCAGATTGCTCTATCTTCACGATGCGCCAAGAGCTGTTGCCCAGCTGGAAGATGCTTCCGGGCATGCTGTCGATCGCAAAATCCTCGTTGACGGTGCCGACAAACTGGCCGCTCGGCTCCACCAGGACGTCGTAATCGGCCGTGTCGGGAATTGCCCCGCCACAGGTGATGGCAACGAGGCGCGCGCCCGGGCGGGGCCGCACCTGGCGGTTGATGCGGTCCAGATGCAGATAGGCACTGCGCCGGCCACGGGCGAAGGCATACCCTTCGGCCAGCATGTCGAGCACGCGCGAGAAGGTTTCGGTGGACAAGGCGCGGTAACAATATGCACCCCGCATCAGGCCGAGCAGTGCATCGAAGCTGCATTCCCCGCGCGCCGCCACTTCGGCCACGATTTGCTGGGCGAGCACATCCAGTGCCGGGCCAGCGATGGTCAAACGATCCAGTTCACCCCGACGCGTCATGTCGAGCAGGGCTGCGCATTCCACGAGTTCGTCCCGGCTTTGCGGGAAAAGGCGTCCCTTGATCAGCGCATCGAGTCGATGGCCGGAGCGCCCCACACGCTGGAGCAGTGTTGCGAGCGTTCGCGTGGAGCCAATCTGGCAGACCAGATCCACCTCGCCCACATCGATACCAAGCTCGAGTGAGGCCGTGGCCACCAGCGCCCGCAGCTGCCCCGCCTTGAGCCGCTGCTCGGCCTGCAGGCGCAGCTCGCGCGACATGCTGCCGTGATGGGAAGTGATGAGATCATTCCCGATACGATCACTGAGCGCCTTGGCGACCCGTTCGGCCATGCGCCGCGTGTTGACGAACACGAGTGTTGTGCGGTGCTCGAGGATCAGTTCCGCAATCCGGTCGTGCATCTCGGACGCGGATTCCGCAGACAGCACCGCCTCCAGCGGCGCGCTCGGCAGCTCGAGCGCGAGGTCACGGGTGCGGGCGTGGCCCTCATCGATGATGTCGACCTGCTTCTGCAGGCTCTCGCACGCAGAAGTGCCGCAGAGGAAACGAGCCACTTCCTCCAGCGGCCGTTGCGTGGCGGAGAGCCCAATCCGGCGGGGGCGTTGGGCGGTCAGCGCCGACAGCCGCTCAAGACTCAGGGCCAGGTGGGCGCCCCGCTTGGTGCCCGCCACGGCATGAATCTCGTCCACGATGATCGTGCGGGTGGTCTTCAGCATGTCCCGCCCGCTCTCGCTGGTGAGCAGGATGTAGAGCGACTCGGGCGTGGTGACGAGGATCTGGGGCGGGTTCCGCCGCATCAGCGTGCGGGAGATCTGGGGTGTATCTCCCGTTCGCACCGCCGTGCGCAGGGGCACTGCGGGAAATCCCCCCGCCGCGAGGGCCTCCTGAATACCCGCGAGCGGCTGCTCCAGATTGCATTGGATGTCGTTGCTGAGAGCCTTGAGCGGCGAGACATAAACAATCTGCACACCCTCGGCGAGCCTGTTCTCCACGCCCTGGCGGACCAGTTCGTCAATGACGGCCAGGAACGCAGCCAACGTCTTGCCAGCACCGGTGGGTGCCGCCACCAGGAGATCGCGTGGCTCGCGCAGTGCCTCCCAGGCACGGATCTGCACCGGGGTGGGGGCCGTGAAAGCCACACTCAACCAGGTGGAAACCGCGGGATGAAAACGTTCCGGTGACATGGCGCCAGCCTAGCGTGCCGTGACAGCGGGGACCAGTGAGCGCGATGATCGGAGCCCCGCAACTGCCAGACCTGACTCATGCGCACAGACACCCCCCTCACGTTCGCGCTCAAGCCCATCGGCCATGTGGTCACCGAGGTGCCGGACGAGGAGATCCCGCGCCGTCGCCGCGAGGTGGTATCCGAAATCCTGATTCTCCCCGAGTATGTGCCGGGCCTCGCCGGGCTCGAGGCCTACTCCCATCTCATCGTGATTTTCTTCATGCATCGCGCGCCTCCGTGTACCGAACTGGTGATACCTGCAGATACCGAGAGAGGGAGGCCGGCGGTCGGCACCTTCGCCATGCGCACCCGCAACAGACCCAATCCCCTGGGCCTCGCGGTGGTCGATTTGCTGGAGATCAATGACAACCGGCTGAAGGTCAGGCGCCTCGATGCCTGGCACGACACGCCGGTGGTAGACCTCAAACCCTATGATTTCTACGATATCCATACGGGCATTCGTGTCCCGGCGTGGTCGAACAGTGCGCGCCAGCCTCGCGCCGTGACCCCGCAGGCGAGCGCGATCGATGCGCCAGATGCTCGCGATGGAGTAAAGTAGCGCCCCGTGAAACCCCGGTTCTTTTTCCTCACTGCCTCGGCACTGCTGCTCGCCTGCGCGGCGACTTGCGCGCTCGCCGTCGAGGCCGACGGCAATGGCGAAGCGCAGCGTTTCGGCAGCTGGATCGCCAAATGCGAGGCACCCCAGGAAGGCCAGCAAGGAGGCTGTTTCATCCTTCAGGAGCTGGTGCTGCGCGAGGGCGGACAGCGGGTCTTGCAGATGGCCATAGGCTATGTGCCGGGAGACGGGTCCCCGATCGCCGCACTCAGTCTTCCGCTCGGAATGTCCCTGCCCGCCGGGGTGGTGATGGAAGTTGCCGGCGCACGCCCCATGCACTTCCCGGTGGAACGCTGCGAACCGAGCGGGTGTCGCGCGGGCGCCCGCCTGGAACCTGATTTCCTGCGCGCACTGGGCGCCGCCGAGCGCATGACCGTGCGTTTCAATGACTCCAAGCGCGAGCCCATCAAAGTGGCGGTGTCGCTGGAGGGCTTCAGCGCCGGTCTCAACGCCTTGAAGGCGACACGCCGTCCCTGAGCGCTATCGCGGGCCCGGCGGCGCTGTCGGCTTGGCGGAATCAGCCGCACAGGTGATTCAATGTCGTGCGCTCTCCAGGCACTCGCGCAGGCTGTCCGCCTCCAGGCGCGTGCCAGAGGCGACGGACAGTGACTTCCCCTCCCCACCGTTGATTTCGAGCACGTAGCGCGCCAGCACCGGCGGCTGACGGTGACGCAGTGAATGTGGCTCGGCCTCACGCTCGAGATGCACAAGCACGCCGCCATCATCAAAGAACAGCATGTCGAGCGGAATCAGCGTGTTCTTCATCCACATCGCGAGCCGTTCAGTCTCATCGAACACAAACAGCATGCCGTGCCCCCCGGCAAGCAATTTCCTGCCCATGAGACCGCGCTGCCGGGCCTCGGGAGTGCGGGCGACCTCGACTTCGAAGCGTCTCGCACCCGTCGAGCTGCCAACTTGCAACTCGCATAGGGGCAGGGTTTCCGCCGCCAAGGCAGGGTGTGGACACATCCCGCACGCAAACACCCACGCCCCGGCGATCGCGACTGGCGAGGCCCACGCCCGCACACTACACTGCCGCCGCCCGCCGCTGAACTGCGGGCCAGATTCAACCGGAGATCTCTTAATGCGACTGCGTATCCTCACCCTGTTCCTGTGCACTCTCGCCTCCAGTCTTGTCTTCGCGCACGGCCCGTCCCGCCAGAAAGCCACCCAGACCATAGAAATCAACGCGCCCGCGGCCAAGGTCTGGGCGCTGATTGCGGATTTCTGCGCCATCTCACAGTGGCATCCGGCGATCGCTGCGTGCACGCCCGAGGGCGGCAACGCGGTGGGTGCCAAGCGTACCTTGCGCGTTGGCAAGGCCGATGGTCCGGAAATCGTCGAAGAGCTGCAGGCCTGGGACCCGGTGACCATGATGTATCGCTACAAGATCATCAAGACCGACAACGCCGTGATGCCTGTCACCACCTACTCAGCCTTTCTGACAGTCAGTGCGCGAGATGACAAGACGAGCAGTGTGGAGTGGCGCAGCGGTTTCTACCGCGCCTATCCCAAGAACAATCCGCCGCCCGAATTGAACGACGAAGCGGCGCTCAATGCAGTGAACGCGGTTTACCAGCAGGGCCTGGAAAACCTGAAGAAGCTGGCGGAGCAGTAGACCCGGATCGCGCGGGCACAGGCACCTGCGCCGAGACCGGCTGCCGTGAGCACCGCCCTCCCCTGGCCCATGGCGAGCACCTTTTCCTGGAGCTTCGCATGGGCCATCGCCTTGAGCTCTCTCTGCGCCTGCCCGTCGGCTTACGCGCAGCTCGCCTTCATCACCAACCAGGGCACGGATACGGTGTCCGTGGTGGATTTGCGCACGCTCCACCCGGAGTTCGAAATCCCGGTGGGCAAGGATCCGGCCGGAGTAGCCATCGATCGCGCGGGCGCGCGGGTGTTTGTCACCACCCCGGGCGCACATGGTCTCAGCGTCATCGACGTGGCCAGCCGTCGCGTGGCACGGCAGATTGACCTGGGTGGCGAGGTGCTGGGCATCGCACGCGATCCGGCGCGCGATCGCGTCTACGTGACAGAGTGGTATGGCCAGCGCCTGCTCGCAGTGGATACGCGCTCACTGAAAGTCGTGGCCGAGGTGGCGACGGGGGAAGTGCCGGCAGGCGTCGCGGTCAGTCCTGACGGCAGCTGGCTGATGCTGGCTCACCGGGATGCGAATACCGTCGGCATCCATGCCCTGCCGGATCTTGAAAGCCTCGCGACCTTGCCGGTCGGCAAGGCGCCCTTCGGGGTGAGCGTCTCCGCCGATGGCACACAGGCCTTCGTGGCCAACGTCCAGAGCAATTCCATCTCGCTCATCGACATCACGACACGCACGGTCACCGCGGAAATCGAGGTCGGTGAGGCGCCTTACGCCATCGCGCACGATGCGCGCCGCAAGCGTCTGCTGGTCACCAACCAGCAGGCCGGCACAGTTTCGCTGGTGGATCTCGCGCGCCTGAAGGCGGCGCCCGCCGTACCCGTCGGTGAATACCCGGAAGGCATCAATTACTCGCCGACACTGGACCGCTATTTCGTGGCCACATGGTTCGACAACGAGTTGGTGGTACTGGGGGCCGAGAAGCTCGACATCCTCGCGCGGATTGCCACGGGTGATGGTCCGCGCGCCTTCGGGGATTTCATCCTCTACTGACCGTTGCTACCCCGCGCCGGGCGCAAGCCCCAGCGCATCGCGCACGCCGTCGCGATAGCCGGTGAAACGCGGGCGCCAGCCCAGGCGCAGCCAGGTTGAAGCGGGATTGACCCGCTTGCCCGCATCGCCTTCATCGAGGCTCTCGAAGCACGGAGCCGGGGCGTGCAACAACCCGGCAAGAAAGCCGTAATACTCGCTGCGGCGCATTGCCTGTCCATCACTGCCCAGTTCAATGGTTGCCGCATGCGCAGACGCCGCCAACACGCGCAGGAGATCCGCTGCGTCCCGCTGATGGATGAGATTGAGCCAAGCGGAGGCGCGGCCGGGAATCATGCGTCCCTCCTGTACCATGCCTGCGCCGATTACACGCCCCGGTCCATAAAGGCCTGCCATGCGCACGATGCGGGCCTGTGGCAGCTGCCGCCAGGCCTGCTCGATATCGGCCAGGCCCTGTTCGCGAGGACCACTGAGAGTGGGCACGGTCTCCGCGCTGACTTCACTACCCTCTGCCGCACCATAGATACCCGTGCTGGAGACAAGTACGGCGCGCTTCAGCGGCAGCCTCTCAATCTGGGAGAAAAGAGAGTCTCGCAGCTGGGCATTGGACAATGCCGAGGGCGTCAGCAGGCAGAAGACCTCCACAGCATCCGCGCCCGTGAGCGGAGTGGAGAGCTGTTCCGGCGTCAGCGCCCCCGTCTCGAGCAGCAGGCCCTCGGCGCGCCCGTCGGCCGTGAGTGCAGCGAGGCGCTCCCGACTGCGGCTGGTCACGATGATGCGACCCGGTGACGGGGCAAGCGCCTCGAGCAGGGCCCGCCCGAGATAACCGCAGCCGAGGATGAAGCGCGCCGGGGGCATTACACGAGCTCCGGGTCGAGGAAGAAATCACGCAAGAGGCGACCAAGCCGGGCCGGTTGCTCCCAATGCAGCATGTGTCCGGCCTCCGTAATCGTCTCCACGCGTGCAGCGGGCAGCACTGCGGTGAACGCCGCAAGGGGATCGAGATTCACGAAATGCCGCGGCCACTCGGAGCGATCGCCCAGGAAAAGCAGCACGGGTGCGCGGATCTCCTGCCAGCAGGCAATGGCTTCAGCGCGACGACAAAGCACGGGATTCGGCCAACGGTGACGCGGATCCATGCGCAGCCTCCAGCGTCCATCCCCGGCTGGCTGGGCCCACAGCGGACACAGCGCCTCCAGGATTTCGTCGCTCGCAAAAGGCGCAAGACGCCGCAGGTGCTCACGCAGCGCAGCCTGCGAGGAAAACTCGCGCAGCCGCGGTTCGCGCTGCTGGGCATCCAGCCACTCGCGATAGCGCGACGGCGCGCCGCCCGGCGACGTGGTGTCGAGCCCAAAGCCCTCCAGCAGTACCAGTTTTCGAATACGTTCGGGCCTGATGCCGGCGTAGAGGCCCGCAATATTTCCACCCATGCTGTGCCCAACCAGATCGCAGGGGCGCTCCCCGCAGAGCGCAGCCAGCAAGGCGTCCAGATCGGCCAGGTAATCAGGAAACCAGTACTCGCCGGCCGGCGCGCGCGACTGCCCAAAGCCACGCAGATCGGGCGCGATGAGGTGGAAGTGCGGCGCCAGGAAAGGCGCGATGAACTGGAAGCTCGCGCCGGTATCACCCCAGCCATGCAGCAATACCAGAGGAGACTTGGCCGGATCGCCCACGGAGCACACGGCCAATTCCACGCCCCGCAGCGGATAGCGGGTCAAACAGGGTTCAAGAGCCGGTTCGGCCTGCATGGAAAGCGGTGGCTTGCCGCCTCAGTGCCGGATGGATTGAGCGGAACTTCCGGCGCGGGACTCCGCGCTGCCACCAATCCTCAGGAAGTCGTTGACCGCATCCTGATGCATGGGTCGTGCGTACCAGTAACCCTGGGCCGCCGGACACTGCATGGCCTGAAGCTGGCGCACCTGGTCGGCAGTCTCCACACCTTCGGCCACCACCTTCATGCCCAGGGTGCCGCCCAGCGTGATGAGCGCCTCCACGATGGCGCTGCTGTCCACCTTTTCCGTCATGGTCTGCACGAAGCTGCGATCGATCTTGAGCGAGTCATAGCGGAAGCGTTGCAGGTAGGTGAGGGAGGAATAGCCCGTGCCGAAATCGGCCACATGCAATTCCACGCCGAGACCCCGCAAATCGGACAGGGTACTGAGCACCAGATCGCCGTGGTCCATCACCACGCGCTCGGTGATCTCCAGATGCAAGGTGCGTGGGTCTATCTCGCAGTCTTCCAGCAGGGCGGCGAGGCGCTTCGCCATGTCATCGGTGAGGAAGAGCTTGCCGGAAACATTCACGCTCATCGCGAGTGGCGGATCCACCGGGAAAAGGCGCTGCCACACCGCCAGCTGCTGGCAGGCCCGCTCGATCACCCACCAGCCGATGGGCGTGACAAGACTGGTGTCTTCGACGATGCCGATGAATTCCTGCGGCATGACGAGACCCCGTGTTGGGTGCTGCCAGCGCAGCAGCGCTTCGAAGCCGAGCACCCGCTCGTTTTCCAGCGAGATGATGGGCTGGTAGTGGATCTCGAACTCGCCCTTCTCGAGCGCGCGCCGCAGATCGGTCTCCATGCGGTGTTGGAAAATCGCCTGGTCGTGCATGTAGGTGTCGAACACCGAATAGGTCGACTGACCGGAATTCTTGGCGCGATACATGGCGATGTCCGCGTCGCGCACGATTTCATCCGGAGAACGATAAATCTCGGAGCTGACCGCGATTCCAATGCTGGCCGAGGTGTAGATCGTGTGGGCGGCAATCTCGAACTCACGCGCGAGTGCCTTCTGCACACGGTCCACCACATAGATGGCATCGGTGGCGCCGGAGATGTCGTTGAGCACAATGGCAAATTCATCGCCCCCCAGGCGCGCCAAGGTGTCGCCCGGTCGCAAACAGGAAAGGATTCTGGCCGCCACCAGCCCCAGCAGTTCATCTCCCACGCCGTGGCCCAGACTGTCGTTGACATGCTTGAAGCGGTCGAGATCGAAGAAGAGCACGGCAAACAGCTTGCTCGGATCACGGCGGAACCTGCGCAGGGCGAGGTCGAGACGATCCATGAACAGGATCCGGTTGGGCAGGCCGGTGAGTGCGTCGTGCATGGCTTCGTGCAGCAGCCGCGCCTCGGTCTGCTTGCGGCGGGTGATGTCGGTCATCGAGCCCGCCATGCGCAGCGCCGTGCCCGCATCGTCACGCACGGCGACACCACGGGTGGAGACCCAACGGACCTCGCCGCCCTTGGTGGCCATGCGGTATTCGCATTCGAACGAGTTGCTGCGTCCCTCGAGGTGCGCGTTGAGTGCCTCGTTGAACTGCTCACGGTCATGATGATCGATGCGCTCGAACCACTCGCGCAATTGATCGGCAATCTCGCCGTCACTGTAGCCCAGGATGGCTTTCCAGCGCGCTGAGAAGTAGATCTCGCGGTCCCGGATGTTCCAGTCCCAGATCCCGTCATTGGCGCCAGCAACGGCAAGGGCGTAGCGTTGTTCGCTCTCACGCAGCGCGCGGTCCACGCGCGTGCGTTCGATGGCATAGCGAATCGCGCGGCCCAGCAGGGGGCCGTCCACTTCCCGCTTGATGAGATAGTCCTGCGCACCTTCGCGTAGCGCGCGGTTGCTGAGATCCTCGCTGTTCTGGTTGGTGAGAACGATGATCGGAGTGCGCGGAGCGGCCTTGCGCATGCGCTGGCAGACTTCCAGCCCCGCACCATCCGGCAGATTGAGGTCGATGAGGATGACGTCGAACTGGCCTTCGCGCGCCCGTTCCAGCCCGGGTGTCAGGCGATCATGGTGCTCGATGCTGAAGCGCCAACCGCTCACACGGCGCAGATGTTTGTGGACCAACTGTGCTTCGGTTTCGATGTCCTCGACGAGGAGAACCTTGCAGTGGACCACTCCCTCCGACATCACCCGGCCGCCCGGTTCCCGGTCGAGTTGACGGAGCGCAGCGCGGCACCCTTGAACTCGATGGTGAAGCGACTGCCGCGCCCCGGCGTGGAATCCACCGTGATGTCACCGCCGTGGGCGCGCACGATCTGGCGACTGATCGCGAGCCCGACGCCAATGCCTGGATATTCGCGCTCGGTGTGCAGGCGCTGGAACATGCCGAAGATGCGCTCCAGCTCGCGCGCCTCGATGCCGATGCCGTTGTCCTCCACCACGATGCGCAGCGTCTCGCCCGACTCCTCGGCATGCACGCGGATGCGCGGGATGCGATCGCCGCGGAATTTGAGCGCATTGGCGAGCAGGTTCTGCATGACCTGCACCATCTGCTGGCGATTGACTCGCAGTGTTGGCAGCGACTCGCGCTCGATGGTGGCGGCCGTGGTCTCGATTTCACTGTGCAGGTTGTCCATCGCGTCCTGCAGCACCGCATCGAGCCCCACCACTTCGGGCTCCTGGCTCGCACGGCGCACGTTGGCAACCTGCAGGATGCCATCCAGCATCAGCTGCATGCGCTCGGCCAGAGTGCCGATTTCCCGCGCAGCTTCCCGCGCTTCCTCGCCTGGTGCGGCCTCGCCCTCGCCCAGCGTGCGGGCGTGACTGGCAAGCGAATTCAGCGGTGCCTGCAGGTCGTGGGAAATGGCGTAGAGAACCTGATCCAGTTCGACGCCCGGCACCGGGGCCGCCGTGGTGCTTGCGGGACTGCTGCCGAGCAGGCGGGTGACATCCATGAGGCACACCGCCCACAGGCCTTGCGGGGCACCGGTATCGGCGAGGGGATTCGCCGAGAAGGCGGCCGTCAACGGGCGGCCCGAGGCGGTCTTCAGCGGTGCTGCGGCTTCCCAGGCCTCGTGGCCCACGAGAAAACGTCGACGCCATTCGTCCTCGCGTCCCGGTTCATTTAGCAACTGATCGAAAGAGAGCTCCAGGAGTTCGTAACGGGGGCGCTCCAGCATCTGCTCGAAGGTGCTGTTCACGGCGCGAATGGCGCCGCCCTTGCCAAGCAGGCAGGCGGAAAGGTCGAAGGTGCCGGAAAAGACACTGTCGCCCTCCCAGGGAACCGCGCCCGCAACTCGCGCTGGGACCGCAGGCGATCGAGCAGCGCCGCCGGCATGGCGAGGAAGCCCGCGCTGCCCTTGGGCGTGCGGCCATCGACGCCGAGCCCCACGCATTCACGCGCGGTCGGAGCCTCCACGGTCGGGGTGAACAGCCAGAACAGGCTCTGCGAAGATCGCTTGCGCAACTCGGCGGCGAGGCCCGCGACCTCACCGAATGCATCGGCGGGGTCGGCGATCAACGCATCGATGGCACCACTACTGACGTGTTGCGCGATTTCGAGCGGCGTTGAAGCCTCGAGGATTTCCAGTTGAGCCTCGGCACTTCGCAGCGCCAGGGCGAGCAGTCCGCGGTCATGCGGGTGCTCATCATAGATGACGATTCTGTATTTATAATTCAATGGCTTGCCGCCTTTGTGACACGTACTGCCGCGTGTGCACCGAGAATATGGCAAGGCCTTTGTTTTCTCAATAAAAACATTGTCCGCACGGCTGGACTGTGACCGTGCGCACAGAGTCACCCTGCCCGCACTGCGCAGACCCCGTCGAAAAACACCTGCGACCTGCTTGCAAGGCCTGTCGCCATTCATGCCACCGCCCCTTCCCGTCATGGCAAGCGATCGCCGTTTGTGGAACACTTGCGGGGCTTTTCGACATTGGGAGGTAAGGCATTGGCTACGCAAGCTTCGGCGCCGATCAGCGGCAGCAAGATCACGATTTCCAACGGGCGTCTGACGGTTCCGGATGATCCGATCATCCCGTTCATCGAGGGGGACGGTATTGGCCCCGATGTCTGGCGGGCCAGCCAGCGCGTGATGGATGCTGCAGTGGCCAAGGCCTACGGCGGCAAGCGCAAGGTGAACTGGCTGGAAGTGCTGGCTGGCGAGAAGGCCAACAACCTCACCGGATCCTGGTTGCCGGATGCCACGCTGGATGCCTGCCGTGAATATCTGGTCGCCATCAAAGGTCCGCTCACCACCCCTGTTGGCGGTGGCATTCGTTCACTCAACGTGGCGCTGCGCCAGATCCTCGACCTCTACGTCTGCCTGCGTCCGGTGCGCTGGTTCAAGGGCGTGCCCTCACCGGTCAAGCGGCCCGACCTGGTCGACATGGTCATCTTCCGCGAGAACTGCGAGGACATTTACGCCGGCATCGAATTCGAGATGGGCACGGCCGATGGCAAGCGCTTCATGGCGATGTTCCAGGAAGCCTTCCCGTCCATGTACAAGAAGATTCGCTTCCCGGAAAGCTCCGGCAT
This sequence comes from Gammaproteobacteria bacterium, assembly GCA_016874535.1. GTDB lineage: Bacteria > Pseudomonadota > Gammaproteobacteria > CAIKBL01. Next base: position 29,368 of record VGUA01000009.1, read on the forward strand.
CGGTATCAAGCCGGTGTCCCGCGACGGCTCGGCCCGGCTCATGCGCGCAGCTGTCAGCTACGCGCTCAACAATGGCCGCAAGAGCGTGACCCTTGTGCACAAGGGCAACATCATGAAGTACACCGAAGGCGCCTTCCGCAACTGGGGCTATGACGTGGCCGAGCAGGAATTCGGTGACCGCACCTATACCTGGAACCAGTGGGATCGCACCGTGGCCGCGCAGGGCAGCAAGGCTGCCAACGCAGAGCAGGAAGCGGCTCTCGCTGCCGGCAAGGTGCTGATCAAGGACGCCATTGCCGACATCACCCTGCAGCAGGTACTGACCCGCCCCACCGAGTTCGATGTCATCGCCACCCTCAATCTGAACGGTGACTACCTGTCGGATGCGCTCGCGGCGCAAGTCGGCGGTATCGGTATTGCACCGGGTGGCAACATCAATTACGACACCGGGCATGCCATCTTCGAAGCGACGCATGGTACTGCACCGAAATACGCCAACCAGGACAAGGTGAACCCCGGGTCCGTGCTGCTGTCGGGTGAGATGATGTTCCGCTACATGGGCTGGACCGAAGTCGCGGACATGATCATCAATTCGATGGACCGCACGATCGGTGACCGCATCGTGACCTACGACTTCGCGCGCCTGATGGAAGGTGCAAAAGAGGTCAAGTGCAGCGAGTTCGCCACGGCGCTCATCGAGCGCCTCTGAGAGCAACGCCTCGTGGTTACCGACGCGCGCCGGCAGCTGGTGTTCGAGGCCGGCAAGGGCATCCACGAGGCGTTCATCAAGTACAACGACAACTTCGGGCGGATCACGCGTCGCGCGCGTGACCGCTTCGAAATCCGTGACTGGCGGGGTGCTGAACGGGATTTCGTCGAGCGCCTCGAGCTCTACACCAAGTCGGTCGATCGGGTGGTGGCCGCACTCAACCGGCAGCTCGTCGAAGTCGGGCTCGACAAACCGCTATGGGCAGACATCAAGCAGTCCTTCGGCGATCGCGTCAGCGGCATTGCCGATGGCGCTTTCTGCAAGACCTTCTTCAACTCGGTCAGCCGCCGTGTGTTCAACACGGTGGGCGCCGACCCGCAGACCGAATTTCTGGATATCCGTTTCAATGTGCGGGACGCCCAGCGTCACGCCAGCGATATCCATTCCTATGTCGTATGGGGTGCACTGGCCCCGGTCCTGCGCCAGCTGCTGGGGGATTTTTCTTTCTCATCCCTCCACGCGGATCGACAACGCGACGAGGCACGCATTGCGGAAGCCCTGTCGAGGCACGGTGAAGCCCACGCGGGAGGCGAGGAGCTGCTGCGCATAGACGTACTGCCTGCGGTGTTCTACCAGTCCAGCGGTGCGTACCTGATCGGCCAGGCCTTCTGGCCGGACCACAGCGCGCCACTTGTCATCGAGTTCCGGCATCCCGAAGAAGGCGTGGAAGTCGCGCAGGTGATGATGGATGTGGACAGCATCAGCATCCTGTTTGGCTTCACCCGGTCGTATTTCTTTGTGGATCTGGAGCCCGTGGAAGGCGCCATCCATTTCATCCATGGCCTGCTGCCACATAAACCCATCGACGAGCTTTATACGGTGCTCGGTCGCGTACGGCAGGGTAAGACGGAGCGCTACCGCCAGTTCACCACCCATCTCGCCACCTGCCAGGACCGCTTCGTACATGCGGCGGGTGACCGCGGGCTGGTGATGATCTGCTTCACCCTGCCCTCCTACGATCTGGTGTTCAAGGTCATCCGGGACAAGTTCGGTTTTCCCAAGACCTCCACACGCGACGAAGTGATCGAGAAATACCAGCTGGTATTCAAGCACGATCGTGCGGGTCGTCTGCTTGATACGCAGGAGTTCACGCATATCGGATTTCCGCTCGCCAAATTCGATCAGGCTGTGATCGATGAACTGATGGAGGAGGCCTCGGAAACCGCGCGCATCGAAGGCGACCAGCTCGTGATCAAGCATCTCTACGTGGAGCGTCGCCTGAATCCGCTCAACCTTTTCTTGCGCGAATGCCCGCGCGAAGCAGGTCGGGCGGCAGTTGTGGACTATGGCAATGCCATCCGGGATCTCGCCCAGACCAATGTGTTTCCGGGCGACCTGCTGCTCAAGAATTTCGGGGTCACCCGCCATGGCCGGGTGATCTTCTATGACTACGACGAGCTGTGTCTGGTCACGGACTGCAATTTCCGCGAGGTGCCGGAAGCGCGCTTCGAAGAAGACGAGATGCGCCAGGACACTTGGTACTACGTGGATGGCAATGATGTGTTCCCCGAGGAATTCATCCGCTTCCTGGCCATGGATGATGATTACCGTCAGGCCTTCCTTTCCGCTCACGCCGATCTGCTGACCGTGGATTTCTGGCGCACGATGAAAGAACGTCACCTGCTGAATGCCGCGCTTGAGCGCGCAGGGGGATATCGCACCGGGCCGGGCAGCCGACACGGCCGCCCGACGCCACGGCGCGGCTACAGCATCTGAGGCGCGGGCTCGCCGATGACAAACCTCACCCCAGCCTTTAGCATGCCATTCGAGAATCATTCCCGTTCAGGTCGTTTCAGTCAGCCGATGCCGAACCCGGATCCACATGCCCTGTCACCGGAAGCCCCAGAAACCTGGTGTCGCCTTGGCAGCTTGCCTCGTGGCGCGCGTGGCGTGGTCATCGCCGTGCACGAGGCGCGGCTCGCCGCGCGGCTGGCGGCCCGGGGCCTCGTGCCTGGTGCGGAATTCGAAGTCCTTCGTGGTGGAGATCCCATGTTGCTGAAGCAGGATGAAAGTCGCTGGGCGCTCGCCGGCCCGGAGGCCGACCTCGTGGAAGTGGAGAACCTCGCACAAAGCCGCCTGCCGTCCCTGCTGCGCAGACTGTTCTCCTGATGGCGGCGCGCACTCTGGCCGGCCTCGCTCCCGGCGAGGCCGGAATCATCAGCGGCTTTACCGTCATCGATGGCTTCACGCAACGGCTCATGCAGTTCGGCCTCATGGAAGGCACAGAAGTGAAAGTCCTGCGCCGGGCCCCCACGGGCGATCCGCTGGAGGTGGAGGTGATGGGCTATGCGCTGTCCCTGCGTCGCGAGGAGGCGGATCTCGTCCTGCTGGAAATCCCGGCATGAACACCTCGGCGCGCGAACCCGTGCTGGTCACGCTTGGCAATCCCAATACCGGCAAGAGCACGCTGTTCAATGCCCTCACCGGCCTCAAGCAGAAGGTCGGCAATTTTCCCGGCGTGACCGTCGAACATCTGCTCGGCCGCACTGAGCTTGGCGGTCGGACCGTGCAGGTCGTCGACCTGCCCGGCACCTATTCACTGAGCGCCCAGTCACCCGATGAAATCGTCGCGGTGGATGTGCTGCTGGGCCACCGGGAAGAGGTCGGGCCGCCCTCCATGGTGCTCATCGTGCTGGATGCCACCAACCTGCGCCGCAATCTGTTTCTCGCGAACCAGGTGCTGGAACTCGGCCTGCCGACCGTCATCGCCCTGACCATGACCGATATGCTGGAGGCGAGCGGCGTGACCTTGGACATGGCCGCGCTCGAAGCACTGCTCGAATGCCCGGTGGTCCCGCTGGCGGTCAACAAAGGACAGGGCCTCGAGGCGTTGAAAAGCGCACTGACCATGATGCTGGCCGAGCCGAAACCCCACTCTCTGATCCTGAACCGGCCGCTACGGGAAGCCAGCACCGCACTCGCCGCTGCGCTTTCTGCCGGCCTTGAGGGACACCCGCTGCACGCGGTGGAAGTCGAACGTGCGCTGACCGACAAAGGCGGCTATGCGGAGCAGCGCCTGCTCGCGCGCTGCGGACCGGCAGCCGCGGAGGCGCTCGCGAGTGCGAGACAAGCCGTGGGCCAGGGCCGGGATCTCGCAACCTTGGAGGCCCGCGAGCGTTATCTCTGGATCAATCGCATCGTCGGTCAGGTGGAGCAGCGCAGCCCACGGCAGCGTACATGGCGTGACGGGGTGGATGTGCTGCTCAACCATCCCCTCTACGGGGCCCTTTTCTTCCTGTTGGCCATGGCGGTGGTGTTCCAGTCCGTCTTCGCCTGGGCAACGCCACTCATGGATGTCATCGATGGCGCCACGGTGGCGCTGGGTGAAACCGTGCGTACTCACTTGGGGGATGGCCTGTGGGCCAGTTTCCTGACCGATGGCGTGATCGCTGGCGTAGGCAGCGTGGTGATCTTCCTGCCCCAGATCCTCATCCTCTTCGCCTTCATCATCGTGTTGGAAGACTCCGGCTACATGTCACGTGCGGCCTTTCTGGTCGACCGACTCATGCGCTGGTGCGGCCTGTCCGGCCAGTCCTTCATCCCCATGCTCTCGAGCTTCGCCTGCGCGGTGCCCGGCATCATGGGCACGCGGGTGATCGGCAATCCTCGTGATCGCCTGGCCACCATACTCGCCGCGCCCCTCATGACCTGCTCGGCGCGCCTGCCGGTCTACACACTGCTCATCTCCGCCTTCGTGCCGCAAAAAACCTGGTTGGGTGGCCTGCTCAACCTGCAGGGGCTGGTGCTACTCGCCTTCTACCTGCTCGGACTTTTTGGCGCCGTGTTCACGGCCTTTCTCATCAAGCGCGTGCTCTATCGCGGACCTGTCACCCGTTTCCTGCTCGAGATGCCGCCTTACCGCTGGCCCAATCCGCGCTCGGTGCTGATCAAGCTGGTGGCGCGGGCCGGGATCTTCCTGCGTCGGGCCGGCACGCTGGTCTTCCTGGTTGCGCTTCTGGTGTGGGGCCTCGCTTCCTTTCCCCAGCGCCCCGAGGCCAGCCCCACGGCGCAGCTGGAGCAGAGCTATCTCGGCCGGGTGAGTCATCAGGTGGCCCCGGTATTCGCCCCCCTCGGTTGGGATTGGAAGGTCACGGCCGCCGTGATCGCCTCCTTCCCGGCGCGCGAGGTGGTGATTGCCGTGCTCGGTACGCTCTATGCCGTGGAAACGGAGGATGAATCGGCCGAGGCCACCTTGATCGGACGGCTTCGCGCCTCGACCCATGCCGATGGCAGCCTCGTCTTCACCTTGCCCATGGCGCTGGGTCTCATGGTCTTTTATGCGCTCTGCCTGCAGTGCATTTCCACCCTGGCGGTCATCCGCCGCGAGACCGCCTCCTGGCGCTGGCCGGTCCTTGCGTGGAGCTACATGACAGGCCTCGGTTACCTCGGCGCGTTCCTCTGCTATCGCGTGGGAACGGCGCTGATGGCCTGACAGGCATCCGCACCCAGCACGATACTCTCCCCTCGCACGATGGGCCGGCTACAATGCGGGCCCGCCTTGGCAGTGCGGTCCCAAAGGAGTCCCAAGCCCATGTTCGAAATCACTGACGACGCCCGCATCGCCGGCTATCGTCCCCTGCTTCCTCCGGCCATCCTCATAGAGGAGCTGCCGCTCACCGAGCATGCCTCGCATGTGGTCTCCCGCGCGCGCCGGGCGGCGGAAAAAATCATCAAGGGCGAGGATGATCGCCTGCTCGTCATCGTCGGCCCCTGCTCCATCCACGACACCAAGGCGGCGCTCGAATACGCGGACCGCCTGCAGAGCGCGGTGGAAGCCCATGCCGCCGACCTCATGATCATCATGCGGGTGTATTTCGAGAAGCCCCGGACCACCATCGGCTGGAAGGGGCTCATCAATGATCCGCATCTGGATGGAAGCTTCGACATCAACAATGGCCTGCGCATGGCGCGTCGCCTGCTGCTGGAACTCGCCAACCGTGGCCTTGCCTCCGGCACCGAGTTCCTCGATGTGATCACCCCACAGTTCATCGCCGACCTCATCGCCTGGGGCGCCATCGGCGCGCGCACCACGGAAAGCCAGATTCACCGGGAGCTCGCCTCGGGCCTCTCCATGCCGGTGGGCTTCAAGAACGGGACCGACGGCAATGTGCGGATTGCGGTCGATGCCATCGGAGCGGCGCGCAACGCCCACCATTTCCTCTCGGTGACCAAGCAGGGAATTTCCGCCATCGTGACCACGCGCGGCAATGAGCATTGCCATGTGATCCTGCGCGGATCGAACAGCGGTCCCAACTACGATGCAGCCGCGCTGGAAGCGTGCTCCGGCGCGCTTGAGAAGGCGGGCCTGCCGTCGCGCATCATGATCGACTGCAGCCACGGCAACAGCCGCAAGGATCACAATCGGCAGCCGGCGGTGGCCGAGGACATCGCGGCGCAGGTGGCAGCGGGCTCGCAGCGCATCGCGGGCGTGATGCTGGAAAGCCACCTCAAGGAAGGCAAGCAAAACCATACGGCCTCCACGCCCCTCGTGTATGGCCAGAGCATCACCGATGCCTGCATCTCCTGGGAGACCACGGTGCCGGTGCTCGAAACCCTCGCAGCAGCGGTACGGGCGCGGCGCGCCAAGGCGTGAGCTCATCCCGCCCGCGCGGTGTGGCCGCAAGGCTCATACGCGCGGGCCTGTTTTTCCTGCCCGCACTCGTACTGGCAGCGCCCTTGCCCGCCACGCCCGACCGGATCGTTTCGCTGAACCTGTGCACCGACAGCCTGCTGCTTGAACTGGCTCCGACCAATGTCAGTCTGTCTCTCACCCGGCTCAGCCGGGATCCCCGGCTTTCCCCGCTTGCAGCAGAGGCTGCTCGACATGCCAGCAATGACGGCTTGGCGGAGCAGGTCGTCGCCTTCAAGCCACAACTCGTATTGGCGGCGAGCGACAGCAGCCCGGCAATCCAGCTCCTGCGTGAGCTCGGCTATCGGGTGGAGATCTTTGCACCGGCGAATAGGCTGGCTGACTACCAACGCGCGCTGCACCGCCTCGCTGGACTCCTGGGCAGCGAGCAGACAGGCGTGGGGCTGTGGTCGCAGCTGCAGGAGCGCCTGTCGACCTTGCCGCGCCTCGTTACGCCAGAGCGCGCTCTGATGCTCTCCGGCAACGGCTATCTACCGGATGAAGGTTCACTGTCACGCGAACTGCTGGCAACGGTCGGTCTCGAGGATGCCCGTGCGCGCTACGTGAGGACGGCACAGGGGACGTTGCCGCTGGAGGCATTGGTCCGCCACCCGCCCAGCTGGCTCGTGGCGGGCATCGCGCCGGGCGGTGCGCCCTCGCTGGCCGGGGAATATCTCGGTCATCCAGCCTTGCAGGCGGTCTTCGCGGATTCCTCCCGCGTGATCCCGCTACCCGAAGCGCTCTTCACCTGCGCGGGAAGCCATTTCGCGGACGCCGCGGCGGCCCTTTCCCAGGCCTTGGTGCGCGGAGGGGCGAGGATGCAGCCATGAATGCGCGTGCCGGGCGCTGGGCGGTTCTGGGCCTTGGAGCTTGCACACTCCTGCTGGCCATCTCCCTGTGCGCAGGATTGCCGCTCGCGGAGCTCTTCGGGTCACATCAGGGCGATTCGAAGCTTGGGCTGGTGGTCCTCGAGATACGTTTGCCGAGAGCCTTGCTGGCGCTCGTGATTGGCGCGGGCCTCGGTGCCGCCGGGGCGGCCTTGCAGGCGCTGCTGCGCAATCCGCTTGCCGAGCCCGGCGTGCTTGGCATTTCCGCAGGCGCGGCGGCGGGCGCGGTGCTCGCCTTCTACAGCGGACTCAGCCTCACTTTCGCGCCGCTGCTGCCGCTGGGAGGATTCATCGGCGCACTGCTCGTGACCGTCGTCCTGTCGATGCTGGCTGCGCGCGCGACCAGCACCACCACGCTTTTGCTCGCCGGACTTGCACTCAACAGCCTGCTCGGCGCCGTCGTCGCGCTGCTGCTGAGTCTCGCGCCCAATCCCTATGCGCTTTACGAACTCTATTTCTGGCTGATGGGTTCCGTGACAGATCGCAGCCTCCTGCATCTCGCGCTGGCAGCTCCGCCCCTGTTGGTGGGCATCGCGCTGCTGGTGCGCGAAGCCCGCCCGATGGAAGTGCTGGCACTGGGCGAAGAAACTGCGGTCAGCCTCGGGCTCGATCTGCCCCGCTTGCGTCAGCGCGTGATCTTCGCCACTGCGCTGGCCGTGGGACCTGGGGTCGCTGTCGCGGGTGCCATCGCCTTCGTCGGCATGCTGGTGCCACACCTCGTGCGCGCGCTGGTGGGCAGTGCGCGACCGCGCCTTCTCATCCCCCTGAGCGCCATCGGCGGAGGTGCACTCACACTGCTCGCGGATTTGTTGAGTCGCAGCCCCCTGCTGCCGGTAGAGCTCAAGCTCGGTGTGATCACCGCGCTGCTTGGTGCCCCGGCATTCCTGCTGGTGGCGCTCAGACTGCGCGAGGGCGTCGCCCGATGATGATGCTTCGGGCTGAGAATCTGCACTGCCTGCGCGACGGCAAGCCGGTACTCAAGGGCTTGGGCTTCGAGCTTGCTGCCGGCGAAGTACTTGGCGTCCTCGGCCCCAATGGCGCGGGCAAGAGCAGCCTGCTGCTGACTCTCGCCGGCCTGCTGCCGCTGTCCTCCGGCGCCCTGCGACTGGGCGACACGGATTCCTTCACGCTCACACCGCTGGCGCGCGCGCGTCGTGTGGGCTACCTCCCCCAACAGCCCATGCTCGCCTGGCCGCTCAGCGTGCGCGAACTCGTCGGTCAGGGGCGATTTCCGCATCCGGCCGATCCCGAGGCCGATACGAACGCTGTCGACGCCGCACTCCTGCGTACCGAGCTGACAACGCTCGCGGAGAGAGACGTGGCGACCCTCTCGGGTGGAGAGCGTGCGCGGGCGCATCTCGCGCGGCTTCTGGCAGGCAGGCATGAGCTGCTCTTGTGTGACGAGCCTGTCGCGGCCCTGGAGCCCTTTCATCAACTGGCCTTCCTGGCCTTGCTGCAGAGCTTGGCGCGTGAGGGTGGGAGCAGCATCATCGTCGTCCTGCATGATCTGGCCTTGGCTGCCCGCTGGTGCGACCGCGTGCTCGTGCTTGCCGAAGGTCGCGCGGTGGCCAGCGGCGCGCCCGACCTGGTGCTGGACGATGAACTGCTGGCGAGCGTCTTCAGGGTATGCGGCACCCGCGATGCGAACAGTCGTTTGCTCGGCCTCGCGCCGTTGAACCGGCAGGATCGGCTGCGCATCGCAGGCGAATAAGCTTATTCGGCGTCGGCCTAATCGGGCTCGGGCCAGGAGGGGATAATGCGCGCCGTCCTGTCACTGCCGGTGCGAGCCCATGTCCACTCCCAAGCCCGTTGACAACATTCCAGTCCTTCGCGATCGGCAGGAAGCCGTCCTGCCTGCAGGCCTCGAACAACCTGAGGACATCATTGCGTGGGCGCTGGACCGCGCCGAGCGGCCCATTCTGAGCACCAATTTTCGGCCGCATACCGCGGCCATCCTGCACCTCGTGACCCGAGCCTGCCCGGGTATTCCCGTCATCTGGGTGGACAGCGGCTACAACACACCCGCCACTTATCGCTATGCGGAGGAGATCACACGGCAACTGGCGCTCAACCTGCAGGTGTATATGCCGAAGGTCAGTGTGGCTCGGCGCACGGCGGTTTTCGGTGGCGTACCGGGACTGACTGATCCGCGCCATGCGGAATTCACGCGGGAGGTGAAACTGGAGCCCTTCGAACGTGCCTTGCGCGAGTGGAAACCTGATGTCTGGTTCACGGGGATACGGGCAGAGCAGAACGATTTCCGCCGCTCACTGGGCGTGGTTTCACGCGGCCCCTCCGGCACATTGAAGGTTGCCCCGCTGCATCACTGGCCCAGTGTTGATCTCGAAAATCATATCCACCGGTATCAGCTGCCGGACAATTCCGATTATGTGGATCCCACCAAGGGCGAAGACCGCCTGGAGTGCGGACTGCAGTTTCTGGGTAGCGGCATCTGACTCCACCAGCCAGACACCGCGTGCACGCGAACAGGGTGTCAGGCAGTCACCACCGGAATCTTGCCGATGCGCTTGCGCCATTCTGCTGGACCGGTCTTGTGCACGGACTCGCCATTGGCATCCACGGCAACCGTCACCGGCATGTCTTCCACCTCGAACTCATAGACGGCTTCCATGCCGAGATCGGCAAAAGCCACCACGCGTGATTTGCGAATCGCCTTGGACACGAGATAGGCCGCGCCGCCGACCGCCATCAGGTACACCGCGCGATGCTTGCGAATGGATTCGATGGCAATGGGCCCACGCTCGGCCTTGCCGATCATGCCGAGCAGTCCGGTCTGTTCGAGCATCATGTCGGTGAATTTGTCCATGCGCGTGGCAGTGGTCGGGCCGGCGGGTCCCACCACCTCGTCACGCACCGGGTCGACCGGTCCCACGTAATAAATGAAGCGCCCGTGAAAATCGACGCCCTCCGGCAGGGCTTCGCCGCGCGCGAGGATCTCCTGGATGCGCTTGTGGGCCGCATCGCGGCCGGTGAGCATGGCGCCGCTCAGAAGCAGGGTCTCGCCCGGCTTCCACTGTGCGATTTCCGCGGGCGTGACGGTGTCCAGATTCACCCGACGGGCTGTAGCCCCGGCAGACCAGGTGATTTCGGGCCAGTCCTCGAGACTCGGCACCGGCAGCTCGGCCGGGCCGGAACCGTCCAGCACGAAGTGCGCATGGCGGGTCGCGGCGCAGTTCGGGATCATCGCGACGGGTTTGGACGCAGCATGGGTCGGGAATTCGCGAATCTTCACGTCGAGCACGGTCGTGAGGCCGCCCAGACCTTGCGCGCCTATCCCTAGCGCATTGACCTTCTCGTAGAGTTCCAGCCTGAGTTCTTCCATTGCATTCGCCGGGCCGCGCGCAACGAGTTCCTGGATATCAATGGGATCCATCAGCGCCTCCTTGGCCATCAGCACCGCTTTTTCCGCCGTGCCGCCGATACCGATGCCGAGCATGCCGGGTGGGCACCAGCCGGCACCCATGAGCGGCACGGTATTCAGCACCCAGTCGACGATGCTGTCCGAAGGATTGAGCATCACGAACTTCGACTTGTTCTCCGAGCCGCCGCCCTTGGCCGCCACCGTGATTTCGAGCTCATCGCCCTGCACCAGCTCCATATGAATCACGGCTGGCGTGTTGTCGCGGGTGTTCACGCGCTTGCCGGCCGGATCCGCCACGATGGACGCGCGCAGCTTGTTGTCCGGGTGCAGGTAGGCACGACGCACGCCCTCGTTGATCATGTCGGTGAGGCTCAGCGAGCCCTCCCAGCGCACTCCCATGCCAATCTTGCAGAACACGGTGACGATGCCGGTGTCCTGGCAGATGGGCCGGTGTCCCTCCGCACACATGCGCGAATTGATGAGGATCTGGGCCATCGCATCCTTGGCGGCCTGCGATTCTTCGCGCTCATAGGCCGCAGCGAGATTCTTGATGTAATCGGTGGGGTGGTAGTAGGAGATGTACTGGAGCGCATCGGCCACGCTCTGAATCACGTCGTCCTGGCGGATGGTCGTCATGGGGATCTCCTCTGTACTGTTGATCAGACCGCGAGTTCGGGGCGGTCACGAAATTCCTGCAGCGCCTCCGGATTGGACAGCGCCTCCATGTTCTTGATGGCCTTGCCATGCACCACATCGCGAATCGCGAGCTCGGTCAGCTTGCCCGAGCGCGTACGTGGGATGTCGGAGACCTGCACGATGCGCGCCGGCACATGCCGCGGGCTTGCGCCGCTGCGAATACGATCCCGCAAACGTCGCTCCAGATCCGAATCGAGTTTCAGGCCGGGCTTCAGCACCACGAACAACACCACGCGCACATCATCTTCCCACTCCTGGCCAATGGCCACGCTTTCCACCACTTCCGCGAGTGTTTCGACCTGGCGATAAATCTCGGCCGTGCCGATACGGACACCGCCGGGATTGAGCGTGGCATCTGATCGCCCGTGGATGATGAAGCCACCGTGCGCGGTTTCCTCCGCGAAATCACCGTGTGCCCACACCCCGGGAAAGCGTTCGAAGTAAGCAGCACGGTATTTCTCGCCGGTGGCATCGCCCCAGAAGCCTATCGGCATGGACGGGAATGAATTGGTGCAGACGAGCTCCCCCTTCTCCCCGATGATCGGCCGGCCATGTTCGTCGAACACACCGGTCGCCATCCCCAGCGCCTTGCACTGCAGTTCGCCCCTGTACACGGGGCCATTGGGATTGCCGCCGATGAAACAGGAAATGATGTCCGTGCCCCCGGAAACCGAGCTCAGGCAGACGTCCTGCTTCACCTCGCGATAGACATAATCGAAGCCTTCGGGAGGCAGCACGGAACCGGTGGAGAGGATGGCGCGCACGCTCGCCAGCGGATAACGCGCCGCTGGCTTGACCTCGAATTTCTCCAGGCCCTGGATGAATTTGGCCGAAACGCCGAGGTGCGTGCAGGCCTGGCGCTCGGCGTAGTCGAACAGCACATAGCCATCGGGATGAAAGGGTGAACCGTCGTACAGCAGCAGCGTGGCCTCACTGGCAAGCCCGGAGACCAGCCAGTTCCACATCATCCAGCCGCAGGTCGTGAAATAGAACAGGCGATCACCGGCGCGCATATCACAGTGTAACTGGTGCTCTTTCAGGTGCTGCAGCAAGGTGCCACCCACGCCGTGCACGATGCACTTCGGCTTGCCGGTGGTGCCGCTGGAATAGAGGATGTAAAGCGGGTCGTTGAATCCCACCCGGGTGCACGCAAGCGCCGGCGTGCGGGGTGCGGGCGCGAGATCCTGCAGCAGTACGCCGTTCTCGACCGGGCCCGCGTCGATGAAGGGAATGATCACCAGGGTCTCGACACTCGGCAGCGCCGCATGGATCTCGGCGACCTTGGACCTGATGTCGAGCGTCTTGCCTGCGTAGTAATAGCCATCCACCGCGAACAACACCTTGGGCGTGATCTGCTCGAAGCGATCGAGAATGCCCTGAGTGCCGAAATCGGGCGAACAGGAAGACCACACTGCGCCGAGACTGGTGGCCGCGAGCATGGCGATGATGGTCTCGGGCAGATTGGCCGTGATCGCTGCCACGCGATCGCCCGCCACCACCCCGGTCGCCTTCAAGGCATCGGCAGTCGCGTGCACCCGCGCATGCAGCTCGGCCCAGCTGAGCGCGCGCTCGGCACCGCGCTCGTCACGGAACACCATCGCGCAGGTGTCATCACGCCGACGCAGAAGGTTCTCGGCAAAATTGAGACGCGCCTCGGGAAACCAGCGCGCGCCCGGCATGGCTGTGGGTTCGACCACCGTGACGGTGCCGCGTGTTTCGGCACGCACCTCGCAGAAATCCCAGACTGCGCACCAGAAATCGGGCGCCCGGGTCACCGACCAGGCATGCAAGGCTGCAAAATTAGGCAGCTCGACGCCATGACGTTCGTGCACGAAATGCATGAATCGGGTGAGTCGGGTATCTGCGATGCGCGCCGCATCCGGGCGCCAGAGGACGGGATTCATGCAGTCATCTCCGTGGAGCGAACGGGATTGCGGACCGGGATCCGCCTCGGGCTTGCCCCTCCCGACGCGCGCGGGGCACGCCGGTGAGAGGTCTGGAGGCAGATCAGTCGTTCTTCGCGACGTGAATCACGAGGCCCTCAAATTCGGGCTGCATCGTGATCTGGCAGGTGAGCCGGCTGTGAGTCCGCCGATCATTCGCGAGATCCAGCGTGGCATCCTCGATTTCATTGGGCCCGCCCACCTTGTCGGCCCAGGCATCATCCACATAGGCGTGGCAGGTACTGCAAGCGCAGCTGCCGCCGCAGATTGCAAGAATCCCCGGCACGCCACCGGCAATGGCTCCCTCCATCACCGACAGGCCATTGGCGATGTCGCATTGGTGGGATTTTCCTTCGAGATCGATAAAAGTGACTTTTGGCATGGCGTTTCTGGTTGAGGTTACTGGAGGAGAGTCTTCAGATCGGTTGAGGTATCCGCGAGGCGTTCAGGATCGCACTGGCCGCCGGCGGCAATGAGCTTGCGTGCCGCCATGTGTTCGGCGGGCTTGTTGATCGAGTCGACCGCGATGACGCGATCACCAGACCGGTAAAATACCGAAAAACCATCCGGACCGGGCACGCCGCGTACGACCAGCGAGTCGTGGCCGGTGGAAATGCCGACCATCTGGAGCTTGACGTCGTACTGGTCTGACCAGAACCAAGGCACCTGGGCATAGGGGACCGGGGCATCGAGCATGGTGGACGCCGCCACCTTGGCCTGGTCTACCGCATTCTGCACCGACTCCAGCCGATGCGGCGCCGCGAAGAGCAGATTGCGATGCCGTGTGCAATCACCCGCGGAAACGATGTGCGGGTGACTGGTGCGCGCGAATTCATCCACCACGATGCCCGCGTCACAGGCAAGTCCCGCAGCCTCTGCGAGCTCCGTGTTGGGCAGCACGCCGATGCCCACCACCACGAGGTCGGCTGGAATGACGGTGCCGTCCTGGGTCTGCACCGTCAGGGCGTCGGCTGACGGGACGAGTGCCGCCACCTGTTGGTCAAGCAGGATGCGTACGCCATGGCCCGTGTGCAGTTCATGGAAGAAGGTCGACACCAGCGGGGCGACCACGCGGGGCAGCACGCGCGACTGCGCTTCAACAACCTTCACTTCAAGTCCCAGCTTGCGTGCAATCGCCGCCACTTCGAGGCCGATGAAACCGCCGCCGATCACCACCACCCGGGCCGCCTGCTCCAGACCTTGGCGCAGGGCTTCCGCGTCCTCCACGCCGCGCAACACATGCACGCGAGGATCCTCGGCCCCGGGCACCCCAAGCTTGCGCACACGCGCACCGGTGGCGAGCGCCAGCCTGTCCCATTCGAGCTGCGAACCCTCGGCAAGAGTGACGGTGTGTGCGGCCGGATCGATGGCCGTGACGCGCGTGGAGAGCCGCAGCTCGACGCCGAGACGGCCATAGTGTTCGGGTGCGCGAAACAGCAGGCGCTCGGCCGTGATCTGGCCCAAGAGATATTTCTTGGACAGGGGGGGACGCTGATAGGGCGCGGAAGCTTCGTCGCCGATCAGGGCTATCTCGCCGGAGAAACCTTCCTTGCGCAGGCTCTCCACAATCTGCAGGCCCGCCTGTCCGGCCCCGATGATCACATGGCGGGTCATGATGCGTGCGCAGGCCGGTTCAGGTCTGGCGTTCCGGCAACATCACCACCAGGCCATCGAGTTCAGGGGTGAGCTTCAACTGGCAACTCAGCCGGGAGTTCTCCTGGCGGGGCACGGCCGTGCAGTCCAGCAGATCCTGCTCTGCCGCCGCAGGGGCAGGCAGCTTGCTAAGCCAGGCGGGGTCGATGAAGACGTGACAGGTGGCGCAGGCGCAGCCGCCGCCACACTCCGCAGCGATTTCCTGCACGTTGTGCTGGACGGCACCTTCCATGAGGGTCCAGCCGTCTGCGATGGCGAGTTCCCGCCGCGCGCCGCCCGGCGAGACGAATACGACCTTCGGCATGTGCGCCTCTCCCTCGTCCTACATATTGGGATAGTTGGGGCCGCCGCCGCCCTCGGGCGTCACCCAATGGATGTTCTGCGAAGGATCCTTGATGTCGCAGGTCTTGCAGTGCACGCAGTTCTGCGCGTTGATGCGCAGCTGCTTGCCACCCTCGCCTTCCAGGTATTCATACACGCCAGCCGGGCAGTAGCGCTGCTCAGGGCCGTCGTACAAGGCAAGATTCAGCCGCGTCGGCACGCTGGGATCCTTGAGCGTCAGGTGGCAGGGCTGATCTTCCTCGTGGTTGGTATTCGAGAGGAACACCGAGGAGAGGCGATCAAAGGTGATTTGCCCGTCCGGCTTGGGATAGTCGATGGGCTGGCATTGGGCCGCGGGTTTCAGGCTCGCGTGATCCGGCGTGTGATGCAGGGTCCACGGGGCCTTGCCGCGAAACAGATAGGTGTCCAGCGCAGAGTAGGCCATTGCCCCCCAGAGTCCCCAGTGGAAGGACGGCTTGATGTTGCGCACGCGGTAGAGCTCGTCCCACAGCCAGGTATTGCGCAGCCGATCCGGGTAATTGACGGCCTCGCGGCTCGCCCGCTCACCAGCACGCAGCAATTGGAATACCGACTCGGCAGCGGTCATGCCTGACTTCATCGCGGTGTGACTGCCCTTGATCTTGGGCAGGTTGAGGAAACCGGCCGTATCCCCCACCAGCAGGCCACCCGGGAAGGTGAGCTTGGGGATCGACTGGAAGCCGCCGGCGCTGATGGCGCGCGCGCCGTAGGAGACGCGTCGCCCGCCCACGAAGAGATCGCGAATCGAGGGATGGGTCTTGAAGCGCTGCATCTCCTCGAACGGGCTCAGGTAGGGGTTCTCATAGTTGAGCCCCACGACATAGCCCACGGAGACGAGGTTGCCTTCGAGGTGATACAGCCAGGAGCCGCCGTAAGTCGAGGCGTCCACCGGCCAGCCCACGGTGTGAGTGACCCGGCCGGCATGATGCTTGGCGGGATCGACTTCCCACAATTCCTTGATGCCGAGCCCGTAGACCTGGGGATCCACGCCCTCGCGCAGGCGGAAGCGCTCGAACAGGGTCTTGGTGAGCGAGCCGCGGCAACCCTCGGCGAAAATCGTCTGCCGGGCATGCAGCTCCATGCCGGGTGCGAAATTGGGTCCCTCTTCCCCCTCGCGGGTGCGGCCCATGTCCCCGGTGGCGACCCCCTTGACCGAGCCATCCTCGTGATAGAGCACTTCCGCCGCGGCAAAGCCGGGATAGATGTCCACGCCCAGCGCTTCTGCCTGCTGCGCGAGCCAGCGGCAGACGTTGCCGAGGCTCACGATGTAATTGCCGTGGTTCTGCATCTGCGGCGGCGTGGGCAGGGTGAATGACCGGGTCGCCGTGAGAAAACGGAAGCTGTCCTCGGTGACCGGCGTGTTCAGGGGTGCGCCCTTCGCCTTCCAGTCCGGAATCAGCTCGTTCAGCGCGCGCGGTTCCAGCACTGCGCCAGACAGGATGTGCGCCCCGATTTCCGAGCCTTTCTCGATGAGGCAGACCGCAAGCTCGACGTCATGCTCCGCAGCGAGCTGCTTCAGGCGAATCGCGGCGGCAAGCCCGGAGGGCCCACCTCCCACGATCACCACATCGAACTCCATGGCTTCGCGTTCCATCCGCTCTCCTTCTCGCCGACCCGGCTACGCCTGCGTACTTACTTGGAAAGCTCGGCGACCAGCGCCGGCACTTCCTTGAACAGATCTCCGACCAAGCCATAGTCCGCCACCTGAAAGATGGGTGCCTCTTCATCCTTGTTGATGGCCACGATCACCTTGCTGTCCTTCATGCCAGCGAGGTGCTGGATGGCACCCGAGATCCCCACTGCCACATAAAGCTGCGGCGCGACAACCTTGCCGGTCTGGCCGACCTGGTAGTCGTTCGGTACATAGCCTGCGTCCACGGCGGCACGGGATGCGCCCACCGCGGCACCGAGCTGGTCCGCGAGCGCTTCGATGAGTGAAAAGTTCTCCGAGCTGCCAACACCACGACCACCAGAGACGATGATCTTGGCTGCTGCGAGTTCCGGCCGGGCGGACTTGGTGAGTTCCTCGCCCTTGAACGTGGAGAGACCCGCATCCGGGCCGGCTGCCACCTGCTCCACCGTCGCGGCACCGCCGTCGGCGGCCACCGGGTCGAAGGCAGTGGTGCGTACGGTGATGCACTTGATGCGATCGCTGGACTGCACGGTGGCGAGCACATTGCCCGCATAGATGGGGCGCACGAAGGTGTCTTCGCTCACCACTTCGATGATGTCGGAGAGCTGCGCCACATCGAGCAGAGCCGCCACGCGCGGCATCACGTTCTTGCCGTTGGTGGTGGCGGGCACGAGCAGATGGCTGTAAGCGGCCGCGAGCTGCACCACCAGCGGGGCCACGTTCTCGGCCAGCATGCTCGAGTAGTGCGGCGCATCCGCCACCAGCACCTTGCCCACGCCGCTGACCTGGGCAGCGGCACTGGCGACCTCCCCGCAGCCGTGGCCGGCGACGAGGATGTCCACCGTGCCGAGGCGGGAGGCGGCAGCCACTGCGTTCAGGGTGGCGACGTTGAGAGTCCGGTTGTTGTGTTCGGCAATGACAAGGGCACCCATGGCTCAAATCACCTTTGCTTCGTTGCGGAGTTTCGCGACCAGTTCCTGGACATCGGCCACCTTCACACCCCCTGCCCGACCGGCAGGTTCGGAGGCCTTGATGAGCTTCAGGCGGGGAGCAATGTCCACGCCGAGTTCGGCGGGAGTGAGGGTGTCGAGCGGCTTCTTCTTGGCCTTCATGATGTTGGGCAGCTTCACGTAGCGGGGCTCGTTGAGCCGCAAATCCGCCGTGACGACTGCAGGCAGCTTGAGCGCCAGGGTCTGCAGGCCGCCGTCGATTTCCCGCTTCACTTCGATGCTGTCGGCGCTGACTTCCACCTTGGCGGCGAAGGTGCCCTGCGCCCAGCCGAGCAAACCAGCCAGCATCTGGCCGGTCTGGTTGGAATCGTCGTCGATCGCCTGCTTGCCGAGGATCACGAGGCCCGGCTGCTCACGATCCACCACGGCCTTGAGCAGCTTGGCCACGGCCAGCGGCTGCACTTCTTCCCCGGTCTCGACGAGGATGCCACGATCCGCGCCCATCGCCATCGCGGTGCGCAGGGTTTCCTGGCAGGCTGAAGGGCCGATGGACACCACCACGATTTCCTGACCCTTGCCGGCTTCCTGCAGGCGGATGGCCTCTTCCACCGCGATCTCGTCGAAGGGATTCATGGACATCTTGACGTTGGCGAGTTCGACGCCAGAACCGTCGGATTTGGGACGTGCCTTCACGTTGTAGTCTATGGCGCGCTTGACGGCGACCAGGATCTTCATCATGTCCTCCAGCTGTAGCTTGGGTTGACCGGAGACCGTGGCGGCGTGCGTCTGGATGCCACGGCTTGGACTCCGTCGTTGGGCCGGAATGGTAGCAGTAACGGGTTGATCGAAGAAGACGATGCGCCGCAACACGAGGTGGCCGGATCGAGCCGCCCGGCGCTCTCGGGCCACGCCCGTGGGGGGTGGGTCGAAGGACTGGCACCACGGCGCGCTGCAGTGCGATGATCGGGCTCGATCCTTCCCTCCGGACCACAGGAATCAGCCATGACCCAGACCGCCGCGAAGAAAGCCGCTCCCTCAAGCTCCCACGGTCACGCCTCCGCCGAGGCCGCCTTCGATTGGGCCGACCCCCTGCTGCTGACCAGTCAGCTCAGTGATGATGAACGCATGGTCATGGAGGCTGCCCGCGGCTTCTGCCAGGAATCCCTGCTGCCGAGGGTGCGCGACATCCATCGGCATGAAACCTTCGAACGCGGCCTGATGCGGGAATTCGGCGAACTGGGATTCCTCGGCTCCACCATCCCCTCGGAATACGGTGGTGCGGGACTCAACTATGTCTCCTACGGGCTCATCGCCCGCGAGGTGGAGCGCATCGATTCCGGCTTCCGCTCCGCGATGAGCGTGCAGTCCAGCCTCGTCATGCATCCTATCTATGCCTATGGCGACGAAGCCCAGCGCCAGCGCTACCTGCCCAAGCTCGCGTCCGGCGAATGGGTGGGATGCTTCGGCCTGACCGAGCCCGACCATGGCTCAGACCCGGGTGGCATGCAGACCCGGGCTCGCAGCGTGGACGGCGGCTACTCCCTCACCGGCGCCAAGATGTGGATCACCAACTCCCCTCTCGCTGATGTGATGGTGGTGTGGGCCAAGACCGATGACGGCGTCATCCGCGGTTTCGTGCTCGAACGCGGCATGCAGGGGCTCAGCACACCCAAGATCGAGGGCAAGTTCTCATTGCGTGCTTCCTGCACCGGCGAAATAGTGATGAACGAAGTGTTCGTGCCGGAGGCGAACCTGCTGCCCAACGTGAAAGGGCTGCGCGGTCCGTTCGGCTGTCTCAACCGCGCCCGCTATGGCATCTCCTGGGGCGCGATGGGTGCTGCGGAGTTTTGCTGGCATGCGGCACGCCAGTACACCCTTGATCGCAAGCAGTTCGGGCGCCCGCTCGCCGCCAACCAGCTCATCCAGAAGAAACTGGCCGACATGCAGACCGAGATCACTCTGGGCCTGCAAGGTTCGCTGCAAATCGGCCGGATGATCGATGCCGGGGTCGGCGCACCGGAAGCCATCTCGCTCATGAAGCGCAACAACTGCGGCAAGGCCCTGGACATTGCGCGCATGGCGCGTGACATGCACGGCGGCAATGGCATCTCGGACGAATACCACGTGATGCGGCATGTGATGAATCTCGAGGCCGTCAATACCTATGAGGGCACGCATGACGTGCACGCCCTCATCCTCGGTCGCGCTCAGACCGGGCTGCAGGCCTTCACCGGCTGAGTCCGGTCCTCGCCGACGGGGTGCGCCTTCATTGCGCCGCCACGTCCGGTGTGCTTGAATCAGGCTCGCTCCGGACGTGGCCGCAAGACTCCGGAGCCTGCCCAGCAGTTCCGTCCCGCCCCCGCCGTGTCGGTCGGCCGCCTCCCCGTGGAGGCCTGGTCCCGCCGAGCGGGCATCGCCACCCTCAGCACAAGAGTCGAACATTTTCATGAACATTTACGTTGGCAATCTGCCCTACAGCGTGCGCGACGAAGAACTGCGCGCCGCTTTCGAACCTTTTGGCCAGGTCCTTTCCGCCGAGGTGATTTTCGACAAGCGCACCCGGCGTTCGCGCGGCTATGGTTTTGTGGAAATGGCCGATGACGGTCAGGCCCGACGCGCCATCGAGTCCCTGAACGGCCAGGAATTCCACGGCCGTGAGCTGCGCGTGGATGCCTCCCAGCCGAGGTCCGAGAAGCCTATGGGCGCCGAGCGCAGCGAAGGCAACCGCCAGCCGCGCAGTGCATCACCCAGGGCCAGCGCCAAGGCACCAGCACCGGCCGGCGGTATCAAAGGGTTTTTCAAGAAAATCTTCGGCTGAGCATGACGGGCGACACTTCTGGAGAGTTCCCGGCGGAGTTGCCCGCCATCGCCCACCTCGCGTGGTCGTCCTACCACGCGATGGTGGCCTCCAAGACCCGCCACTTCGACTTCCTGAGCGAGCTCGACCGCAAGCACGAGGGAGGCGGCAGGCGCAGCCTCGCGGAAATCGCCCATCTCGAACAACTGCTCGAGCTGCACACCCGCGCGGTAAAGGCCTTCGGCCAAGCGGTGGCGCAGCTCGCGACCGAGGATCCCGGGGCCCGCGACTCGCTGCTCACCCACCTGCATGGGCTCAATGCCGCTTTGGGTGCGGAGCCGGAAGCGAAGCACTAGCGGCTTGGCAAGGCCTCCTCGAGGAAAGCCTCAAGACGCGATCCGCGGCGACTCAGTCCTCGGCATCCAGACGACGCGTCGCGTCGCGGAAATATTCCGGCTTGCCCGTGGTCCAGATTTCACCCCAATGACGACCGCCGCCATCGATGGTCACCACCTCACCGGTGATGTAACCGCCTGCGGGCCCGCCGATGAAGAGCGCCGCCTCGGCGATCTGCCACGGTGAACCCACCCGCTGCATCGGATTGGTGAGGGGATACTTGGCGCGCGCTTCGGGGCTGTAGACCGCCCAACCCTCGGTCTGGACAGAGCCTGGCGCAATGCAGTTGACCCGGATGTTGTAAGGCGCCCATTCCACCGCCACGGCCTCGGACAGCGCCACCACGCCGGCGCGTGCCGCAACGGTATGCGCCACGCCATGCAGGCCCCGTGGCACCACCACGATGTTCACCAGACTCCCCGGAATACCGGCCGCGTGCCAGCGTCGGGCGTGACACTGCATCATGGACCAGGTCCCGTGCAGGTTGGTGTTGATGACGGTATTCCAGCCCTTCTCCGAAAAATCGAGTGCGGCCTGCGGGAACTGGCCACCGGCGCTGTTCACCACGAGATCGATCTGCCCGTAACGCTCCCAGAGCGTGGCAGTGGACCGCTCCACCCAGGCCCGGTCGCGGATATCGAGCGGCTCGAAATCCGCATCCAGATCCCGCGCGCGCATCGCTTCCACCACCTCGACGAGTTTTTCCTCGTTGCGACCACAGACAATGACGCTGGCGCCCAGCCGTGCAGCCAGCCAGGCAGTCGCCCGGCCGATGCCGCTGCCACCGCCGGAGACCAACACCACCTTGTCCTTGAGAAGGTCCGGCGCAAAGACCGTGGGATGTTCTGCCAGCTCCTCGTTGGTCGACGGAATCGCGGGCTCGCTCGACATCGTGGTACTCATGCCGTCCTTCAACGTTTGCCGAGCAGCTCGCGGCTGATGATCATCTTGCGGACTTCCGTGGTGCCTGCTCCGATCTCCAGCAGCTTGATCGAGCGATACAGGCGGTTGATCTCCGTATCCCACATGTAACCCGCGCCACCAAAGATTTGCAGCGCCTCGTTGAGCACCAGATTGAGCGAATTGGCGGTATACATGAGCGAGGCCGCGGTCTGCGCATGAATCATCCCCCGACCACCGCCCCCGACTTCCAGATCATTGGCCTCCGCCAGCACGCCGTAGCAGAGCGCCTTCATGCTCTCCACCCACACATACATGTCGGCAATCTTCGACTGGATCATCTGGAACTCGGCAAGCGGCTTGCCGAACTGCTCACGGGTCTTGGCGTAGTCGATGGAGAGTTCCAGCGCACGCTCCGCGATGCCCACGCAGATGGGCGAGATCACCGCGCGCTCGAGGTCCAAGCCGCTCATCACGATGGCCACGCCGGTATTCTCCTGGCCGACCAGGTTTTCCACCGGCACCTTGCAGTTGTCGAACACCAGCTCGCCGGTCTGGCTGCCACGGAAACCCATCTTGATGAGCTTCTGCGCAACCCGGAAACCAGGGAAATCCTTCTCCACGATGAAGGCCGAGATGCCGTGCGCGCCACGCTCGGGGGCCGTCTTGGCATACACCAGCAGGGTGTCGGCAATCGGTCCGTTGGTGATGTAGATCTTGCTGCCATTCAAGATGTAGTAACCGCCCTCGCGCCGCGCGGTGGTACGCATGGAGCCGAGCGCATCCGAACCTGCGCCGGGTTCGGTCAGGCCGAGGGCACCCACGGCCTTGCCGGAGCACAGATCCGGCAGATATTTGCGCCGCAGATCGTCGTTCGCGTTGCGGTAGATGTTGTTGAGGCAGAGGTTCTCGTGTGCGATCCAGGACAGGCTCAGCGCGTAGTTCCAGCGCGCCATCGCCTGGCAAACGAGGCCACTGGTGAAGAAGTCGAGGCCCGTGCCCCCGAATTCCTCAGGCACCGTGATGCCGCAATAACCCTGATCACCAATGCGATGGAAGGCGTCCTCCGGCCACCATTCCTCGTTGTCCATGCGCTGGGCGAGTGGATAGAGTTCGCTGCGGCAGAATTTGTCCGCCTCATCGAGGATGGTCTGCTGATCCGGAGACAGCTTGAAGGCATGCGCCGGGGTAGCGGAATCGGCGGCGATGCGGGTGGGTTGGTTCATGGAAAAGCTCCACTGCACTGGGGTTTTCGAGAGGAAAATGGCAGCCGGGGACCGGCCGCCGCGAGTGGCCGGACCTTAGCGAATGGTCGCGGCCTTGTCCAACGACCGGGCTTCGTCCGGTGCGGCTTCAAGCGTGACCGCGATTCCCGTCATGTGGGCCTGTCCGGACAGCGGATCGAAAGACCCCGGGCCTGTCGGCAGCAGGCGGTTGCAGTTCACCCCCGGCGAGGCGTGCGCAACGCGCATGCCCGGACTCGCCTGATGTCCCCAGCCATGTGCCATGGCCACCACGCCCGGCATGAGATCCGCATCCAGGCGCACGGTCACCAAGGTGTCGCCCCAGGTGTTGTGCAATCTCGCCGTGTCCCCATCGGCAAGACTGCGCGCGCGAGCATCCTCGGGATGGACATACAGGGGATTGAAGCTGTTCGTGCGGGTGCGCAACCGGGGAAGATTTGAATACCAGCTGTTCATCATGCGCGCTTCGCGCCGGCTGATGAGCTTCAAGGTGTCGACAGGCTCGTCGACCAAACCCTGGAACTCGGTTGCCAGCGCCGGGAAGCGTTCACGGAAAACCATGGGACAGCAATCCACTTTCTGATCCGCAGTCTGGAGATGGTCGGTGAAGAAACGCCCATACTCATGCGGCCCGAATTCGATGACCTGACGCGCCTTGAGCTCGCTGAAGGCGATGTCGCGACTGCGCAACATGTGCGCGAATTTGCCCCAGGGCTCAACTGCGGGTGAGTCCGCAGGCTCCAGGCCCATCACTGCGGCGAGATCGGCCAGGACCTCATGCTCAGGTCGGCGTTCAGCCCGCGCCGGCACCACGGCCGGGGTGTACTGGACATAGGGCGTTGCCTGCAGGCCGGTCGCCATCACGTTCACATCCTCACGCTCGAACGCATCGGTGGCCGGCAGCAGATAATGGGAATACTCCGCCGTGGCATTGCGATAGAGATCCAGTACGACCAGCAGTTCCAGCTCAGGCAAAGCCGCCCTGAGGCGTGCCTCCCCGCCCATGGACAGCACCGGGTTGCCGGCACAGACCACCAGGGCACGAATACGATCCGAATCGGCCGTGATGAGATTTGGCAGCAGATTCCCGGGCACGGGAAACACCGGCGCCTGCGGTCGGCGAATGCGCCCCAAGGGCGTGTCGATGAATTCTATCCCGCCGCGCGGGGTGCGACCGGCGCGGGTGTGTCGCGTGTAGTAGCCCACGGACTGCACGCTGCCGCCCGGTCGATCGAGATTGCCGGTGACGAAATTCACCATCTGCAACAGCCAATAGGCCAAAGTGCCCTGTCGCCCCATGTTCACACCTGTGGACATGTGGACGGCTGCGCCCTCGGCACGCCCGAACTCGCGGGCCAAGGCCTGCATGCGTTCCGCAGGGATGCCGGTGACGGACGCCACCCGCTCCGGGGTGTAGTCCCGGATGAAGGCGCGCAGCTCGTCTACATGGCGGCCGTGCCGGGCGAGGATCTCCTCGCGGAAGAAGCCTTGGCGATCGAGCTCCACCAGTAGGGCCGCCAGGAAGTAGACATCCGTATCCGGATGTATCGGCAACCACTCGCCGGTCTGTTTGGCGCTTTCTATCCGCCGCGGATTGACGAAAACCACCTTGCCACCGCGGGCTTCGATGGCCTCCAGTGCATCCATGGACGCCGGCAGCGACACGAAGCTCATCTGACTGACCTTGGGGTTTTCGCCAATCAGCAGCAGGTAGCGTGTCTGCGCGAAATCCGGGATGGGTTGCACGGTCACTGAGCCGAACA
>VGUA01000010.1 GCA_016874535.1 Gammaproteobacteria bacterium
GCCAAGGCAGTTCCTCAGCACGTAGCTGGGCTTGAGAGTCTAGGTGCTTTGGGGGCGGGGTACCAAAACTGGATGCGTGATGCCATGACTTCACTCAACGCCTTGAAAGACAACCCAACGATGGCGCCCCAAGCCGGTAGGTACCAGAACAAGGTAGCCGAAGTCCTCGCCGTAATCGCGCAAATCCCGAGCCTATATCAAGGATGGAGCCACTCGGCGATGGCAATAGCCGACGCATTGACACAATCGGAGAACTAAGCAGTCACCGCCATAAGGAATCTACTGAACTCCAAAGGCACTAATCGAAAAACAGGAAATTGACATATGAAACCTACAAGCTCGCGTATTGCATGTGCCCTCGCCATTTGCCTCATCTTACCTACCTCTAACGCCGGTCTACTCGACGGTGTTTCGAAGGGTGTCTCTGCAGTCACAGGCGTAGGAGGGGGCAGTGATGTCGCTTCCGTAATGTCTTTTGACGATCTTGACGGCCAGCTTGGTTCGCTCAACTCTACTTTTATTTCGGCGCTGCGGTCGATGTTGACCGCGCAGGCAATCACGATGTCGGCCTTGGGACTGAAGGACCAGGCAGCGGCGTTGACCTCTGAGGCCAAATCGCTGGAGGGTAAGAATGACCTCAACATGGTTAAGCGGTCGATTACGTTGTCGCAGGATGCTTCCAAGGAACTGGATACCAAGCTTGCGCAATCTCAGGTGGCTGATGCCAATGCGAAAGTCGAGCTCGCCAAGGCAGTTCCTCATTACGGGGACGGCATGGTGAATACCGTTCAACTCCCGGGTGAGTACGCAAACTGGGCAACTAATGCCATGGAGTCAGCAAACGCATTGAAGAGTAACCCAAAGAAAGCAGGGGAATATGTCACCAAGGTAAATGAAGTCAAGGAAGTCACCAAGGGACTGCCAACCCTCTTTGGGGCGTGGGAGACGACCACGGGGAACTTCATCAAATTCTGCAAGCAAAACGAAATCGACACTGGTGATCTAGCTAGCAAGATCTGACCCGCCAACCGCAACCTTGGGAGTGCTCAAATGAGAAGAGTGAAGCGACGGATAGCCTCATCAGCTCTCGTCTTGCTATTGACGCTTTTGGTCATGCTCGCTGGCTGTGGAGAGAAGGGGGCAGAAGAGACACAAAGCTCGGTGGAACCGCAAAACGCTGCTCCGGAAGCTCTTGCCTCAAAACCCGGCATCAAGATGCAAACAGTGAAGTCCCAAGGCTATGGGCGCAGCTTCGATGAAGCACTTCAGCAGGCGTTGGTGATGGCGATCAAGCAAGTCAACGGCGTCTCCGCCAGTCAATCGGTGGATACTGAGAGCATAGTGTCCGAGTACCGCGCGAAGTCCTCATCGACTGGAGAGTACGAGGGCTCAGGGCGAGTGACTGCGAGCGCTGAATCCAGTGCCGAGGTCTCGCTTCATTCCGGGTCCGGCGCCGACACTGCGCATCTTCAGAGTTCTGCCTCCGCCAACGCAGAAGCCACGGAAGACTTCAAATATTCCGATTCCTTTTCTGCGGAGGGCAAGTTCGATTCTGGTCGAACCATCGTATCCATGTCATCGAGCGTCTCTGGGGTGGTAAGACGGTTCCAGGTGGCAAGCGCTTCACAATCCAAGGACAAGTCATCCTGGACAGTCGCCATCGTGGCTGAGATTCCGATCTATGAGGCCTCTGCCGCTGCAAAACGAATGAGCGTTGCTGTCCTTCCCCTCCGTATAGAATCCAAGGGAAGAGAAGGCTCGGGCTATGAAAAGGTACTTCGCCCGCTGGTCATTGATGCCCTTTCACAGTCCAACAAACTTGCAGTGCTTGATCGAGATTATCAGGCGGAGAATGAGGGGGAAATCGAGCAACTCAACTCAGATGGATTCAACAAGGATCAGGCGGCGAGGCTCGGCAATCGACTCGGTGCAGACTACATCATAGTGGGGACTATCACGAAGGCTGAGGTCTTCACCGAGTCCAAATACATCAAGGCGGCGGACAAGACCATCTATGGCGCCACACATGCAAGTGCCGGACTCACTTTCCGCCTGATTGAAGCGGCGACCGGTATTGTGCAGCTCTCTGCGACACTGGAGGGTGCCCGTTACCAGTCTTCGGCCTTAAGCGATATCGCCAAGACACAGGCCGCAGAGCTTGCGGACCGGGTCCTTGAGTCTTTGTATCCCATTCGAGTGGAAGGCTTCTCGAATGGGCAGGTCTATCTTGGGAGGGGAGGGGACAGTATCAAAGTGGGGGATGTGTTTGAAGTATTCCGACGTGGGGAAGCAATTACCGACAGCGATACCGGGGAAATCATCGGCCACTCCGAGGAGAACCTTGGGCTCATTGAAGTCGTAGAGGTGCAGGCGAAAATTTCCAAAGGCACTTTTCTGGGGGGGCCTCCTCAAGACATGTCCAATCCCAAGAGCATGGTGGTTCGCCGGTCCCAGAGCGTTCCCGCAGCGGCGGCGGTAAATGCCGGCACCAGTGGCCAACAAGTCACAGCCACCGCTGCAGCCTCAGCCCATGCGACGGTTACAGCGACCAACCAAGGCGCTGCTCCTCGAAGTGCGCCCCCGCCTGCGGATACGGCTGGCGACGGGCCGAAGGAAGGGGTGGATTTCTGATTGGCCGGGCTGCAACCGCCGGTCTGGCATCCTAGCGAAAGCAAGCCAAGGTAAACAAATGCAAAAGAACAGACTTCGAATGGCGGCAGGGCTCGGCCCCATTACGCTCGCGCTACCTTTTCTGCTGTCGGCTTGTGCGGACGATGGGGCAAGATATAAACCGGAAGTGTATTCCCTGCCGATCGTCAATCAATCGCAGACCACCAGGAATGTTCAAATAACCGCAATCGCGCCAGGCAAGGTCGAGCTCGACAAGACATTCGTTGATGGTGTACAGGTCACTTACACGCTGAACCGCGTGACCACTACCTCTGTGCAGATTGGCAAGACGTGCGAATTCCAAATCGGACCTGCGCTACTTATCTCCACACTGGTAAACGAGACTCGGATACAGCCCAATGGCAGCTGCGGCGTGTCGGTGCCCAGGTGAGGGAGATGCCGCGACGCCAGGTGAGCGGCCTGTTGCCAATGTCTCCTTGTTGGTAGCCTAAAACAGTCGGAGGGAATCGAGAATGAAGCCCATGACCCGGGTACAGCCGCGACTGACGAGCGCCATCCGACACTACCCAGCATCGAGCTAGGAACCCATTGTTTTAAAAACGGGTTTGAAGACCTTCCACGACCTGAATTGATACGCGTCGATGTTGCGTCCTTCTGCCTGGAGCGAAATTACTCCTGGCTCATCTGCGTTTCCCGACTCGGCTATTGAGTGATGGCCGCAGAATGGGCATCAGAGTAAACGGCGAGTCACTGATTGCTGCCTGGCTGCCCGGCCGCGCTGGTCGCGTCTAGAGGTACGCGCCGCGATCCCTGCCTCACTATCCCATCCCGATCCGAAAACAGGATGCAATGAATATGAAACGCACAAACATCATCGCTGCTGCTTTGCTCATGATTCCAGAGGTATGTTTTGCGGCCAGTTTCAATTGCGGCAAAGCGAACAGCCAATTTGAAATTATGATCTGCAGCTCACCGGAATTGAATTATGTTGATGGGCAAATGGGAAATGTTTAGCGGGCTGCGCTTGGGAAATTCGCACTTCCTGAGGTTATAAAGAGTGATCAAAGAAATTGGCTCGCCACCTATCTAGAGTGCGGGCAAGTCCAGAAATGTATTGAGGTTGCAAGCAAGCGAATTGAAGAATTGACGTCATACGCGGAGGGAAAAGTTTATACAGCCTACGCAGATGAAAAACTCAACCATCACGAGCAAACCATCATCGTTCGCCCGATCGATGGGGGTTCTGTGATTCGAATCCTTGGAAATTGGATGCCAGATGGATTTCTTGATCCAGAGAAAATGAACGGCTTCCCTTATGATGGCTTTTGGTGCGATACAGAGGGAGAAATCAAGTTCAACGGGTCTGAATATACATCGGTTGTCATTCCCGGGCTCGCGTTTGTCTTTGGAAAATCCCTCGTCAGAACGCGCGGATTCTATTCATGCTCGCCGAGAACCGGTTTTGGCGAGGGTGTTCATGAACTGCGTTGACTTAGCCTCGCGTCAGCTGCGCTCGGGATTTGGCAGGATATGCACAGCCCCCGTCTACCTCTCCTGTTGCTGACACTTCTGCTCCAGTGCCACTTCGCTGCATGGGCAGGCGCTGACTGTTATTCCGACAGGGAATGCAGCGGCGGGGTGTGCCGCTCGGGGATTTGCACTAATGCGGGCGGTGAATGTTATTCGGACCGGGAGTGTCCGGGCGGCGTTTGCCGGTCGGGACAGTGCACCACGGCCGGTGGGCGCTGCTACTCGGATCGGGAATGTGATGGTGGGGTGTGCCGCTCGGGGAGTTGCACCGATGCGGGCGGTGAATGTTACTCGGACCGCGAGTGTCCGGGCGGCGTGTGCCGGTCGGGGCAATGCACCACGGCCGGTGGGCGCTGCTACTCGGACCGGGAATGTGACGGTGGAATTTGTCGTTCGGGCCGTTGCACCAATGCAGGCGGTGAGTGTTACTCGGACAGGGAATGTTCCGGCGGTGTCTGCCGAGGGGGGCGCTGCACAACGTCCCGAGGTTTCGAATCCCATCGTTGACGCGGCGACCCAAGCCCAGCCCTCCAGGCCCAACGCTTCCGCCATACCGGGGCGTATGTTAAGGTCCGCCGCTGAATACCCCCGCCCCGCCAACCCGTAGTGACGAGGACTTTCGCGTGAGTTCGCTCTATCACAATACCTTCAAAGACATGATGAACGACGTGGTGGCTGCCGGCAGCTGCTGCGAATGCGGAAGCTGCGTGCTGGTGTGCCCGCACAACGTGATCGAGTACATCGACGGCAAGCCCAAGCAGACCGCCAAGGAAAGCGCGGCCTTCGATTACTGCGGCATCAGCGAAGGCGTGGGCTGCGATGTCTGTGCTTCGGTCTGCCCGCGCCTGTGGCCCCGCGAACAGCATCTGCGCGATGTGCAGTTTGGCAACGATCGCGGCTACGAAGGGGTGTTTGGCGTGTACCGCCACATCTTCGTCGCCCGCACGCGGCGGGATGACATCCTGCAGCGCGCGCAGGACGGTGGCATCGTCACCGCACTGCTGGCCTGGGCCCGCGAGGCAGGCGAGATTGACGGGGCGGTCGTCTCCGCCGTCGGCGAGAACGATGATCCTTGCTTCCCCACACCCAAGGTCATGACCGAGGTGGAGGAGATCAAGTCCAGCGCCAGCAGCTGGTACACCTACTGTCCGAACAACCTCGCCCTTGCCGAAGCCGAAGAAAAAGATCTTAAACAGGTGGCCTTTGTCGGCGTGCCCTGCCAGATCACGCCGCTCAGCAAGATGACCTATGTTGACCCCAGCATCCTGCTCGCAGCCAAGAAGAAGCCGCAGATCGTGTCCCGCCAACGCGGCTTCATGAAGGGTTATGCCGAACGTCTGTCCTTCAATGTCGGGCTCTTCTGCACCGAGGTGTTCCGCCCGGAACTGATGACCGAACGCATCGAGCAGCAGATGGGCATTCCGCTCACCGAGGTGAGCAAGTTCAACGTGAAGGGCGAGGTCCTCATCTACAAGAAGGATGGCGACATCGCGCGCATCCCGCTGGAAGAGGCCATGCACGAATACCAGCGGCCTGAGTGCAAACACTGCGGGGATTTCTCGGCTGAGCTCGCGGATATCGCCTGCGGCGGCGTGGGCACGGATCAGGCGACGATCGTCGTCCTCCGCACCCAGCGCGGTGAGGATATCTGGCGCAAGTTCGAGGCTGCGGGCCTCGTCGATGTGTGGCCCATTCAGGAAAACAAGAAAGCCTGGAACATCCTGCAGCGTTTGGCCCAGCGTCAACACGATCGCGTGCCGGTCACCACGCTGCGCAATGGCACCATACCCGACCTCCCGCAGTACTCACCCTTCGAGGAGCATCAGTTCTCACTGGCGCAGATCGCGCACACCGCCAAGTCCGCCGAGGATATCGAGGCCGCACTGGTGGCCGCCTACGCCGGTGGGCCGCGTCCGCTGGAAGTGATTGGCTACATGGCCGGGCAGCCCATCCCGGGTGATCCGGGTGAGCCGCCTCCGGGTGAGAAGCGCAAACTGCCGCCTCCGCCGCGCCCCGATCAGGGCGGTGCGCCTCCGGGCTGGACGCCAGCGGCCTGAGGGCCGGTTGGCGTCAGCATCGACCGTACAGAGGGTGGCTTGATCAGCCGCCCTTGTTGTACTGCTCCCACCAGGTATTGCTGAGCTTGCTGGTGTTGATGGGGTCATAGACCACGACCTCATCGTCCACCGAGGCAGGCGGCAGCGCCGCGGGTGCCTCAGTGACTGCAGCAGGAGCGCTGTCGGCAGATCCCGTGCTTGAGGTTGCAGCTTGCTCGCTCTTGCCACAGGCAGACAGCGCGAGCATCAGGGGAAGCAGGGCAGTCGCGGCTTTCAAGGAATGACGCATGGCTTGGGTTCCCTCACTGGATTGATGTCGTCCCGGGCAGAGGCCGCTTACCGGCACTCTGTCCCGGTCAATTCGATTATGCGCCAAGCCGCTACCCGCGGGGTAGGCAGTGCCCACCCCGCCGTTTCAGGTCTTCACGCCTTCCTCAGGCTGCGCGCGCGGCCTTCAACACGCCATGGCGCAGCAGCTGGCCACTGTGCCGGTGCGTCTCGCGGTCATCCTCGATGGTGACTTGCCCATTGACCAGGATATAGCGATAGCCCTTGGCGCGCTGGATGCGCCGCCATTCACCGCCGGGCAGGTCGTGGGCGATTTCTGCGGGGCAGATATCGAGACGGTCGTAGTCGTAGCAGATGATGTCGGCCGGCGCGCCCGGTCGGAGTACGCCGCGGTTCTGGAAGCCGGCTACCATGGCCGGCAGGGCACTGAGCCGCCAATGCGCTTCCTCCAGGCTCAACATGCCGTGCTCGCGCACAGCCTTGGTGAGGGTTTCTGTCGGGTAGCGCCCGGCAGTCAGGAACTTGGTGTGCGCGCCGCCATCGGACACACCCAACACCACGTAGGGATCATCGAAGATTTCCTTCATGTAGCCGGGATAGGCGTTGGTGCCATTGGCGTAGAACTCGGTCTTCAGTTTGTCGTGCACGGCGATGTCGAGCAGCGCATCCACGGGATGCTTGCCGGTGAGCTCGGCGACGTGGCTGATCAACATATCGCGGAACTGCTCTGTCTCCGGGCTGGCCGGACCGGTGACGACGAGATTCGGAATGCCGCTGGTGACCACGATGGGCATCTGCGACTTGAGCGCAGCGCGGCGGGCAGGATCGGCCATCTTGGCCAGACGCTCCTCCACGGTGCCCAGGGTGACTTCGCGCCAAGCGGGTTTCTCATCCCACAGGTTCCAGTCTTCCAGGGTGAAGGCATAGCCGGCATCAGTGGTAAGGCCTTGGGCGTAGATGCGCAGGCCGCGCTCGCGGCACTCCTGCAGCCAGCGCAGGCCACCGCGATGGACTTCCGGTTTGTGGTCGTAGACCTGCAGCACGTTCCACAGCAGCGGGCGACCTGACAACTCGGTCAGGCGCTCCATGTGTCGTCGATCATGCTCGGCGGAATGCGAGGCGATGGTCATCTGCATGAAACCCTGGTTGCGCCGGCCGAGCACACGTGCGAAGGCCTCGCAGGTTTCGTCATGCATCACATCCGTGACCATGGGGGTGCCATCGTAGTCGAGCTGTACCGCAGCCGGCCCGGAGGGCATCAGACGCTGCGCGGACCAACCGCAGCCGCCAGCATCCAGCGATTCCTCCAGCAGACGGCAGAGCTCGGCTTCCTGGGCCGGCGTCGGCTTCTGGCCGGCCTTGGCGGCCTCCAGGCCCAGCACCCACACCAGCATGGGGCCCACCGGCACGTAGGGGAGAAGATTGATGGCCTTGGGTGCCCGGTCCACGGAGTCCAGGAATTCGGGGAAGGTCACCCAGTCCCAAGGCATGCCTTGCTTCATGGCGGCATAGGGCACGGCTTCCACGCGCGTCATGCTCAGCATCGCGCGTTCACGCAGTTCCGGTTGCACCGGCGCGAAGCCGAATCCGCAGTTGCCGATCACGGCCGAGGTGATGCCGTGCCAGCTGGAGAGCGTGCAATAGGGGTCCCAGAAGAGCTGGGCATCGTAATGGGTGTGGAGGTCGACGAAGCCCGGCGCGACGATGAGTCCGCTGGCATCGATCATCCGCTTGGCCGCGTGGGCGGGTACTTGCCCCATCTCCGCAATCACGCCGTTCTTGATGGCGATATCGGCCCGATAGCGCGGCAGACGCGTACCGTCTATCACCAGCCCGTTCTTGATGACGAGATCATACTCAGCCATGGCAACCTCCCCTGCATTATTGTCGCACGAGCATACCTCCCCGAACGGGGGCGAGGTAGTCGGACGATGCCGGGGCGCTAGCCTTGGCGCGGCTGCGGGACGGGGTCTTCCATGCCGGCGACATGCAGGGCATGGAAGCGGCCGGCAAGTTCGGTCCCCATGTACTTGCGCAGCAGGGGGAGCTCGGTGCGGCGCATGTCCACCCACAGTAGGCAGTCGATGGAATTGCCGAACTGGTTGTCGATGTTGAAGCCGAGAATGCGGCCGCCCAGCTTGAGGTACTGCCTCAGAAGCACCGGCACGCCACGTTCGTCGGGCTCTACGGTGCCCAGCAGGTCGGCCACCAGACGCAGGTCGCCGTCGTCCAGATCAACCACCGAGGCTGCCGCATGCTCGCGCTCCCGGAAGGGGCGGCGTGGCTTGACCAGACTGGCTCGCCTGAGCTCGAATTTATGGTGGCGCAGGAAGCGCACCAGGATTTGCTTCGAGATGGGATGGTAGTCGTTGCTGATGCTGACCGGCCCGAACAGGATCTGGTACTGCGGGCGCAGGGCCATATAGGTGGCAACACCTTTCCACAGCAGCAGGAGCGCGGAATAGCTGCGCTGGTAGGCCGGGGAGACGAAGGACCGCCCAACTTCAATCGCGCGCGAGAGATCCGTTCCAAGCGCGGGGTCGAGCTTGAACAGGGAATGCACGTAGAGACCCTTGGGGCCGTATTGGCGCAGGATTTCATCGGCATGACCCAGACGATAGCCGCCCACAACCAGGCGCTTGCGCGAATCCCAGACGAACAGGTGGGTGTAGTAGGTATCGAAGAGGTCCAAGTCCGAGCGCTTGCCCGTGCCTTCACCCACCTCGCGGAAGGACACTTCGCGCAATCGCCCGATTTCCTGCAGCAGCCAGGGGATCTGCCCCGAAGCCGCATGCCACACCTGGAACTGCCCACTGGTCATGATGCACTGGCCGGGAGGAAGCGAGCGGATCTCGTCCTCGATGACCTCAGAATCCACCGCGTCACTCAGAGATTCTTCGGGGCGCCGCGGCGAACCGGCCCGGCCCAGAACCAGTCGGGCGGTGGGCCGCTCCGCGAGCAGATAGGTCTTGGTGCGCAGATAGCGCGTGACCTGCGTGCGGTCAGGCAATCCCGCAAGCACTTCGGGTTCGATGGGGGTGCCGAAGCGCAGATCGATCTGCCGGTCACGCGCATTGAGCATCTCGCGTGCCAGCAGGGCGGTGCGCAGGCGTGGATGAATCAGGCCTGCCAGCTGGAACCAGAGGCTGTTGCGGCCGCCGATATGACAGGGCACTACCGGCACGCCGGTCTGGGCCGCGAGCCGGGCGATGCCGCGATCCCACTCCGGATCGATCACGCGACGGGTCCGCCAGTCGACGCTCGACACTTCGCCACCCGGGAACATGACGAGCAGGCCGCCCTGCTTGAGCCAGGCGAGCGCTTCGCGGGCGGCACTGGAATTGAAACGGCGGGCCTCGTTGCCACCGAAAGGATTCACCTTGAGGAACAGTGGCCCGAGTTCCTGGAAGCTCGCGAGGAAATGGTTGGCGAGGAAGCGCACATCCGGACGCCGCTGGAGCAGTACCTCCATCAGGATCAGTCCATCGAGCCCGCCATGCGGGTGATTGGCAATGAGCAGGCATCCGCCCTCAGCCGGAATGAGGTCCAGTTCGTCGGCCTCGAAAAGCGGGGTGACGCCGAGCTCCTCCAGCGCCAGCCCCGCGAACTGCGCTGGCGTCTCGGCCGCGGGAATCCGGTGGTAGCGCCGAGTCAGCGACGAGAAGCCCAGCGCGGAATCCGCGAGGCGGGTAATCATTCGGCGCAGTCGGGCGGGCCAGCGCGGCAGATAGGGGCCTACGCTGAAAGTCGTGCGGTCGGTCCTGGAGTCGGGCATCCGGGGGTCAGTCCTGAGAGCGGGAGTGGAGGGGAGGACGCACGATGACGGCAGTGAGGGCCGAGGAGCGTGCGGCGTGCTTCGCGCTTCCCGCGCCGGCCGTGGTTAGAATGTGGGCCATGAAAAAGTCCTCGCATCTATCGGCGGCCGGGCGCAAGTCCGAGCTGCGGTCCCTTCGGCGGGCGACACTATACGCCGCTTGTTTTGCCACTGCATGCCTGAATCCCACTTTAACCAGCGCTGATGGAACAGGAAGCACGCCATGAGCCAGACCTGGACCCTCGATGACATGCCCTGGTCCGCGCTCGATCCGGCGCGGGTGGATGCGGAGCTCCTGGAGACCGTCAAGACAGCGGCACTGGTGGAGGCCAACAGCGCCGATTACGTGACCTACCTCTGCAATGTCTTCGCCGATGATCCCGCCTTTGTGGAAGCCGCACGCGTGTGGGGGGAGGAGGAGGCCCAGCATGGCGCTGCACTGGCGCGTTGGGCCGAGCGGGTGGACCCCACCTTCGATTTCGCGGCAAGTCTTGCCCGCTTCCGGGCCGGCTACAGCCTGCCGCTGGAGACGACCACCTCGGTCCGGGGTTCCCGTACAGGCGAGCTGGTCGCCCGCTGCGTGGTCGAGTCCGGCACTTGTTCGTTCTATTCGGCGCTGCGCGACAGCACCACCGAACCTGTGCTGCGCCGAATCTGCCATGCCATCGCGCAGGATGAGGCTGCCCACTACCGCCTGTTCCATGTGCATTTGCGGCGCTATCTCGCCGGGCAGCGGCTGGGCTTCTTGAAACGCCTGAAAATCGCGCTGGGACGAGTGCAGGAGACTGGAGACGACGAGCTCGCCTATGCCTACTTCAGTGCGAACGTGTGGCCGGCGGCGGATGCCCGCTACGAACGGGAAGCCTGCGCGCAGGCCTACTGGCGTCGAGCCATGGCCCGCTATCAGCGTCAGCATGTGCGCAGTGCCGCCCACATGATCGCCGCGGCCGTGGATCTGCGTCCCGGTGGCCGTTGGTTGGATTGGGTGGTGGCTGGCGTCTGGAATCTTCTGCAATGGCGCTTGGCGCGCCTGCGTCGCGTCGCTGCCTGAAGCAGGCCCGGGCTCCAATCCCGGCGCCGCCGGCGTTTCAGCTCTCCTGCTGGTAGCGCTTCCACACGAACGGTACCCACAGCTGCCGCAGCCAGCGGCTCGGCATCTTCTCGCGAATACCGATCTCGCCCAGCAGAGCCACCGGCTTGATGAAGAACGTGCCGAAGAGCTGATCCCACAACACCAGGTTCTGGCCATAGTTGTTGTTGCCTTCCTCCAGCCGTGTGGAATGGTGCCAGCGATGCAGGTTGGGCGTGTTGAAGAACCAGCTCAGCACGCCACAACGCGTGTCCACGTTGCAGTGGGTGAGGATGCCGATATAGGCGGTGATCGCGCTCACCAGGATGATTGCGTCCATGGAGATCCCGGTGACCAGCAGGAAAGGCACGCTCGCAAGTACGCTCAGGTTGGAGTCCACGAAATGGAAACGCCCGGTGTTCACCAGCCATAGTCGTCGCACGCTGTGGTGCACGGCATGAAAGCGCCACAGCAGCGGCCACTCGTGTGAAAAACGGTGCGCCCAGTAGAGGCCGAATTCGGCTGCCAGCAGGCCGGCTGCCGCCTGCCACAGCAAAGGCTGTCCCGCCAGCCAGGTTGCTTCCCGATGCTGGAAGAACGGCAGCCCCATCAGCTGCACGATGGTGAACTGCACCAGTCCCTTGTTCAGCAAGGTGTGGCCCAGATCTGCCGGAATCTGCCCATCGTTGCGCTGCCAGTCCTTGCGGTAGGGCAGCACCCGCTCGAGCACCAGCAGCCAGCCGATGATCCACAGGTAAGACAGGTTGAAGAAGACGAGCTCCGGCTTGACCGCAAGGCCAAACAGCTCGAGATCTCCCTCGTGGCGGAAGCCGAAGCTCAGAATGAAGCAGCAGCTGACCAGCAGAAATGGCCAGGCGGCAAGGCTCAGGAAGGATTTCATGCGCGGCAGGATCTCGTTCGGCAGGTGAGGTGGACTGCAGGGGTATTCAGTCCGCGTCGGCGGGCAGCGCGCACCGCCGCCGGACCGCCGTGCTCACCTCGTACTCATCGCTCGCGGTGTCGCGGGCAAGGCCGCAGATCACGGAGGTCTCCACGTTCAGGCCACCTGCGCCCTGGGCGATATGGAATTCATAGCGCGGGCTGCAATTGCCACCACACCGCTCGTAGAGCTGTTTCCCGAGATCTCCTCGGCCCTGGCTGAATTCCATGACCCACGCGTTGAGCGCCTCCACGGACTTGAACTCTTGTGGGGGGAAACTCAGGGGCGCCTTGGTGGTGTCGGCCTCCAGAGTCAGGCAGAGCGGTGCCTGCTCGGCCTTGGGCAGGAACATCTTGGGCGCCACGCGATACACCACCTCCGGTGAGGCACTGGCAGTGCAACCTGAACCGCAGGCAGCGCCATCCACCTTCTCTCCACCGTCCAGCGCGTCCGAGAGCAGTTTGGCCGCCACCGCCCGGATGGACTTCGGGTGCTCGGCCAAGTTGTAGAGGATGCCAGCCGAACCGGTGCGGGTTTCCAAGGGCTGCTCCGCCGAGGCCTCCGGACACTGGCCTGCAGTGGTGCCGCGAGCGGTGCCATCGAGGGGGCCATTGGCAAGCACGAAGGGCGCCGCGCTCAAGGCCAGAAGGCCCGGCAAGAAGACTGAAGAACGCATGTGAAGGGTCTTGCTCCGGCTCATGGGGCTTATGGTAATACGGGATCCGGCATAAACCTAAGGTGAATTCTAGGTGCCGAACCGCCTAATGCTCCCAGTTCAGCCACAGCGCACCTGATTCTGGTCCCGGCCCCACGACGATGGCGTTCCAACCGGTGCGCAGCAACGCATGGCTGCGCAAGCGATGCCTGCCAATCCAGCGCCCGTTAACCAGAGTGCCATGGCGACTGCCGACATCCAGGATGGCCGGCGTTTCCTCCAGCAGTAACAGGCAGAAATGGGTGGGGGCAAGATCTCTGCAGTGCTCCTGCGGCAGACAGAGGTCGGCACGCGCCGTGACGACGCCTGGCTGCGCCGCACCCACCACCAGTGGCAGACGAGGGATGCACAGCGCCTCCGCCTGGAGCGCGTGCTTGCTGTCGGGGTGATGGAGGCTCAGGCGCAGACGGGGTGTGTTCGCGAACCCTTTACGGGCGAGCGGCAAAACACCTGCGACCAGCCCGGTGCGCCCGATGGGCATCGGCCGGGAACGAGACATGGCGTGACTTCTTCTTGTTGTATCCGGGATGAGTCACGGCTCCCCTCAAGGGGAGGGCGACCAGCGTGCGAAGAAGTCTGAGGGGCCGGGGCAAACTGCCCCATACCCCGAATGCGGTAAGCGGGCGCTGCGACTCAGGCCTTGCCGGACACTGTCTGCAGAGGCGGGCTGCTGCGGCCTTGGCTGGCCAGCCAACCCTGCACGTAGGCCCCTGCCAGCATCCCGGCAATGGCATAGAGCAAGGCCCAATTTCCGGCGCCCAGACCCGCGACGGCAGGACCGGGGCACACACCGGAGATTCCCCAGCCGACGCCGAAGAGCGCCGCGCCCCACAGGGTCTGAGCATTCATCGCGGCCACATGTCGGCCGAAGGCGGGCGCGAACAGGGGACGCTGCATGATTCGGGGCGCCAGCTGGTAACACAGCGCGGTGACGGCGGCCGCGCCGCCAAGCACCATCAGCAGGCCAAAATCCTGGAAGCGCAGGAAGCTCAGCACCACCTCCGGCTTGATCATGGTGGCGGTGGCGAGGCCAAAGCCGAACAGCATGCCGCTCAGCAGAATGAAAAAGAGGGAGACGGGTTTCATCAGGTACCTCCGAGGCGCAGCACGATGTTGGCGGTGATGATGGCCGTGGTCAGAAAGACGATGACCGCGGTCAGCGAGGGGATTTGCAGTGAGGCAAGTCCGCAGATGCCATGGCCGGAAGTGCAGCCATTGCTGAGGCGCGCGCCGAAGCCCGCGATGAATCCGCCGACCAGCAATTGCCAAGGCTGGACTGCCGTGTGCACGGGGGTGCCGCCGCCCAAGGTGAACATCCACAGTGCGGCGCCAAGCACCAGACCTAGCGCCAGTACGAGACGCCACCGCCGGCTGCCGGCGATTCGCGGCTCCTGAAAGAACGACAGGCGCGAAACGAAAGACCAGACAGAGCTGAACAGCGTACTCATGCCTGTGACCAGGCCGGTGGTGAGGTAGGCCAGGCTCACGCCACACCCGATCACCAGACCACCTATGAGGTAGTGCGTGATGCCCAGGGGAAACATCGACTCAAGCATCGTTCGCCTCCTTCTATGGACGAATGGACTGGCGAACACTATATAATTTTATATAACGTTCTGTGGAGGTTTCCTCCAACCTCTTCAGGCTGCAACCGCCACGCCGGGGATCAGTGCCGACAGTGGCCGCAACCCGAGGCCTGCCACTTCGCCCACGATGACGAGCGCGGGCGCCTGCAAGGCCACCTGTCGGGCGAGGGAGGCAAGGCCTTCCAGGGTGTCGCAGAACACCCGCTGTTGAGGCGTGCAGCCATTTTCCACCAGCGCGACGGGCGTGCTGGCGCTGCGCCCATGGAGCTGGAGTTGCGCCTCAATTGTCGGGATCTCACTCACGCCCATGTAGAACACGACCGTGCACCCCGCCCGGGCGAGTGAAGCCCAGTCGACGCCTCCTTCTGCCGACGCCCGATGTGCCGTGACGAAAGTCACTTGCTGCGCGAGGCCACGGTGGGTGAGCGGAATCCCTGCGTAGGCTCCGCAGCCCGTCGCGGCGGTGATGCCAGGAATGATTTCCCATGCGATGCCTGCAGCCTCCAAGGCCAGGGCCTCCTCACCCCCGCGCCCGAAGATGAAGGGGTCGCCGCCCTTCAGGCGCACCACTCGACGATACTGTCCCGCGAGCGCGAACAGTCTGGCATTGATGGACTGCTGGACTGCACTCGGCCGTCCCACACCCTTGCCGGCGTATTCCCGATAAGCACCTGCGCGGATAAGGGCGAGGATGTCGGATGACACCAGACGGTCGTATACCACGCAGTCTGCTGCCTGCAGTGCGCGCAGGGCGCGCACTGTCAGCAGATCCGGATCGCCGGGGCCTGCCCCCACCAATGACACGACGCCTGCGTGCGAGAGAGATGAGTGTCGTTTCATGTTTCCTCCAAAATTACCGCAGCCGGTCCATCACCGATGGGGCGCGTCGCGCGCGCAGCGGCCAAGGCCCGCGCGGTGTCGGCAAAGGCGGGTCCGCTGGTGATGGCGGGGACCACTCCCGTCCTCACCACGAAATCGCCGAAGGGTTCAGCGCAGAGACGCTCGCGCGCATAGGTCGCAAACAGTGGCTCCAGCGCGTCCAGGATTTCCGGTTCGGACAAGCTTTCCGCCCAAGGCGCGTTGAGGCGCGAACCATCAAAGGCTGCACCGAGGTAGACGCTGTAGCGCCCCGGCGCCTTGCCCACGAGGGCGATCTCCGCGAGATATGGCCGTGCGCAGCCATTGGGGCAGCCGGTGATGCGCAGCGTGACAGGCGTTTCCACAAGACCATGGCGTGCCTGCAATACTTCAATCTGCGACACGAAATCCTCCAGATAGCGCTCACTCTCCGCCATCGCGAGACCACAGGTCGGCAATCCCACGCAGGCGAGCGCCAGGCTGCGCACTGGCGAGATTGAAGTTTCAGCCAGCCCGTGCAATGCGAGCAGGGATTCCACCTTGGCCCGCGCTTCGCGTGGGATGTTGGCCAGCACCACATTCTGGTTGGGGGTGAGATGGAATTCGCACACATCGGCTTCGGCGATTGCGCGCAGGCCCGCGAGAGCAGTGCGGCCGGGTCTGTCCTGTACC
The DNA here is from genome assembly GCA_016874535.1 of Gammaproteobacteria bacterium. Lineage (GTDB taxonomy): Bacteria > Pseudomonadota > Gammaproteobacteria > CAIKBL01. The sequence continues at coordinate 16,161 of VGUA01000010.1, forward strand.
CTGCCGCTGGCGAGGAAGACCGTGAAATGGGACACCCCCTCCGGCTCCTCCTGCCATCCACGCCGATCGCCGTTGTGGGTGAACTGCCAGGGACGCGCGGGCGACAGCTGCCAGCCGAGTCGTGCTTCCACCTCGGCCTTGAATGCGGCCAGACCCAAGGTTTCGATGGTGTATTTCAGGCGCGCGTGTTTGCGGTTGCTGCGATCCCCATGGTCGCGCTGCGCTGTGATGACGGCGACCGCCACCTCGAGTGCCTGCTCCGGTGTGCAGAACCCGATCGCATCCCCCGCGCGCGGGAAGGTTGAGAATTCGCCGTGGCTCATGCCGAGGCCACCGCCCACCGTCACATTGAAACCCGCCAGTCGCCCGTCTTCCACGATGGCGATATAGCCAAGATCCTGCGAGAACACATCGATGTCGTTGTCCGGTGGGACGGCGACGCCAATCTTGAATTTGCGCGGCAGGTAGGTCTCACCATAGATCGGATCCAGATCCTCGGCAGTGTTCACCACCGGCTCCTCGTCCAGCCAGATCTCGCGATAGGCACGGGTGCGCGGTGTGAGGTGATCGCTAAGTGATCCGCAGACTGCGTCGATGGCAGGGCGGATGGCGGCCGGGTTGGCGAGTGTCGTGCCCATCACATTGCGGTTCACGTCACCGCATGCCGCGAGCGTATCCAGCAGGGCGGCGTTGATCGCCGCGATGGACGCCTTCAAATCCCGCTTCACGATGCCATGAAACTGGAACGCTTGGCGCGTGGTGAGCCTGAGGGTGCCGTTGGCGTGTTCACGGGCGATTGCGTCCATCGCCAGCCACTGGGCCGCGGTGCACCGCCCGGCAGGGACGCGAGCCCGGATCATGAACTGCCACGCGGGCTCCAGCCGTTGCTGCCGGCGCTCGGCACGCAGATCACGGTCGTCCTGCTGATACAGGCCATGAAACTTGATCAGCTGGGTATCATCCTCGCGCATCGCGCCCGTGATCTCATCGGTCAGGCTCTCGAGAATGGTTCCCCGCAAGTGACGGCTACGGGACTTGATGCCCTCCACGGGCGACAGGGTCTTGTCATTCATGGCTCAGTACACATCCCGTCTGTAGCGACCTTCGCGTTGCAGGTTTTGCAGGTATTCCCTGGCGTGATCTTCGTCTTTGCCAGTCCCGAGCCTGATGGCCTCCAGGATGGCAGCGTGCACATCCTTGGCCATGCGGCTGGCATCCCCGCACACATGGATGGCTGCGCCTTCCTCCAGCCAGGCGTAAAAGTCACCCGCCTGTTCGAGAATGCGATGCTGGACATAGCGTTTGCTCGCGCCGTCGCGTGAGAAGGCGAGAGAGAGACGGCTCAAGCCGCCTTGTGCCAGCGCCTTCTGCCATTCCACCTGGTAAAGAAAATCCTCGCGCTGTGTGCGCTCCCCGAGGAACAGCCAACTGCGACCAGTGGCTCCGCGCGCCATGCGCTCCGCGACATAGCCTCGAAAGGGCGCCACGCCGGTGCCGGGTCCGATCATGATGAGCGGAACGTCGTCCGCAGGCAGGTGAAAGTTCGCGTTGCGCTCGAGGCGGAGCTCGAGCGTGCTGCCCTCGGCGAGTGTCGCCAGACGATTGGAGGCGGCACCCAGACGGGTTCCGCGACCGTGATCTTCTTCCACGCGAGCGACCAGCAGATGCAGCTCTCCCGGATGTGCGAGTGGCGAGGAGGCCAGGGAGTAGGTCCGTCGGCCGAGCGGTCGGAGACGGGCCAGCCAACCCTGGGCATCCAGCAATCCGCGATGTTGATGGACCAGATCGAGCACCTGGTGGCTCGCCAGAAAATGCGCCAGAGCCTGACCGGACTGATCTTCCAGCAGTGAGATTAATCGTGAGTCATGGTTCAGTTCATGCAGCGCGACCAGGAGGGGACGATGAATCTGTGTCAGTTCCACCTCGCAGAGCAGGATTTCGCGCAACGGCCGCAGAGCACCGGAAGGACCGATCAAGCTCTCCTCACCACTCGCGCCCAGCGCGTCGAGCATGGCGCTAACCACCTGTGGCGGGTTCTGAGGTTGGAATGAAACGCCGTCGCCCGGTTGCCAGAGCTGTGCATAGCCGTCGAACAGGAACTCGAGATGGCGGACATCTTTGCTCGAATGACGACCGGTGAGACGCTGGTTGAGCGCCAGCTCGGCCAGCACGGTCACTTCGGCATCAGGCGCCGGGCGGGGTGGTCACCGGCGCCAGCGCCGTCACCGAGGGAATGGCGTCCTCTTCGCGCTTAAGGCGTTCGAAGGCGCGCTTCAGCGCGGAGGTGACCCAGGACTCTGCCGCGCTCGCGAAACCGAGATCGCAATCCACACGGTCCTGCTCTCGGGTCGCGCCGAGTTCGGCAAGCCGTGCATCCAGCAACCGACCCGCGGCGCAGAAGTGCGGGTAGCTCGAGTCCCCGAGCGCGAGCACCCCGAAACCAAGCCCGCTGAGTTTCGGCGCCTTGTTGCTGCCCAGGAAGTCGAAGAAGGCAACCGCGTCCTCGGGCGGTTCACCATCGCCCTGGGTGCTGACCACGAACAGCACCAGACTTTCCCGCCCGAGCTGGCGCGGCGGGAATTCCCCCAAGCTTTGCAGCTTGACGGGCAAGCGTGCCGCACGCGCCGCCTCGGCGGCGGTCTCGGCAACACGTCGGCTGTTACCGGTTTGTGAACCGTAGAGGATGGTCAGGCTTGGACCGGTCGTGGGCAGGGCAAGCACCTGGCCCGACAGATTGGCGGCGGGCGAAAGACGGCGGGCAGCCGCAAGACCCGCCAGATAACCGCTGGCCCACACCAGCTGGTCCGGGTTGAGGGTCCGGCTGGCGGCCTCAAGCCCCTGGAACTGCGCGGGGTCCAGCGGAAAGGACGGAAGATTCTGGACGGGCGCGGGCATGCCGAAGTTCCTTGATCTGCGGGCCGGTAAGTGAGGCGCGCAGTCTAGGCACCGCGGAAAAGTGGCGGAACGACCATCTGGGCATAAGGATCTGCGGGCGCGGCATAAAACCGGCGTCGCGAGCCCGGGGGAGTGGTGTCAGTGGGCGTAGTACCAGAGGAGTGCGCTGCCGAAGAGAATCCGGTACCACGCAAACCAGGCGAAGCTGTGTCGTGAGACAAAGTGCAGCAGGAAGCGAATCGTCAGCAGGGCGCTGATGAAGGCGGTGACGAAACCCACCGCGAATACGCCCAGATCCTCCATCGCGAGTGAGCGCCAGCTTTTCGCAAGGTCATAGCAGGTGGCGGCGAACATCATGGGGATCGCCAGGAAGAACGAGAATTCGGTGGCGGCGCGGCGATCGAGGCCACTCACCATGCCCCCCATGATGGTGGCACCCGAGCGGGAGACACCCGGGATCAGCGCCAGCACCTGGGCGCAACCGATGCCGAATGCCTGGCGCGGGGTAATGGTGTTGGCCTCCAAGGTTCGTGGAGTCTTTACCAGCTGCTCGATGAGGAGTATCGCAATCCCGCCACCGATCAAGGCCCAAGCCACGACTTCCGGCGTGAAGAGGTGCTGCTTGATGTATCCGTGTGTGAAGAAGCCAACGGCTGCCGCGGGCAGGAAGGCGATCCCCAGATTCAATGCAAAAGCGTTGGCGGGAGGGGAGCGACCCAGTTCACGCAGCAGGGCCAACAGGCGCCCGCGGTAGAACCAGCAGACGGACAGGATGGCCCCCAGCTGGATGAAGATCTCGAATGAAGCCTCCTTGCCCGTGTTGAACTCCAGCCAGTCACCCGCGATGATCAGGTGCCCCGTGCTCGAGACCGGCAGGAACTCAGTGAGTCCTTCCACGATACCGAGCAGGACGGCCTTGAGATGAAGTGTGATGTCCACGCGGCTCTCGAGGGGCGGGTTGATCGTTGATCCGGTATTGAGGGTGGGCTGTGGCGTCGCGCGCCCTGGACACAGAGGTTAGCATGGCTACAGGTCTGGAACTGGTGTTCGCGCTGCTGCTGATTCTGGTAGCGGCAGAAGTCTTCACAAATGCACTCGAACATTTCGGGGAGCGTATCGGCATCTCGGAAGGGGTGACCGGTTCGCTGTTCGCCGCGGTTGGCACCGCCATGCCGGAGAGCATCGTGCCGTTGGTGGCCATCTTCGCCGGCACCGCCAGTGCCCAGGTGAATGAGGAAATCGGCGTGGGTGCCATACTTGGCGCGCCCCTGATGCTCTCCACCCTGAGCATTGCGCTGATGGGGTTGTCGGTGCTGAAGCGCCGGGGTGCCATGGGGCACCTGCGACCGGAAAAGACCGGTCTGCAGCGCGATCTGTTCTTTTTCCTGATCGCCTTCGGGATCGCGTTGATTGCCCTGTTCCTGCCGATGGAGCCGAAGGGCCTGCGTTTCTTCTTTGCCGGCGCGCTGGTGATGACCTACTTCACCTACGTCATGATCACGCTCAAGGTTTCGGCGAAGCTGGTGGAGGAGGGGCATGCCACCCAGGCCGAGGGCAAGATGTTCCTGTGCCGGCTCGGACTGCCGGAACACATGGCAGTGATCCTCGTACAGATGGCGCTCGGGCTCGCACTTCTCATCGGTGGTGCCAAGACTTTCGTGCATGGCGTGGAGCAGTTCTCCGATCTCGTCGGGATCTCGCCGTTGCTGCTGTCCCTGCTGATAGTGCCCATCGCCACGGAACTGCCGGAGAAGGTCAACAGCATCCTGTGGATCCGGCGGGGCAAGGACACCTTGGCGTTCGGCAACATCACTGGCGCCATGGTGTTTCAGGGCAGCCTGCTGCCGGCAATCGGGCTCATGCTGACGCCGTGGCAGCCGAGTACCGAGGTACTCATCGGCATCATCGTCACCTACGTCGCCGGGATCTGGATGTTCATGCTCGCACGACAGGGCGATATCCGGGTGTGGCATCTGATGCCGAACCTGGCGCTCTATGTGTTGTATGTCGGGGTAATGCTTTTCGCCTGAGGCGGCGGGAGCCCGGCCTGCTGCCGGCTCCCTCGTTCACCCAGGGACTGAAGCCCTGATGGTGCCGAGGAGAGGACTCGAACCTCCACGGATTTCTCCACTGGTACCTGAAACCAGCGCGTCTACCAATTCCGCCACCTCGGCTGAGGAGGCGCGCAATCTACCGGACCCCCTGAGGGGAGTCAATGAACGGACTCATTCACCCCATGGTCATCCGCCTTGGATTACCATGACCGCATGCCAAGAACTGAAAAAGACCTCATCGTCATCCCCAGCCGCGAGGCCATTCTCCAGCGACTGGAGCTGACCGGCGCACCTTGTTCACTCGAAAAACTGGCGCGCGCACTGGAAGTGCAGGCGCGCGAAGAGATCTTCATCCTGCGCAAGCGGCTGCGCGCCATGGTGCGTGACGGACAGCTGGTGGAGACCCGTGACCATCGTTACGGTGTCGCGCGGGCGATGGAGATTCTTGCCGGACGCGTCATTGGCCATCCCGACGGGTTTGCATTCGTGCGGCCGGATGATGGCACTCCCGACATCTATCTCGCGCCGAAGGATGCCCGCTCGGTACTGCACGGCGACCGACTGCTGGTTCGCATTGCCGGACATGATGATCGGGATCGGCCCTATGGCGCCGTGGTGGAGGTGCTGGAGCGGGCGAACCGCGAAGTGGTGGGTCGCTATCTGCGCGATGGTCCGGTGGGCTACATCAGCCCGGACAACCGTCATCTCAATCAGGACATTCTCATTCCTGCCGGACAGGAGCTCGGTGCCAGTCACGGACAGATCGTGGTCGCTGCAATCGACCAGCAACCCGACCGCCATCATCAGCCGATAGGCCATGTGACCGAAGTTCTCGGCGAGCACATGGCGCCAGGCATGGAAATCGACATCGCCATCCGCAGCCACCAGTTGCCCACCTTGTGGCCGGAGGGTCTGGAGCGCGAGTTGAAACGCGTGCCGGCCAAGGTGCGCAAGGCGGATCTCGAGGGGCGCGAGGATTTGCGCGAGCTGCCCTTCGTGACCATCGACGGCGTGGATGCCCGTGACTACGACGATGCCATCTATTGCCGCAAGACCCGCACTGGCTTCGTGCTGTACGTCGCCATCGCGGATGTGGCGCACTACGTGCGCCCCGGCACCTTGCTCGATGCCGCGGCCCGCGAACGCGGAACTTCAGTCTATTTTCCGGCGCGCGTCATCCCGATGCTGCCCGAGGCGCTGTCGAACGGGATCTGCTCCCTCAATCCGGAAGTGGAACGCCTCGCCATGGTCTGCGAGCTGCGCTATGACGACACGGGTCAGCGCCAGAAAGCGCGCTTCTGCAACGCTGTCATCCGCTCGCGCGCGCGACTCATTTATGAGGAAGTCGCCGAATGGCTGGAACAACCGGATCCGGCCTGGCCTGCGGATGCTCCCCAACGGCAAGTCATCACCGCCTATTCCCTCTACCAGCTGCTGCGCGCCCAGCGCGAGCTACGCGGTGCGCTGGACATCGATACCGTGGAGCCGCGTTTCATCTTCAATGAAGAGCGCAAGATTGCCCGCATCGAGGCGCGCCAGCGCAATGACGCCCACCGGCTGATCGAGGAATTCATGATTGCCGCCAATGTCGCGGCGGCCGAACACCTCATCCGGCATCGTCGACCCGCGATGTTCCGTGTGCATGCCCAGCCGGAAGCGGAGAAGGCGGAGGCCCTGCGGCAATTTCTCGGCAGCGTCGGGCTCGGCTTGGGCGGCGGCCTGAAGCCGGAGGCAAAAGATTTCGCCCGCGTGCTGGTGGCCGCAAAATCCCGCCCTGATCGCCATCTCATCGAAACGGTTGTCCTGCGCAGCCTGAAGCTTGCTGTCTACAGCCCGGAGAACGTCGGCCATTTCGGGCTGGGCCTCGAGTCCTACGCCCACTTCACTTCGCCGATTCGCCGCTATCCCGATCTGTTGATTCACCGTGCACTCAAGCAGCAACTGCTGCGCCAGCCACCACCCGCCGACGATCTCCCGGTGCTGGGTGAGCACTGCTCGATGACCGAACGCCGGGCGGATGATGCCACCCGCGATGCGGTGGCTTGGTTGAAGTGCGAATACATGCTGGACAAGGTGGGCGAGACGTTTTCCGGCATCATCAGCGCGGTCACGTCCTTTGGCCTGTTCGTGCAGCTTGAGGAGAGTTTCGTGGAAGGGCTCATCCACGTGACGGGCCTGCCCGATGACTACTACCACTTCGACCCCGTCGGGCACTGCATGACGGGACGTCGCAGCAACCGCGAATACCGCTTGGGACAGCGTCTACAGGTCACGGTGGCACGTGTGAACCTCGATGAGCGCAAGATTGATTTTGCATTGGCCGTGAGTCCGCCCGCGGGCAAACGGCGCCGGCGTTGAGCCGGGGACCTGCGCCGAGGAACGGGCCGTTGGGCGCGCCTGCAATGAAAGACAACCGCACACTCGTCTCGTATGGCCTGCATGCGGTGGAGGCAGCACTGCGCCATGCGCCCTCGGCCATCCTGGAATGCTTCGCCAGACCCGGCGGAAACAATGCTGCGCTGGATGCCCTGCTTGCACAGGCAGCGCAGGCTGGGGTCCGCGTGCAGCGGGTGGGGGCGGAGACTCTCGACAAGCTGGCAGGGGGCGGCAACCACCAGGGCGTGGTGATCCGCCGTCGCCCACCGCCTGTGCACGTGTTCGAGCAGTGGCTCGATGAAGTGGTTAGGCCGAATCCCTTGCCGCTGGTGCTCGCAATCGACCAGATTCAAGATCCCCACAACCTCGGCGCCGCCCTGCGCCTCGCCGACGCCGTGGGCGCGCAAGGCATCGTGCTGACCCGGGACAACTCGGTCGGCCTCACGCCCGCGGTGGCCAAGGTTGCGAGCGGGGCCCTGGATACCGTGCCGCTGGTCCAGGTCACCAACCTGGTCCGCGCGCTGGGGGCGTTGAAGGAGGCGGGCTTGTGGGTGGTCGGGGCGGCGGGGGAGTCCGGTGAAAGCCTGTTCGAACTTGACCTCAACCGGCCACTGGTGTGGGTCATGGGGGCGGAGGGGACCGGCTTGCGCCGCCTGACTCGTGAGTGCTGCGACTATCTTGCCCGCATCCCGATGCAGGGCACGGTTGACAGTCTGAATCTCGGCACGGCGGCCGCAGTCTGCCTGTTCGAAACCCTGCGCCAGCGCGGCATACGCTAGGGTCAGCCGCCTTTACACCCCGTGGTGGGGCCGCATAGAATGCCTCTCCTTTTTCCATCACTCCTTGCTTCACCGCCAGTTCGGGAAGCTTCAAGCCGAGAGGAGCCCGTGTGAGACACTATGAAATAGTGTTTCTGGTCCATCCTGACCAGAGCGAACAGGTCAACGCCATGGTTGACCGCTACCGCACCATGATCACCAACAATGGGGGGCGCATCCACCGCCAGGAAGATTGGGGCCGTCGCCAGCTCGCATTCCCCATTGCCAAGGTGCACAAGGCGCATTACGTCCTGCTCAACATCGAGTGCGACGCGCCTACCCTGAATGAACTCACCAGCGCCTTCCGCTTCAACGACGCTGTGCTTCGTCACCTCGTGGTAAAGCGTGACGACGCCGTGACTGAGCCGTCCCTCATGGCCCGCGCCAAGGACGAGCACGACGAGCGGGAGAGCGAGCGGCGCAGCCGCCACCAGGCCGCTGCCGCCAGTGAAGAAACCGCCAGTGAAGAAGCCGCCGCCCCGGCTGCGGCGACAACCGCGGAGGACGCAGCATGAGACCTTCCAAACCGAAACCCCGTGGCGGCGGTTCGCGGCATTTCCGCCGTCGTCGTTTCTGCAAGTTCACCGCCGAGGGCGTCACCGAGATCGATTACAAGGATCTCAACACCCTGAAGGCCAACATCGCGGAAAACGGCAAGATTGTGCCCAGCCGGATTTCCGGCACCAAGGTCCGCTATCAGCGTCAGCTCGCGATCGCCATCAAGCGTGCACGTTTTCTGGCACTGATACCGTACAGCGACTCGCACTGAAGTTCCGCGGCCCGCGCCGCGAAACCGGGAATCGGTCGTGCAGGGCTTGGCAAGAGTAGCGATGCGCGGGCCCCTGCCCGCAATTCTGCTCATCGGGGGGTTTGCGCTGCTCGCACTGCCCTTCGGTCCGGCGCTGCTGGTGAGCGGTGCGCTGCTGGGCCTCGTGACCTTGAGGCACGGCGAGACCGCCGGTCTGAAGGCTGTTTCCGGGGCGGCTGTGCTTGCGGCGGCCGCGATTTACGGCCTCACGGGCCGCCTGGGACCTGCAGGCGTCACCGTGCTGGCATCGTGGATCCCGGTGTGGGCTGCGGCAGGCGTGCTCCGGCGCACGGGCAGTCAAGGCAGGGCCTTGGCTGGCCTCGGCTTCTGGGTCGTGGGATTTGCGCTGGCCATGCGGGTGCGCTACCCGGATGTCCAAGGCTTCTGGCGCGAGCGGCTGTCGGCACTCACGGCCATGGTCGAGGCGGATGGGGGGACCTTCCTCACCGCGGAGCAGATCGAACTCTATGGCAACCTGATGCACGGCGCTTCCGTCGCGCTGGTCTATCTGGTGCTTGCCAGCATGCTGCTGTTGGCCAGGGCCTGGCAGGCCGGGCTCTATAATCAGGGCGGATTCGGCAGCGAATTCCACGCGCTGCGCCTGCCGGGATGGCTCTCTCCTGTGGGAGCGGTGGTCGCGCTGGCCAGCCTTGCGCTGTCCATGACGGGACGGGCAGGTGGTCTGGCGGACGATGCGATCATCGTGCTGCTGTTGATGTTCGCCCTGCAGGGACTGGCCGTGATACACGCGGTTGCTGCAGCAAAAAGCCTGTCGCGGCTCTGGCTGGTCGGGCTTTATGGATTGATGATACTGGTGCCCCAGTTGGTGATGCCTTTGTTGGCCACCGCCGGGATTGCCGACAGAATCGTGGATTTCAGACGCCGCATGGGGCGTCCGGGCCAGGCCTGAGCCCAGTTCCCCACAGGCCCCGCGGGCGCATGCCGCCCGTCAGATTTATGAAGAAGGTGCGTACGATGGAAGTCATTCTGCTGGAAAGAATTCACAACCTGGGCAAGCTCGGCGACAAAGTGCGCGTGAAGCCCGGTTACGGTCGCAACTATCTCGTGCCGCGCAAAAAGGCCGTGCCGGCCACGGCCGACAACGTCGCCCGGTTCGAAGCCCAGCGCGCCGAACTGGAGAAGGCGCAGGCCGAAGGTCTGGCTCGTGCCACCCTGCGCGCGGATGCGATGCGCGAGCTCGAGCTCACCATCGTGGCCAAGGCTGGCAGCGAAGGCCGTCTCTATGGCTCGGTGGGCGCTGGCGAGATTTGTGACGCGCTGGCTGCAGCCGGTCGCGAGGTGGACCGCAGGGAGGTTCGCCTGGCCAACGGCCCGTTGCGCAGCCACGGGCGCCACGTGGTGGAGATCGCGCTGCACGCCGACATCCACGTTCCGGTTGCCATCGTCATTACCGGTCAGGAAGGTGGGCAGGCCGCTGAAGGCTGAGGCCGCCTGCCGCGGCCCCAGCACCCGCTGACATGGCCCTGGAGCCTCTGACCGGGCGCAATGACGCAGCGGATCGAAGCGTCGATTCGCTGCGACTGCCGCCGCACTCCATCGAGGCTGAGCAATCCGTGCTCGGTGGACTCATGCTAGACAACGATGCCTGGCTGCAGGTGGTGGAACGGATCTCCACCACGGATTTTTACCGGCGGGACCACGCCAACATCTTCAAGGCCGTCGAGTCGTTGGCCAACGACGGCAAGCCCTACGACATCGTGACCTTGGCCGAGTGGCTGGACAGCCACGGCCTGCTGGAATCCAGTGGCGGCCTCGCCTACCTCGCACAGCTCGCCGACAACACCCCGACTGCCGCCAATATCGCGGCCTACGCCGACATCGTGCGCGACAGGGCGGTTCTGCGCGCGCTCATTCGCGCCGGCACGGAGATCGCGGAGAGCGCCTTCCGTACCGAGGGGCGCAGCACCAATGAACTGATCGACTCCGCCGAGCGCACCGTGTTCCAGATCGCCGAACGCGAGTCGCGGGGGCGTAGCGGCTTCCGGCCGATACGGGATCTGCTGGTGTCCGCCCTCGACCGTATCGACCAGCTCTTCCAGCAGGACAATCCCATCACCGGTGTACCCACCGGCTACTACGAGCTCGATGGCATGACTTCTGGTTTGCAGCCGGCGGATCTCGTGATTGTGGCCGGCCGCCCCTCGATGGGTAAGACGGCTTTCGCCATCAACATCGCCCAGAACGTGGCCACCAAGACCTCACTGCCGGTGGCCATCTTCAGCATGGAAATGCCGAGCGAGCAAATTGCCATGCGCATGCTCTCGTCTCTCGGCCGTATTGATCAGCACAAGGTGCGTACCGGAAAACTGGCGGATGACGATTGGCCACGACTCACGCATGCAGTCGGCATCCTGTCCGAAGTGAAGCTGTTCATCGACGATACTCCGGCACTCACGCCCGGCGACCTGCGGGCGCGATGTCGCCGCCTTGCGCGCGAACACGGGCTCGGCATGATCGTCATCGACTACCTGCAGCTCATGCAGGTGCCGGGCAACAATGAGAATCGGGCGACCGAGATCTCGGAAATCTCGCGCTCACTGAAGGCGCTCGCCAAGGAGCTCAGCGTGCCGGTGATTGCGCTGTCGCAGCTCAATCGAAGCCTGGAACAACGCAGCGACAAGCGACCAGTGATGTCCGACCTGCGCGAATCGGGCGCCATCGAGCAGGATGCCGATCTCATCATGTTCATCTACCGCGATGAGGTCTACAACGAGGACAGCACCGACAAGGGCGTGGCCGAAATCATCATCGGCAAGCAGCGTAACGGCCCCATCGGCACGCGCAAGCTGCGCTTCTTCGGTGAATACACCACCTTCGACAATCTCGCCCATGACTCCTATGGTGGGGACCATTCGTGACGCGCCCGGCGCACGTCATTTTCGATCCCCAGGCCGTGAGGGCCAACCTGAGACAAGTGCGCACGCAGGCCCCGGGGCGCAAGGTCATGGCCATCGTCAAGGCGGATGGTTACGGCCACGGTGTGGTGCGCATGGCGCAGGCTCTCGGTGATGTGGAAGCGTTCGGCGTAGCTTCCGTCGAGGAAGCGGTGCGTCTGCGGGATGCCGACATCAGCCAGCCTGTGGTGCTGCTGGAAGGTCCGTTCGAAGCCGAAGAGCTGCCGGACATTTCCGTCCACCGCCTGGAGTCCGTGGTGCACAACCACGAGCAGGTCCGCATGTTCGCCGCTCATGCCGAGCCACTGACCCTGTGGGTGAAGGTGGATACCGGCATGCATCGCCTCGGGTTCGCGCCTGAGGAAGTGCCGGCAGTGCTCGCGCAACTGCACCGGCCCGGGCGCATCCTGCGCCTGATGACGCACTTCGCCAGCGCCCACTTGCCCGGAGACGAAAGCGTGCAGGCCCAGATGGCCGGGTTCCGTGATGTTCTCGGCAATCAGGCCTTGGAAAGCTGTTGCGCCAATTCCAGTGCGGTGCTTGCCTGGCCGGACAGCCACTGCGATTGGGTAAGGCCCGGCCTGATGCTGTACGGCGTTTCCCCTCTTGCCGGCGTGAGCGCGAAGGACCTCGGCCTGCGGCCTGCCATGACGGTCGTCTCGGCACTCATCTCGCTACGGGAGGTCGCGGCTGGTGGGGCAGTGGGCTACGGTCGGGGCTTCGTCTGCCCGGAGAACATGCGGGTTGGAATCGTGGCTTTCGGCTATGCGGACGGCTATCCAAGACACGCGGCCACCGGCACGCCGGTGCTCGTCAATGGCGTGCGGACCCAGGTCATCGGCGAAGCTTCCATGGACATGATGGCAGTTGATCTACGCCCCGTCCCCGACGCTCGCATCGGGGATCCCGTGGTGCTCTGGGGCGAAGGTCTGCCGGTCGAGGAAATCGCCAGCGCTGCGCAGACCATACCCTACGAACTTCTCTGCCGCATGCGCATGCGTGCGCAATTCATCCAGCGCACGGCATGAAGGCGCCGAAGCGGATCTACCAGTGCGAGCAGTGCGGCGGGCAGCAGCCAAAGTGGACGGGGCAATGTCCTGACTGCCAGGCCTGGAACACGCTGATCGAAAGCGTCGCCGCTGCCCAACCCACCTCTGCCCGCCACACCTCCTACAGCGGTGAGGCACCACGCATCATCGCGCTGTCGGAAGTCAACCCGGCTGAAGCGCCCCGGCTGCCGACGGGTCTCTCGGAATTCGATCGCGTGCTGGGCGGGGGGCTGGTGGAAGGCTCGGTGGTCCTGCTGGGCGGTGATCCCGGCATCGGCAAGTCCACCCTGCTGTTGCAGAGCCTGGCCTTCAACACGGGGGCGAGAAAGATCCGCGCGCTCTATGTCAGCGGCGAGGAATCCTCCTCCCAGATAGCCCTGCGTGCAGAAAGGCTGAAGGTCCCGACGGGAGATCTGCGCCTGCTCATCGAAACCGGCATCGAACGCATCCTTGCGCTTGCCGTGAGCGAGCGCCCACAGGTGATGGTGATCGATTCCATCCAGACGCTCTATACCGAAACCCTGCAGTCTGCCCCTGGCAGCGTGGCCCAGGTCCGTGAATGTGCGGCCCAGCTGGTGCGCTTTGCCAAGGCTACTCGCACTGCCATCTATCTTGTGGGGCATGTCACCAAGGATGGTGCGCTCGCCGGGCCGCGCGTGCTCGAGCATATGGTCGATGCGGTGCTCTATTTCGAGGGCGAAGTCAGTGGCCGCTATCGTCTGGTGCGCGCCTTCAAGAACCGCTTCGGTGCCGTGAACGAGCTCGGCGTGTTTGCGATGACGGATGGCGGGCTGCGCGAAGTCACCAACCCCTCGGCCATGCTCTTGTCGCGCCACGACCAGCCGGTGCCGGGCAGTGTGGTGATGGTGACTCGCGAGGGCACGCGGCCCTTGCTGGTGGAAGTGCAGGCGCTGGTGGACCAGAGCGCGCTTGGCAATCCGCGACGCGTCACGGTGGGGCTGGATCAGAACCGACTGTCGATGCTGCTCGCGGTACTGAATCGCCATGGTGGCATCGCAACCTCAGGCTGCGATGTCTTTGCCAACATCGTGGGTGGTGTGCGCCTCACTGAGACGGCAGGCGATCTGGCAATCGTCATGGCGGTGCTGTCCAGTCTGCGCGATCGTCCCCTGCCGCCAGACCTGGTGGTTTTCGGGGAGGTCGGGCTGGCGGGAGAAGTGCGTCCGGTGCAAGGGGGCCCCGAGCGCTTGCGCGAGGCCGCCAAGCATGGCTTCAAACGCGCCATCGTGCCCAAGGCCAACGTGCCGAAGACTTTGCCGGCGGGCCTCGAAGTGATACCCGTGACGCGCCTGGGAGACGCGCTGGGCGAGATCTGATCAAGGCCAATCAAGGCCAATCAAGGCCAACCGGTCCAGCCTCAGCCTTGACCGGAGTCCTCACGCTCAAAGGGCGGAAAGATGCGGGCGCTGCGCACGCCCTGGGCCGTGGTCTGCAGGATCTCGATGGTGTAGCCCCTCACCCTGAAGCTGGTCCCTGTGTCCGGAATGTCTTCCAGTGATTCCATGATGAGGCCATTGAGGGTCTTGGCGTCTTCTTCCGGCAGGTTCCAGCCGTACGCCCGATTGAGTTCACGGACGTTGGCAGAGCCGTCCACCAGCAGGCTGCCGTCGGGCTGTTTCTGCACGCCGCGCGCGTTGAATTGCGGCACGGTGGTGAATTCACCCACGACCTGTTCCAGCACATCATCCAGGGTCACCAGACCCGAAAGATCCCCGTACTCATCCACCACCAGGGCCAGCCGCTGCTTTTCCATCTGGAAATTGATCAATTGGGTGTGCAGATCGGCTTTCAGCGGTACGTAGTAGGGTTCGGTCAGCAGCGCCTCCAGCTCTTCCAGATCAAGCTCCTCGTTGCGCCTCAAGAGCCGCGTCAGGCTGCGCAGGTGGAGGATGCCCACCACTTCATCCACGCTGCCCCGGTAGCAGGGCACGCGGGTGTGCCGGCAGGTAATGAGCTGCTCGCGCACGTCCATCCAGTCCTGATCCAGATCGATGGCCGTCATGTCTGTACGCGGCACCATGATGTCTTCCACGGTGACTTTTTCCAGATCGAGAATCCCAAACAGCATGTCCCGGTGTTTCTGGGGAATCAGCGCCCCGGCTTCCTTCACCACGGTGCGGAGTTCCTCACGGTCGATCATGTCCATCTGCGAGCGATCGGTGGAGACATTGAAGGGTTTCAGCAATGCCCTCGTTGTGAGATTGATGAGCGCAACCAGAGGCTTCAACAGGGTCATCAACGGGATGATCACCAGCGTGGCCGGGTAGGCAACCCGCTCCGGGTTCAGGGCGGCAAAGGTTTTCGGAATGACTTCAGCAAAAATCAGGATCAGTGCAGTCAGCACCAATGAAGCAATCCAGATAGCGCTTTCGCCGAACAGTTGCAGGGTTACCAGAGTCGCGATCTGCGCCAGCAGCACGTTGACGAAATTGTTGCCGAGGAGCACGAAACCGATGAATCCATCGGGATTTTCCAGCAGCTTGAGCGCCCTGCCTGCGCCGCGGTGCTTTTTCTCGGCGAGGTGGCGCAGCCGGTAACGGTTGAGCGCCATGATGGCGGTCTCCGACGAGGAGAAAAAAGCGCTCAGGCCGAACAGGCCCAGCTGCGCAATGACCAATGCCACCAGGGTGTTGGTTTCCATCTGCGGGAGTCCTCGCTGTGGGAGGCGGCCGCTCATGCGCTAGCGCAAGGAAGGCCGTGCCGCATTATAGTATGGCTCCCGAGGAAGAACGCCCGCGCGCAGGGACAACCTGCCCCGGACCCGCAAGACAACCACCTCCAGCCAGGACCTGCCGATGTTCCAGAATCTCAGCGAACGCCTCAGTAATGTCGTCAAGAAGCTGCGCGGCCAGGGGCGGCTGAGCGAGGAAAACATCGATGCCACCCTGCGCGAAGTGCGCATGGCATTGCTCGAGGCCGACGTGGCCCTGCCAGTGGTCAAGACCTTCACGGAGCAGGTGCGGGCCCGCGCACTCGGCCAGGAAGTCATAGGCACGCTCACGCCGGGTCAGGCGCTCATTCGCGTGGTACGTGATGAGCTGACCGCCATGATGGGCGAGGCGGGGGAGGGACTCGATTTCGCAGCCGAGCCACCGGTGGTCATCTTGCTCGCCGGTCTCCAGGGCTCGGGCAAGACCACCAGCGCGGCCAAGCTTGCCCGCCGTCTGCGTGAGCAGGAACGCAAGTCCGTGGCCATGGTGAGCTGCGACATCTACCGGCCCGCGGCCATCGAGCAGCTGCGGGTGCTGGCTGCTGAAGTAGGGGTGGACTGCTATCCGAGTGCGCCCGGCGCCTCGGCGATCACCATTGCCGAATCTGCGCTCGCCCAGGCGCGTCGTGAGCTGAAAGACGTGCTCATCATCGATACCGCCGGCCGCCTTGCCATCGATGACGCGATGATGGATGAGATCAGGAACCTGCACGCGGCAATACATCCCCGCGAGACCTTGTTCGTGATCGATTCCATGATGGGCCAGGACGCCGTGCGCACAGCCCAGGCGTTCAACGAAGCGCTGCCCCTGACGGGCGTCATCCTCACCAAGACCGATGGCGATGCCCGCGGTGGCGCGGCGCTGTCGGTGCGGCAGTTCACGGGCAAGCCCATCAAGTTCATGGGCGTTGGCGAGAAGACTCACGCGCTCGAGCCTTTCCATCCGGACCGCATCGCCTCGCGCATCCTCGGCATGGGCGATGTGCTGTCGCTCATCGAGGAGGTCGAGCAGAAGGTCGATCGCGAACAGGCGGCCAAGGTGGCGGCGAAGATCAGCAAGGGCAAAGGCTTCGATCTGCAGGATTTTCGCGCCCAGCTCGAACAGATGCGCAACATGGGGGGGCTGACCGCCCTGATGGGCAAGTTGCCTGGAACGGCGGAACTACCTGAGCACATCAAGAGCCGGGTGAATGACCGCGAGATGCTTCGCCTGGCGGCGATCATCGACTCCATGACGCCCCAGGAGCGGGTGTTCCCCGCCATCATCAAGGCCTCGCGCAAGAAGCGCATTGCTGATGGTTCGGGCACCCAGGTGCAGGAGGTGAATCGCCTGCTCAAGCAGTTCGACCAGATGCAGCGCGTGATGAAAAAAGTCAGCAAGAAAGGCGGGCTGCAGGCCATGATGCGTGGACTCAAGGGCCGCATGCCGCCCGGCATGCCCTTCCAGTGATACCTGGCAATTATCCCGCTCAGATGGAGGCTCGATGGCATGAGTGAACTCTTCGACAAGGCCGCACTCGACTACCACGCCCTGCCGCGCGCCGGTAAAACCGAAATCACACCGACCAAGCCGCTGGCCAACCAGAGCGATCTGGCGCTGGCCTACTCCCCTGGGGTAGCGGTGCCTTGTCTCGCCATCGCTGATGATCCGGCTGATGCTGCACGTTATACCAATCGCGCCAATCTGGTGGGTGTGGTCACCAATGGCACGGCGGTGCTTGGCCTCGGCAACATTGGTCCGCTCGCCGCCAAGCCGGTGATGGAAGGCAAGGCTGTGCTGTTCAAGAAGTTTGCCGGCATCGACGTCTTTGACATCGAGATTGGCGAGCAGGATCCCGATCGGCTGGTGGAAGTGATTGCGAGCCTCGCGCCGACCTTCGGCGGCATCAATCTGGAGGACATCAAGGCGCCCGAGTGCTTCTACGTGGAGCGCAAGCTGCGTGAACGCGTGAACATCCCGGTCTTCCATGACGACCAGCATGGAACGGCCATCATCGCGGCCGCCGCCATCAGCAATGCACTACGACTGGTCGGGAAACGTATCGAGGATGTGCGTCTGGTAGCATCGGGCGCCGGGGCGGCGGCGTTGGCTTGCCTGCGATTGCTCGAATCCCTGGGCTTGCCGCGCGAGCATATCATCGTCACCGATGTTGTCGGGGTGGTGTACGAGGGGCGCGCAGAGCGAATGGATGAGCACAAGGCGCACTATGCTCGCGCGACTCCCATGCGCACCCTCGCGGAAGCGATTCGGGGTGCAGACATCTTCCTCGGACTGTCTGCACCACGGGTGCTTACCGGCGAGATGGTGAAGACCATGGCTGCACAGCCCATCATCTTGGCGTTGGCCAATCCCACGCCCGAAATCATGCCGGAGGAAGTCCACGCCGCACGCGAGGATGCAATCGTGGCGACCGGTCGATCCGACTACCCGAACCAGGTCAACAACGTGCTGTGCTTCCCGTACATCTTCCGGGGTGCGCTGGATGTGGGAGCCACCACCATCACGGAGGAGATGAAGCTCGCCTGCGTGACGGCGCTTGCCGAGCTCACTATGCAGGAGCCCTCGGAAGTGGTGGCGGCGGCCTATGCGGACGAGACGCTGACTTTCGGTCGCGAGTACCTCATCCCCAAGCCCTTCGACCCGCGACTCATCACCACCTTGGCACCTGCCGTGGCCAAGGCCGCCATGGAGAGTGGCGTGGCCACACGGCCAATCGAGGATCTGGAAGCGTATCGGGACCAGCTCGGCAAGTTCGTATTCCAGTCCCTGCTCCTGATGAAGCCCCTGTTCCAGCGCGCCAAGGCGGATCGCAAGCGCCTCGTCTACGCGGAGGGTGAGGAGATCACGGTGCTACGCGCGGTGCAGGCGGTGGTGGATGATCGGCTGGCGCAACCTATCCTCATCGGACGCCCGGCGGTGATCGAGCAGCGCATCGGCAATCTGGGTCTGCGCCTCAAGCCCGGTGTCGACTTCGAGGTGGTGAATCCGGAGAGCGACCATCGCTTCCGCGAATACTGGACCGAATATCACGCCCTGATGCAGCGGCGCGGGGTCACGCCGGCGGATGCACGGCGCATGCTGCGGACCCAGTCCACCGTCATTGGCGCCATGTTCCTGCGCCGTGGCGATGGGGATGCGCTCATCTGCGGACTCACCGGTGAGTATCAGGAGCACCTCCACCATTTGAGCGAACTGCTCGGTGTGGAGGATGGGCGCGCGCTGGCCGCGCTCAGCGTGCTCGTACTGCGCAAGGGCACTTATGTCATCGGCGACACCCATGTGCATGCGGACCCGGATGCCGCAACACTTGCCAATATCACCCTGGCGGCCGCGGACTGCGCGCGGCGCTTCGGGATGAAGCCCAGCGTGGCGCTGCTTTCCCACTCCAATTTCGGCAACAGTGACACGCCCTCGAGTCGCAAGGTACGGGAGGCACTCGCCATCGTGCGTGACTTGAGTCCGCAACTGGAAGTGGATGGCGAAATGCAGGCGGACTCGGCGCTGCTTGCGGCCGTGCGCCGAAGCGCGGTCAACGATTCACCGCTTCAGGATGCGGCGAACGTGCTGGTAATGCCGACCCTGGACGCGGCCAATATCGCCATGCACCTGCTGACGGTGCTGGGCGAAGGCGTGGCAGTCGGTCCCATCTTGAGCGGCCTGCGCTACTCGGCCCACATCCTGCCGCCCGCGGCTTCGGTAAGGCGCGTGGTCAACATGAGCGCACTCGCGGTCGTCGAAGCGCAGGTCAAGGCAGCCCGCTAGCGAGTCGCCCGCTCTCGCTGTCGCTCAGTCAGGGCTGCGCTGCGTGATTCTGGGCGCTGTAATCGCTGAGGAAGACGCTGAGTTGCTGGTCCAGCAGGGCATCGATTTTTTCGGTTTCGCTGGCGAGCATCACCCCGTTGTCGGCAGAAGACCAGATTGCCTGAGAGATGAAGCCGCCGGCCGCATTGCCGAGCGGAATCTTCTTGCGCAGTTCGAGTTTCACCGAGAAATGGTAGAAGCCCTGCGCATTCCGGTTCGTGATGATGCGCACGCGGAGCAGTGCCGCCGCCGGATCCTGCACGGCGGCGTCTTTGTCGATTACCGGCAGGCCGGCGGATTGCAGCTTCTGCGCGGCCTTCGCATGAATTGTTGCCGCAGTGACCCCGTAAGGGGCGAGTTCCGGCACCACGTCTTCTATGGACAGGGTGACGCCCGTGATGCCATTCAGGGTCATGTGCGAGAAAACCGGGCCGCCGGCTGAAACAAGCGCGGGCAGCAGGGTCGCCAGGCACAGCATGAGGCTCTGCACAGCGGTGCGGATGCGGTTCCGGCCGGCTCTGGCATCAGGCGTGTGGCATGTGGTCTGGGCTGCGGACATGGCGCGTGCTCCTGGAAATCGATTAAGGAAGATCACATGGACGTCGCTTGGTCATGCACTTCGCCGGCGCAGTAACACCAGCGCAAGAGCGATACCACCCAAGGCCAGAAAGTTCAGCAGCGACCATTCTGCAATGGAAAGGCCAAGAAAAGTCCAATCCACTTTTGCGCAGTCGCCACTGCCACGCAGCACGGTCTCGATGGCATCGGTAAGCGGATAGGCATCGAGGAGAAAATCGAGACCCGGTCCGCATTCGGGAATGCGATCCTCCGGCAGATGCTGCAGCCAGACCTGGCGCCCGGTAATGGCCGCACCAATGTCCGCAACCAGCATGAGCAGGAAGCTCAATATTTGCGCACCGGTCTTGCGCGGCCCGAGCAGCGCGCCCAATAGGGCAAGCGCGAGCACTCCGAAAAAGGCCAGACGTTGGAAAATGCATAGTGGGCAGGGCGTCAGGCCTTGCTGGAATTGCAGGTAGTACCCAAATCCGAGCAGTGCGGCACACCAAAGGCTGATGAGAAGGAAGGGCTGGCGTCTGTTCAACAACAGGGATCTCAAGGCAACTCTCCGCATCGACAATGTCGACATTCTAGCCCGCGCTCGTGGCTGGTACCGTGGTGGCTGCCGCCAGCGCACGCACCCCGCCCAGGAATTCCACGATCCGCTCCTCCAGCCAAGGGCGGGTGAGGCCCGGCAGGGGATCGGTGATGAAACCCACATGACCACCTCGCGCCGGAACCTCGAGTGCTACCGCAGAAGGGCATTCGCCCCCGTCAGGGATGGCCCACGCGGGCAGGAAAGGGTCGTCCCGGGCATGGAGAATGAGCGTCGGCACGCGAATCTCGGGGATGAACTGACGCGAACTGGCCCGCCGGTAATAGTCATCAGCCCCGGCAAAGCCATGCAGCGGGGCGGTGATGCGGTCGTCATACTCGTGAAAGGTTCGAACCTCCGCGAGATCCCGGCGCGAGAAAGGCAGCGCATGATGCCCTAACTTGCGGCCGAGGCTCAGGCGCAGGCTGGCCAGCAGGTGGGCCTGATAGAAGCGTGAGAAACCTTCATTGAGGCGTTCTGCCGCAGCAGCGAGCTCAAAGGGCACCGACACTGCGGTCGCCGCGTGCACGCGCGCAGTCTCTCTCTTTTCGCCCAGCCATTTGAGCAGCACATTACCGCCCATCGAATATCCGACGACCCCCAAGGGCCGCTCGGGCGAGCGCGCATGCAAGACGCCGATGAGGAAATCCAGATCCGCCGTGTCACCGGAATGATAGCTGCGCGCGAGACGATTCGGTTCACCGCTACAGCCCCTGAAATGCATGAGACAGGCGCCCCAGCCACGCGCCACCACCGCATGCATCACGCGCCGCACATAGGGGGAGGCGAAGCTTCCCTCCAGACCATGCAGCACCACGATGAGGGGCCCCACCCCTGAACCCGCCCACACTAGATCCACGAAATCGCCATCGGGCAATTCCAAGCGTTCCTTGCGCGCTGGGACTTCAGGGGTGGGCCTGCCACGCGCCGCCCAGAGAGTCGGCAGGTGGGGGCCGGGCAGCCACCAGGCTGGGGTGTAGGCTGGCAACCCGTCAGTCTTGCCAGGTGGGTGTACGCTCGAAGCGCACGGTGCGAGCCGGAGAATCGGCCGTCACGAGACCGGTTGCAAGGGCACCCAGGTCGACCACTGCAAGCAGGTGTGTCGTGCCTCCGGGATCCCGCACCGAAGCCAGCACCTGACCGCCGGTGGGCGCTTGTGGGCTGGCGGCAAATTTTTCGCCCGCCAGAATCTCGCTGCCAGAGGTGCCCACGAGCAGGCGCGATTTCACTTCGCCGCGGTATTTGAGGCGGGCGATGATCTCCTGGCCCGGATAGCAGCCCTTGTCGAAGGCGAGGGTGTCCTGGAAATCGAGGTTGAGTTGCTGGGGCAGGAAGGCATTCGCATAACCCCCTGCAATCTCCACATGACCGTGGCGGATATCGAGATACCGCCAGGTTTCGGGGTCCACCGTCGCGATTTCATGCCGCGCAAGCCACTTAGCCGTTTCCGCGGGCTCGCCAATGAGCAGGAAGCGCGGTGCCGACTCCATCCTCACCGCCACCAGGGAAGGGCTGATGCGTGTCGTGCGCCAGGCCTCGGCCGGCAGCGACAGGGACTCGGTCTGCGCGCTGAGGGTTGCGGGGAAATTGAGCCCGTGCGCTTGGCACGTGGCGGAGATATCTTCCACCTCCACCTTGGCCCTCAGTACGAACATGCGCAGGCGCTGCACGCAACGTGTGGCTTCGCTCGCCGGCAGCAGCAGGTGGTAACCGGTTGCGGTCGGCACCAGCCAGAACAGGAATGAGACCCGACCCTGGGGTGTGCACCAGGCGGTGCGCACGGCATCTTGCGGACCCAGACGTTTCAGGTGGCTGGTGCACTGCCCGTGCAGGAAGTCGCGGGCGTCAGGGCCTTCCACACGGATGACGGCGAGATCGAGCGGGCAGGACACCGCGGCATGCGTGAGCAGCCGAAACGTTTCCGGATTCATGGATGCGGACGATGCTGTTGGAGTGCGCCTACGAGTCCCGCGAAGTGCTCCGGGGGCGCGACCCGACCGAGTACCCAGTCGTAGAGTTCGGGATCCGTGACTTCCAGAAGCTCGAGGAAGCGAAGCTTCGACCCGGCATCGAGTAAGGGGTAATCCTGCGCGAGAAAGCGGTCGAGGACCATGTCCAGCTCCCGCATCCCGCGCCGACAGCGCCAGCGCAGCTTGTTCATCTCAGCCGTCACTGGCGTGTCTCCGCTCAGAGCGTGCGAGTCACCATCATCTTCTTGATGTTTGCGATCGCCTCCGCCGGGTTCAGACCCTTGGGGCAGGTGCGCGCGCAATTCATGATGGTGTGGCAACGGTAGAGCTTGAACGGATCTTCCAATTCGTCCAGGCGCTCGCCGGTGGCCTCATCGCGACTGTCCACCAGCCAGCGATAGGCTTGCAGCAACGCCGCGGGGCCAAGGTAGCGATCCCCGTTCCACCAGTAGCTGGGGCAGCTCGTGGAGCAGCAGGCGCACAGGATGCACTCGTAAAGTCCATCCAGCTTCTCGCGGTCTTCTTTCGACTGCAGACGCTCGCGATCCGGCGGCGGCGGAGATTCCGCCTGCAGCCAGGGCTTCACGGACGCGTATTGCGCATAGAAGTGCTTCAGATCCGGCACCAGATCCTTATGCACCGGCATGTGGGGCAGCGGATAGATCTTCACGTCGCCCTTGATGGACTCCGTGGCCTTGGTGCAGGCAAGCGTATTGGTGCCGTCGATGTTCATCGCGCACGAACCGCAGATCCCTTCACGACAGGAACGTCGGAAGGCCAGCGTGGGGTCGACCTCGTTCTTGATGTAGATGATGGCGTCGAGCACCATCGGCCCGCACTTGTCGAGATCGATCTCGTAACTGTCGACGCGGGGATTGTCCCCGTTGTCGGGATCGTAGCGGTAGACCCGGAAGGTGCGCTTGCGCTTCGCTCCATTCGCCGCGGAGACGGTCTTGCCGGGCATCACCCGCGAATTCTTCGGAAGGCTGAACTCTGCCATGGGGATATTCCTCTGCTTGCCTGTCTCAGTAGGTGCGCTTCTTGGGCGGCACGACCTGGCACTCGTTGCTCAGGGTATACATGTGCACGGGTCGGTAATCGAACCGCACGTTGCCCTTGTCATCGATCCAGGTGAGCGTGTGCTTCATCCAGTTCTCGTCATCCCGATCCGGGTAGTCCTCACGCGCATGGGCGCCGCGGCTTTCCTTGCGGTTGGCGGCAGCCTCGATGCTGGTGATGGCGTTGCCGAGCAGGTTGTCGAGTTCCAGCGTCTCCACCAGATCGGTGTTCCAGGTGAGTGAGCGGTCGCTGACCTTCACGTGTTCGAACGCCGCCTTCACTTCGCGCAGGCGCTTGATGCCGTCTTCCATCACTTCGCCGGTACGGAACACTGCCGCGCATTCCTGCATGATCTTCTGCATGGAGAGACGCAGCTTCGCGGTGGGTTCCGAGCCGTTGGCGTGGCGCAGCCCGTCGAAGCGCGACAACACCCGGTCTGTCGCATTCGATGACAATGTGGGATGCGGCATGCCGGGCTTGATGGTCGCGGCGCAGCGCTTGGCTGCCGCGCGGCCAAAGACCACGAGGTCGAGCAGTGAGTTGGAACCGAGGCGATTGGCGCCGTGCACCGAGACGCAGGCAGCCTCACCGATGGACATGAGGCCGGGGACCACGCTGTCCGGGTCGCCGTTGCGCAGGGTCACGACTTCGCCGTGGTAGTTGGTCGGAATGCCGCCCATGTTGTAGTGCACGGTGGGCAGCACAGGAATGGGCTCGCGGGTCACGTCCACGCCGGCAAAGATCGCCGCGGATTCCGCGATGCCGGGCAGGCGCTCGTCGATCACCTCGGGGCCCAGGTGCTCCAGATGCAGGTGGATGTGGTCGGCATCCTTGCCTACGCCGCGGCCCTCGCGGATTTCGATGGTCATGGAGCGTGAAACCACGTCGCGCGAGGCGAGGTCCTTCGCGTTTGGTGCGTAACGCTCCATGAAGCGTTCGCCCTTGGCGTTGGTGAGATAACCGCCCTCGCCACGCACGCCCTCGGTGATGAGGCAGCCTGCGCCATAGATGCCGGTGGGGTGGAACTGCGTGAATTCCATGTCCTGCAGGGGCAGGCCGGCACGCAGGATCATGCCGTTGCCGTCCCCGGTGCAGGTGTGCGCGGAGGTGCAGGAAAAGTAGGCACGTCCATAACCACCGGTCGCGAGCAGCACCTGGTGCGCGCGGAAGATGTGCAGAGAGCCGTCTTCCAGATTCCAGGCGATGACGCCGCGGCAGACACCTTCGTCATCCATCACCAGATCAACCGCGAAGTATTCGATCATGAATTCCGCGTTGTGCTTGAGTGACTGCTGGTAGAGGGTGTGCAGGATTGCATGCCCGGTACGATCGGCCGCCGCGCAGGTGCGCTGGGCGATGCCTTCGCCGTAGTTGGTGGTCATGCCGCCGAACGGGCGCTGGTAAATGCGTCCATCCTCGGTGCGCGAGAAGGGCACGCCGTAGTGCTCCAGCTCGATGACCGCGGGAATCGCCTCGCGGCACATGTATTCGATGGCATCCTGGTCACCCAGCCAGTCCGACCCCTTGATGGTGTCGTACATGTGCCAGCGCCAGTCATCCGGCCCCATGTTGCCGAGCGCGGCACTCATGCCGCCCTGGGCCGCCACCGTATGCGAACGCGTGGGGAAAACCTTGGTGATGCAGGCCGTGGTCAATCCCTCGGCCGCCATGCCGAAAGTGGCGCGCAGGCCGGCGCCGCCGGCACCCACCACGACAACATCGTACTTGTGTTCGATCAGAGGATATGCAGCCATTGGTCAACTCATGCCTACGGAAATCTTGAGGATGGACACGACCGCGACGAGTGCGCCGAGTGCCGCGAAGGCACGCACCGCAATCTGGGCCGCAATGAGCAGCCAGGGGGTGTGGACGTAATCTTCGATCACGACCTGCAGCCCGAGCTTGAGATGCCAGAAGAGGGCGAGGCTCAAAGCCAGCAGCAGCACGGTCACGTGAATCTGCCCGACCCAAGCGACAACCTTTTCATGGGGTGCGCCAATGAGGCTCATCAATGTCGTGACAAACCAGAGGGCGAGCAGGATGAGCGCCACGGCAGTCAGGCGCTGCAGGCGCCAATGGTTGACGCCCTCATGGGCTGCGCCGAGTCCCTTGACCCGACCGAGATCGCTGCGCAGGCTCATCACGCACCTCCCAGCTTGGCAAGCACACAGGCCCAGATGAGTCCGGTCAGCACCAGCGAGGCCACGATCACGGTGTAACCCGAGCGGTAGACGGTGCTGATCTTGAAACCATAGCCCGCATCCCAGGCGAGGTGCCGCAGGCCGTTGCAGAGGTGGTAGAAGAAGGCCCAGGTCCAGCCGACGAGCAGAAGCTTCACGAGTCCATGCGAAAACACACCCTGCGCAGCGGCGTAGGCGTCACTGCCACCCGCGGCACTGGCGAGCCAGTAGAGGAGTACTACCGTGCCGGCGCTGAGCGCGATGCCCGTTGCGCGGTGGGTGATCGAAAGGACGCTCGTAATCTGCGGCCGGTAGACCTGCAGGTGCGGCGACAGCGGTTTGCTTCGACTCATCATCGCTCCATCTTCTGGGGTTCGGACTTCACGTCAGGATTGTGCCTGTGCGGGAGTGCCGTTTTCCGGGTTGTTGGTTCAATGTCCGGGGAGAGATTCCCCGCGTTCGGGCCTTTGGCGCGGGCGTTGCCCTGCCAGAGGGCTTCAGAAATCCACGCAGCGCCCCTTGCGTTCCCAATCACCGTAGCGGGTGGGTTCCGGACCTTTGGGGCCGCCGATTTCCGTGGGCCTCGCCGCAGGCACGGCGCCCGGTTTCAAGGAACCGGTTTCTGGCGTGGCCGGTGAGGGTCTTACCTCTGTGGGGTCGGTTTCCGCAACGGATTCGCGCATGGGTATCGTTGAGCAGCTTGCTGCAAGAAGTCTCGGATGGCCGGCTAGTATCTGGCGTGGAGTCGCGTAATTCAAGCCACAAAAACCCTTGTTTGCGCGGCTGATCCCTGTGCATGAACAAGCACGTGGGCGCATACGCCGGGGCTGCTAGGCTCGGTGCATGCACAACCGTTTCCAGACCCGCCTGCTTTTCCCGGTACAGCCCTCCAGACGGACTCAGGGCACGTTGCGTGCCGTGCATGGAATGGCGGTGCTGGGGGTGTTGCTGGCCTTGCCGTGGAGCTGGCAGTTAGTGCCCAGCCTCGCGCTACTCGGTGTGAGTGCCGTGTTTACCGAACGCGAATTGCTCGCCGCCGCGCAACGGTATCAATTGCGGGAGCTTGCGGCGGACGGTCATTGGTTTTGCCTCGCAAGCACGGGCGAGCGTCAGCCGGCAGGATTGACAGGGCATCCCTTCATGTTGGGCAGGCTCGCAATCTTGCCGATCAGGGCAGGCGGAAAGCGCTACACGATTGCGCTCGATGCGACAAACACCGCGGCAGACGACCTTCGTCGCCTGAAAGTCAGGTTGAGACTCGAACCCGCAGTGACAGCAGCAGCTTCCTGAGCGGGGTCAGTTCCAGTCGCCTGCTCCAGGCAGCGGCGCCGTCCTTCTGTACCTCCTGCAGGGTGCGCTCTGCCAGCAAGACAAGTGTCCGCGCACAACGCAGGTCGCGGCGGCCCACCGGCAGTCGTGAACAGCGGGTCATCGCCGCGGGCAGCGCCTCCAGCAGCCAGGCCAGTTCGCGTTGCACGCTTTCGCGATAGAAATCGTCTTCGCCAAGGGGTGTGCCGGACACCGGCTCATGAGCCCGGCAGAGCACGCTGAGACCACCGGTGACCGCCCGTCGCAGATCACGCAGCAACCACGCAAGCTCGGTCATCACCCCCAGATCCACGAAGGTCCCAAGGTGGCTCTCGCTGCTCACACCGCAAAGCGCCCCGTGTATCCGCCACAGTGGACCATGCCCTTCCAGCAGCAGGGCATGGCGCTCGGCGGCGTCTGCATAGCGTGGGTGCGCGAGCTGACGTGCCACGCCCTCCACCAATGCGAACATCGCGGGGAGGAGATCAGCGCGCGCGCGCACCAGCGGATGAAGGGCGCGGAGCAGGGGGTGGCGCACCACCGTGCCTTCAAGGCTGTGCAATTCCTCATGCCACCAGACAAGACGTGTCTGTGTGATCTCGGGATTGGAGCTGCCGAGCGGAATGAAAGTGATGGTCCGCCGGAAGCTTTCGAGGAGTGTCAGCGCAGCGCGTGTCCCCGTGGGCTGATAGATCAGGGCGTAGTAGAGATCCGACCCGGGCGCCGGCAAGTGCTCGCGCAAGTTGGCGGGCGAAAGATCGAGCACCGGCAAGTCATTCACGCACGCGGGCCCAGCCAGCCACGATCACGCAACCAGTCACACAACTCAGCCGGCGCATCGAGAAAACCGTCACTCCCCCAGCTTTCTGGTGCGTCATCGAGGCCCAGATAGCCATAGCGGGCGATGAGTGTGCGCATGCCTGCACGCAGGCCGGCTTCCACATCCCGCGCCGCATCGCCGATGTAGACACAGGCCTGCGGGGGCTCTCCCAGCAGCGCGGCGGCATGGAACAACGGTGCGGGGTCGGGTTTGCGCACCGGCAAGGTGTCGCCACTGACGATACAGGACGGCGGGTGAGCGAGGACCCTCTGCGCCATCAGTGGTGTGGTGAGCCAGCCGGGCTTGTTGGTGACGATCCCCCACTTCAGCCCGTGGCCGACGAGGGTCGCGATGACGGCTTCCATACCGGGGAAGTAACGCGTCTCCACTGCAACCTGTGCATGGTACTCGTCCAGCAAGCGCTGCCGCAGGGGCTCAAAGTCGGGATGATCGTCGGCGATGGCAAAACCCAGTCGGGTGAGGGCTGCGGCCCCGTGGGAAACATGCGGTCGAATGGACTCGAAGGGCAGGGCAGCCAG
This sequence comes from Gammaproteobacteria bacterium, assembly GCA_016874535.1. GTDB lineage: Bacteria > Pseudomonadota > Gammaproteobacteria > CAIKBL01. The sequence goes on from VGUA01000010.1 coordinate 44,638, forward strand.
GCCTTCCTGATGGCGCAGCCGGTTCAAGGCGCCGGCCAGATCGGGCGCGGTGTCCAGCAGGGTGCCGTCGAGATCGAAGAGCACCGCCCGCGGTGCCGGCTGTTCAGTCAAGGCGCGCGTGCACCAGGTAGTTGACCGAAGGGTCGGGGATCAGCACCGCGCGAGCGCGCCAAGGTTGGTAACGCATGCCGCGAATCTCGCGCACCGTGAGACCTGTGGTCCGCAACATCGCCGCAAGTTCGTGGGGACGCACGAACTTGCGATAATCATGCGTGCCTTGTGGCAGCAACTTCAGCACGTACTCCGCCGCGACCACCGTTTCCAGCCAGGCGCGCGGTGAGCGGTTGAGCGTGGAGAGGAAAAGATCTCCCCCGGGCTTCAGCAGGTCCTTCAAGGCCCGCAGCAGGCTGGTGACGTCCGGGACATGCTCGAGTAGTTCCATGCAGATCACGCAGTCGAATGAAGCGGGCTCGCGCACAGCGAGCGCTTCCGCCGTGAGGACTTCATAGTTGATGGGTAGTGCGCTTTGTGCGGCGTGTTCGCGCGCGACCCCGATCACTTCGGACGAGGCATCGACACCCGTGACGGCACCCGCGTGGCGAGCCAAGGCTTCAGTGAGGATGCCGCCACCACAACCGACATCCACCACTCTTGCGTTCTGGAGAGGCGTGCGTTGGCGGATGAAATCCAGCCGGCATTCATTGATTTCATGCAAAGGTCTGCTGGGGCCTTGGGGATCCCACCAGGTCCCGGCCAGCGCACCGAATTTGCCGATCTCACGCGGGTCACTGTTATGCAGCGGGACCGCCATGGAAGAGGATGGGATGGCCGTCATCAGCTGGCGCTCAGCCAGAACCAGGCGCCAGCAGCAGCCCCCAGCAGCAGCACGCCCGCCGCCGCCAGTCCGAGGGACCGGCCGCGACCAGTAGGCAGGGAGAATTCAACGGTGTCGTCAGTCGCCAGCGCCTCGTTGAGGGCCCGGCGGGGGGGCGGCGACGGAGGAATGTCCTCATCGGGCAGCGGGACGCGGCCCGCCGCGATGTCATCCAGCAATGCCCGCCGCTGGTGGATGTAGTCGCGTTGTCCCAGCTCTCCGCTTGCATAGCGGCCAGCCAGCTCGCGCACGGGCGTAAGCTCACGGGGTTTCATCGGATATTCACTGCACACATGGTGACATTGTCGCTCGCGCCGCGGCCGAGCACGAGCTCCAGCAGCGAATCCACGCTCCTGGCGGCATCTCCACGGGCAAGATGCACGGCAATCTCGTCCTGGGAGACATGTTTGTCCAGGCCATCCGAGCAAAGCAGGAAGGTATCTCCTCCGCGCAGCAGGCAGACATCGAGATCCACGCGCAGATCCTCATGGGCGCCGACGGCGCGCGTCAGCAGGTGGCCATGCGGATGTGCCCGGGCCTCGTCACGCGACATCACGCCTTCCTCGATGAAGCGCTGTTGCTGGGAGTGATCGGTGGTCATCTGGCGCAGCACTCCTCCCCGATAGCGGTAGAGTCGGCTGTCGCCGACCCAGAGGAAGGCGGCGTAGCGGTCGACAATCGAGAGCGCGACTACCGTGCTGCCAATCACCTGCTGACGTTCACCCGAGATCTGGAGCAGGCGCTGGTTGGCATCCAGCAGGCCGTGCTCCATGAATTCAACCATCAGACTCAGCTCGGGATAGGGCTTCAGGCGTTGCATGGCCTCGATCACTGTCTGGCTTGCGAGGTCACCGGCCGAATGGCCGCCCAGCCCGTCCGCAACGGCCCACAGCCCGGCGTCCGCGCGATCACAAACGGCGTCTTCATTGACTGTCCTGACCTTGCCGGCGTGGGTCACGCTGGCCGACTTCCAGGTAAACGGGGACTGCGCGCTGCGCTGGTGCAGGGCATTCATGCGGGGTCGCTCATGAACTGGTGGTCTCGCGGACTGTCGGGCCGCACGCCTTGACCGGGCGACTCGGTGGTGAAACTGATGTATTCGTCCGGGGTGTCGCCAAAGGGGCGTCCCAGGCTGATTTCACCCTCGGCGCCAAGAAGCATCGCCTCGCGCCGCAGGAAGGCCTGGGTGCCGGCGCTTCGTACATGGGTGCCGTTGGTACTCAGATCCGTGAGGTAATACTTTCCTCTGCGCTGTTCGATGCGTACGTGCAGACGCGAGGCGAGGGTTTCCTCCACCTGCAGATCCGCAGTGGTGCTGCGACCCAGTACCACCACCGATCGCCCGGCATCCATCACGAGCTCACTTGCGCGGTAACGAAGATGCAGCCGGGGGACTTCGCAAGCAGGCCTGGCCAGGGGAATCGACATCATCGTCACGTCTTCCGGCTGCCACAGGATTTCGTGGATATCCATGGTCAGTCGTTTGCCACGCACAGGGGCATGATCGACAAATCGGGTGTGCTGCCGCAGATCTGTCGACAGTCGGGCGACGGTCTCGCGGGTGGTGATGATCTGGCCGGGCTTGGCCAGCGCGCCCATGCGCGCGGCAACATTGACCGCATCCCCGAATGCATCGCCGTCCTCGATGATGGCAGGCCCGACATGCAGGCCCACCCGGATGGCCAGCGCAAGCGGCCCTGAGGGAGTGAGTTCCGTGCTGTCATCATCGGCGCGGGTCTGCATGGCGCAGGCAGCCTCCAAGGCCGCGTCCGCAGTAGGGAAGGTGCACATGACGCCGTCACCGATGGTCTTCAGCGTGTTGCCCCCGAATTCACGCGTTACCGCGCAGAGCATGTCCACACAGCGCGCCACGCGCGCCCGCGCGGCAGTGTCGCCCAGCACCTCGTAGAGGCGTGTGCTGCCGCTGAGATCGGCAAACATGATGGCGATTTCAAGGGTCTGTACGACCATTCTGCGCAGCGTCCGCTATGGCATCGGGTTGCCGCACGGCGGTGGGCGCGCAGTTTCTACTGGGAAACGCTGGTCGCGCGCGGCACCTTGCCGTACTTGGCAGTGAGATCAGCGGCCAGAGCCCGCGCTTCCTTGAGCGAGTCGGGTGAGAGCTGCCCGGCGGCCGAGTCGCGGGCCACGCCGGCCTTGGCACTGCCGAGGTTTGCAGCCACGCTGTACCAGCCATAGGCGTACTCCAGATCCTTCGGCACACCTTCTCCGCGCTCATAAGCGCCGGCAAGGCGGAACTGGGCTTCCTGCACCCCTTTCTCGGCAGCCTTGCGGAACCATTTGGCAGCCTCTTCCGGTGATTTTTCGACGCCGCGGCCGTCAGCGTACAGGCGTCCCAGGAAGTATTGGGCATAGGCGTGGTCAGCGGTTTCCGCCAACGGCACGAAGGATTCCAACGCCTTGGCATAGTCCCCTGTGACCATGGCAGCCACGCCGTCATTGAAATCGGCCCTCGCGGGATTCGCCAACAGCCCCAGCATCAGGCCAACGGCCGCGAGCAGGAGGGCAGGGGTGATTCTTGCAGACACTTCAGCATTGCTCCGTAAAGGCGGCGCGGCAGGGCAATCGCGCGCCGGGTATCATGGTCAGGTGTGTGCCCTGCGACGCAAGGCCGAAGGAGTGTAACGGGACCTCAGGGAAGTTCATCGCCAGCCCGGGGTGACGCCCCGCCTTCGCGTTCGAGCAGCCGGCGAAATGCCTCCAGATCCGCCCGATCCCTGCGTTCCGCGAAGTAATCGGCAGTCCTCAACACCGCCAGCTTCTCGGCAACGGCAGTGGCCACGAACTGGTTGATGCTGATGCCTTCTTCCTTCGCCACTTTCTCCACCGCGGCCTTGACGGATTTTGGAAGACGCAAAGGGTACGTTGCGGTTTCGCTCATGGTTTCAGTTTCCTCAAGGCCTCACGTGGGAGCAGCACCTCGACTCCAAATCTGCCGGGGGCCAGGCCGAAGTCCCGCGAATTGAAAGTCACGATTGCGGTTGCGCGACCGTTTACCGCCGCCTCCAGAATCATCTCGTCCTCGGGATCACGCAAGGTCGGGCGCCAGATGAAGCGGGACTCCACGGGTTCAATGAGCGTGGCAAGGCCGTCGAGGAACCACTCGAGCTGGGCGGCCGTCAATTCCGCAGCTTCGAGATGTTCGGGCCGTGCACAGACTGCCTCGTACTCCAGCATGAGCGCGACGTTGGCCAGCAGAGTCACCTTCGATTCCAGTGCCTTGCGCAGGAGCGCTGCGGAGGCTCCCGTGGGGCTGCGCATCGCTGCCACCACCACATCCGTGTCCAGCACCAAACGCATGGCGAAAATATGACATCACCGGGAATGTCATACAAGGTCCGGGACTCCGGTTCCCTGCGCCACCGCAACGCCTTCGGGTCCGAACAACCCTGACGTCACCGGCGAGCGGATCCCCCCGGGCGAATTGGCTTAGAATCGCGACCCCGCCCCGGCCGCGGACCCGCCAACCAGGACCAGGACCTCGATGAACGCCAAGACACTGTACGACAAGCTCTGGGATGACCATCTCGTGGAGACTTACGAAGAAGGTTCCGCCCTCATCTATATCGACCGCCACATCGCGCATGAGGTGACGACCCCCCAGGCGTTCGAGGGCCTGAAACTGGCCGGCCGCAAGCTGTGGCGCACCGCCGCCACCGTCGCGGTGTCCGACCATAACGTGCCCACCAAGGACGTGCACAACATCACCGACCCGGTGGCCCGCGTGCAGCTCGAGACCCTGGCCCGCAACTGCCGCGAACACCGCATCACACATTTCGACATCGGTGACGTGCGCCAAGGCATCGTGCACGTCACGGGCCCCGAGCAGGGCTGGAGCCTGCCGGGCATGACCATCGTCTGCGGCGATTCCCACACCGCCACCAACGGGGCACTGGGTGCCTGGGCCTTTGGCATCGGGACGTCTGAGGTTGAGCACGTGATGGCCACCCAGTGTCTGGTCCTGCGCAAGGCCAAGAACATGCTCATTCGGGTGGACGGCGAACTCGGCGCCGGCGTCAGCGCCAAGGACCTCATCCTTGCGATCATCGGGCGTATCGGCACGGCCGGCGCCACCGGACACACCATGGAATACGCCGGTACGGCCATCGAGCGGCTGTCCATGGAAGAGCGCATGACCATCTGCAACATGTCCATCGAAGCCGGTGGCCGGGCCGGTCTGGTGGCGGTCGATGACACCACGCTGAGTTACGTGGAGGGGCGGCCGCACGCGCCCAAGGGCGCCGACTGGACCCGCGCGGTCGAGGCCTGGCGCAAGCTGAAGTCCGACCCCGGCGCGCATTTCGACACCACGGTCGTGCTGGACGCGGCCACCATCGAACCACAGGTGACCTGGGGGACCTCGCCCGAGATGGTGCTGCCGGTGTCTGGTCGCGTGCCCGACCCGGCCGCCGAGGCCGATGAGACCCGCCGCGTGGGCATCCAGAACGCGCTCAAGTACATGGATCTCAAACCCGGCACGCCGCTCACCGACATCGCAATCGACAAGGTCTTCATTGGTTCCTGCACAAACTCCCGGATCGAGGATTTGCGGGCCGCCGCGGCCGTCATCCGCGGGCGCAAGCTTGCGTCCAATGTGAAACTCGCGCTGGTGGTGCCGGGCTCCGGACTGGTGAAGCGCCAGGCCGAGGAAGAGGGCCTGGACCGGGTGTTCACGGCCGCCGGTTTTGAATGGCGCGAGCCGGGCTGCTCCATGTGCCTCGGCATGAACCCGGACCAACTCTCTTTCGGCGAGCGTTGCGCGTCCACTTCCAATCGCAATTTCGAAGGCCGCCAGGGACACGGCGGACGTACCCATCTGGTGTCGCCGGCCATGGCCGCGGCCGCAGGCATCGCGGGCCATTTCGTGGACGCAAGAGGATTCTGAACCATGCAGGCATTCACGACACTCGACGGACTGGTGGCTCCACTCGATCGACCCAATGTCGACACCGACGCCATCATTCCCAAGCAGTTCCTGAAATCGATCAAGCGTTCGGGTTTCGGCCCCAACCTGTTCGACGAATGGCGTTATCTCGATCAGGGCGAGCCCGACAAGGCCAATGAGGGCCGGCCGCTCAATCCCGAGTTCATCCTCAACCAGCCGCGCTACCAAGGCACGAATATTCTGCTCGCGCGCGACAATTTCGGCTGCGGCTCCTCACGCGAGCACGCCCCCTGGGCGATCGTCGATTACGGCATTCGCGCCATCATCGCGCCAAGCTTTGCCGACATCTTCTACAGCAATTCCGCCAAGAACGGCCTGCTGCTGGTGATCCTGCCGACTGACGTGGTTGACCGGCTCTTCGCCGAATGCAAGGCGCACGAGGGCTACCGGCTCACCATCGATCTGGCGAAGCAGGAGGTCCGCACGCCATCCGGTGAAACCTTCACCTTCGACTACAACGCGGGCCTGAAGCACCGCATGCTGAACGGACTCGATGATGTCGGCATAACCTTGCAGCGCGCCGATGCCATCCGCACCTACGAAACCCGGCGACGCGCACAGGCGCCGTGGCTGTTCGCGGAAGGCTGAGCATCATGATCTACCAACTGGAAGACCAGCGCGTGCGTGCGGAGGGCGATTACTGGGTCGCGGATTCCGCCACCGTGCTTGGCTCGGTGCTGCTCAAGCACAATGCCAGCGTTTGGTTTGGTGCGGTGATTCGTGGCGACCGCGAGTCCATCGTGGTGGGCGAGAATTCCAATGTGCAGGATCTGGCGGTGCTCCATACGGATCCCGGTTATCCCATGCATATCGGCAATCATGTGACGATAGGGCACAAAGCGATGCTGCATGGCTGCACCATCGGAGACCACAGCCTCATTGGAATCAATGCAGTGATTCTGAATGGCGCCAAGATTGGCGCGCATTGTCTCATTGGCGCCAACACGCTCATTCCCGAGGGCAAGGAAATCCCGGATGGCAGCCTGGTGATGGGCTCGCCCGGCAAGGTGGTGCGCACACTCACACCTGAGCAGACTGCGCATCTGACCAAGCTCGCGGAAAATTACGTCGCCAATTTCAAGCGCTACAAGACTGCTTTCGTGCCCCAAGGCCAGGCCGAACTCGTCTGACCACTCAGCCTCGCTTCCAACTCAGGCGCGGCGCAGGCTCGCAATTCATGACCTGACCCCGCCGCCCTCGGGTGGCAGAGGGGCCTGGTGGTATGGGGTCAGCCTCAGGTCAGGCTGCCCAACTCATCGGCAATCTTGCGCAGCTTGAACTTCTGGATCTTGCCGGTCGAAGTCTTGGGCAACTCATGGAACACGACCGTCTTGGGCGACTTGAAGTGCGCCAGGTGCTGGCGGCAGTACTTGATGAGTTCCTCGGCCGACACCGCCGCCGCATCGGGCTTCAACCACACGAAGGCGCAAGGCGTTTCACCCCATTTCTCGTCGGGGCGCGCGACCACGGCGGCCTCCAACACCGAAGGATGCTTATAGAGCACCTCTTCGACTTCGATGGAGGAGATGTTCTCTCCGCCGGAAATGATGATGTCCTTGGAACGGTCCTTGATCTGGATGTAATTCTCCGGGTGCATCACGCCAAGATCACCCGAGTGGAACCAGCCACCGCCCAGTGATTCGTTCGTGGCCGTCTCGTTCTTGAGGTAGCCACGCATCACCACATTGCCCTTGAACATGATCTCGCCAATCGTCTCGCCGTCCCGCGGCACAGGCTGCAAGGTGTCCGGGTCGAGGACATCCAGATCCTGCAATACGGGGTAGCGCACCCCTTGGCGAATCTTCACGGCCGCGCGCTCCTCGCGCGTCATGCTCGCCCATTCATCCTGGGGCGCACCAAACACCGCGGGCCCGTAGGTCTCCGTGAGGCCGTAGGTGTGTATGACCTTGAAACCGGCGTCCTCCATGCCATCCATGATGGCGGCCGGCGGGGCGGCACCCGCGGTCATCACCTGCACAGGGCCGGGCAGCGGGCGCTTTTCGCTGGCACTGGCATGCACGATGAAATTGAGCACGATGGGCGCGCCGCAGAAGTGCGTGACTTTTTCGTCTGCGAGGGCGTTGTAGATGTTGGGCGCGCTGATGCGACGCAGGCAGATGTTGGTGCCGCCCTGCATCGCGATCGTCCAGGGAAAACACCAGCCACAGCAGTGGAACATGGGCAGGGTCCAGAGATACACCGGGTTCAGCGGCAGGCTCCAGGACAGGGCATTGCTGACTGCATTCAGGTAGGCGCCGCGGTGGTGATAGACCACGCCTTTGGGATTGCCGGTCGTTCCTGAGGTGTAGCAGAGCGCCATGGCCTGCCATTCATCCTTGGGCAGCTCCCAGGGGGATTCGGGATCGCCTTCCGCCAGCAGCTCCTCGTACTCGATCTCCCCAAGCCGGTCGTGGCAGGGGGCGTGCGCGTCTGCAATGTCTATGACCAGCGGTTTGACCTTGCACTTGGCTAGGGCCTCGCGCATCACCGGCGCAAATTCGGTGTCCACCAGCACGGCCTTGGCTTCGCCGTGATCGAGAATGAAAGAGATGGCATCTGCATCCAGACGGATGTTGATGGGATTCAGCACCGCCCCTGCTGCCGGCACCCCGAACAGGCTTTCGTAGAAGGCGGGGATATTGGTGGCGACGATGGCAATGGTGTCACCCAGACCGAAGCCGCGCTTGCGCAGGGCGGAATTGAGTCGCCGGCACCGGGCAAAGGTCTCGCGCCAGGTCCTGCGGTGCTCATGGTGCACGACTGCCGTGCGGTGCGGATAGACCGACGCCGCGCGTTCGATGAAGGACAGCGGCGAGAGCGGGCTGTAGTTGGCTTCGCACTTGTCGAGGCCTTGTTCGTAGATGTTGCTCATGTCTGTTTTCCGTAAGCGAATGCAGAATGGGGTTCAGGTGAAGCGCGGCGCGCGTTTTTCCATGAAGGCGTTCAGCCCTTCCAGGCCATCCTCGGCAAGGATGTTCCGGACCAGATCGGCCGATGCGCAGCGATAGGCCGCATCGAGCGGCTGGTTGGCCTGTGCGTGGAACGAGGCCTTGCCGAGACGCAGGGCATAAGCGGATTTGGAGGCGATACGCCTGGCGAGGGACAGGACTTCCTCCTCGAGGATCGCGTCTTCCACGGCCCGATTGATGAGTCCGATGCGGCTCGCCGTGTCGGCATCGATGAAGTCGCCCGTGAGGAGCATCTCCATGGCGTGCTTGCGCGGCACATTGCGGGAAAGCGCCACGGCCGGTGTGGCACAGAAGAGGCCATAGTTGATGCCCGAGGTGGCAAAGCGGGCGCTCTGTGCGGCAATCGCAAGATCGCAACTCGCCACCAGCTGGCAGCCTGCCGCGGTGGCAATGCCCTGCACACTTGCGATCACCGGCTGCGGCAGGTTCACGATCATCTGCATCATGCGTGAGCAATCACCCAGAAGCTTGTTGAGAAAGGCCTCGTCGTGTTGCGTGCGCATCTCCTTCATGTCGTGGCCGGTACTGAAGGCCTTGCCCGTGCTGGCGATGACGATAACCCGCACCTCCGGATCATCAGCCACGGCGGCGAGTTCCGCGCTGAGGGCCGCAATGGTCGCGCTGCTCAGGGTGTTGTAAGCGCCCGGGCGGTTGAGCGTGAGCGTGGTGATGCCCTGCTCGTCGCGGCGAACAACGGGACTGGCAAGGGCCGTCTCGGTGGTGGCCGTGTA
>VGUA01000011.1 GCA_016874535.1 Gammaproteobacteria bacterium
ACAGCCCGCTTTTCCTGTTTAACGTCTACTTTTAATTGGTGACAGTTACCCTATTTCCGGAAATAGGGTGACTGTCACTCGTATCTTGCGCTCGCGGCGGATGTAGACGGTATCCGGCGGACCTCGGTGGAATCTCAAGACGCTGTTTCTGAATAATTAAACGTCCATTGGGTGCCGATGGTTGCCATTGCCTGCGGCCCCGAAATTGCGTGGCTTCGCGGGTGCAAGCCGTCTACCCACCCTCGAAATTGGTGGGTACGGTCGCCAACTCCCCAGATGCCCATGCTCTCGGATACCCAGTGCCGCGGGCCGATGATGCAGCACTGGGTGGCTTCGCTGGATGAATGGGACAAGGCGGCGAGGGGTGGGGCGGCGGCCATACCTTCGTCCGACTGATACAAGAACCACGACTTTCGTCCTTGTTAAACGTTACCTATCATATGGGCTGGTTTTGAGTCCATATGATAGGCAGCGACACGGATGACGATCCGCCTCAGGGTCTCCACGCGTGCAGGTCAGTACATCCCCCAGCCGACGGGGTACCGCGCCTTCATGCCCGCACGGCTGCCTCCGCAACCCGCCATCGAGCTGACCGGCGAACTGCCGGGCCTGCTTTCTGCCGCCGACCGTGCGTTGGGACGACTGGACGGCTCGGTCCTGACACTGCCGAACCCCGACCTCTTCGTATTCATGTACGTACGCAAGGAGGCCGTGCTCTCCAGCCAGATCGAGGGCACCCAAAGCTCGCTACAGGACCTCCTGTCCGCCGAGGCGCAACTTTTCGATGAAAACCTGCCCCGCGACGTGGACGAAGTGGTCAATTATGTCCGGGCAATGAACCACGGACTCGTGCGCCTGCCGGACCTGCCGGTGTCTGTGCGGTTGATTCACGAGATTCACGCCGAACTGATGCGCGGTGCGCGCGGTGGGCGCCTGCAGCCGGGAGAACTGCGCAGCACCCAGAACTGGATTGGCCCGGCAGGTTGCACCTTGACCACGGCCACATTCGTACCGCCCCCCCACCACGCGGTGCCCGATGCACTCGGGGACCTGGAGAAGTTCCTGCACGAGGACGACACGTTGCCGCCGTTGGTCAAGATCGCGCTGGCTCATGTGCAGTTCGAGACCATCCACCCCTTTCTCGACGGCAATGGGCGCGTCGGGCGCCTGCTCACCACCTTCCTGCTCACCGAGCGCAGCGTCCTGCACAAGCCGGTGCTGTACCTGTCGCACTTTTTCAAGCAACACCGGCAGGCCTACTACGAGCATCTGCAGGCGGTGCGTGACAACGGGGCCTGGGAAACCTGGCTCGCCTTCTTCCTGCGCGGCGTCATCGAAGTGGCGGGCGAAGCGGCGGAGACGGCGCGGCGCATACTGCACTTGCGCGAACAGCATCGCGCCGCGATCACCGAGCAGCTCGGGCGTGCGGCGGGCAACGGGCACAAGGTCCTCGAATCACTGTTCGACAGGCCGATCGTGTCGGTGCACGACGTACAGAAATTGATCGGCACCACCTACGCCGCAGCCAACAGCTTGGTGTCGAAGCTGGTCCGGCTGAACGTGCTCAATGAGATGACTGGCTATGCGCGCAACCGGCGCTTCAGCTATGCGCCCTACATCGCGCTCTTCAGCGACGTCGGGCGCAGTGGCGAGCAGGCCACAGCATGAGCAACGAAGCCTCGGCCCGCGACAGGACCGACGCTCTGCTTGCCGCACAGGGCAGGAACACCCAGTAGGGCAATGCCGTTCGCGATGCCGGCGGTCGAGCGGTTCAACACGCGCATGCGGACCCTGCTCGATAGCAGAATAGGTGACAGTTACCTGATTTCTGCCGCCACGGGATGATTGCTACTGCCCGGGTAGCGGGCTGACAGCTACCCCATCGCCGGAAATGAGGTAACTGTCACCCTTTTTTCCCCACCCTTTTTTCCACATCCGCGATTCCCGGCGCACCGTGGCCCTTGGCAATCAGTCCACGATCGACGCCAACACCATGCCCTGCAGCACCGCGATGCGCTCGAAGTGGTAGCTGTCCTCCATCAGCCCCGAGGACATGAATGCGAAGCTGAGGTCGCGGGCAGGATCCACAGTGAAGCCGGTGGAGCCAGCGCCGAAGCCACCGAAGCTGCGCGGCGAATTCATCGGGCTGAAGAGTCCGGGCAGGTTGCCCTCGCCGCGCATGAAGAACCCGCAGCCGATATTGGCCGGGTATTCGATCCAGTTGCGCACGCCCAGCCACATGTCGAACAGCACGTTGCGGAGGTTGCCCGTATGGTTGCGCGTGCAGAAGTCGAGCATCGCAGGCGAAAGCAGGCGCGTTCCATCAAGTTCGCCACCCCGACGCAGCATTTCGGCGAAGCGCAGCACGTCCTGCACGGTGCTCACGCAGCCGCCGCCGGGCAGTTCCCCTCCGGGCATCGCGAGCAGTGAGCCAAGCCCTTCGACAGCCGCCGGGGGCAGCAGCGCGGGCAGGTTTTCGTAGGACACGCGTACCGGGCAGAGGCGTTTTGCAAGATCCGCACGCGCGCCGAGGCTCGTGTCCTTCATGCCGAGCGGCTCGAACACCTCTTCCTTGAGCATCTGTGCGTAGCTTCGGCCGCGACCCGCCACCGCGAGACACATCGCGCCGATGATCGAGTGGCCGAGGAGAATCGAGTAGTTCACACGCTCGCTGGGCTGCGATTCGAGCGGCAGCGCGCTCGCGTAAGTCATGATCTTCTCGAGGTTCATGAGGATTTCGGGCGCCACGGGCGGGATTGCCGACATCACGCCGCTGGTGTGGGTGAGCAGGTGGTAGAGATTCACCTTCTCCTTGCCCAGCGTGGCGAACGCGGGGAACAGTTCGGCGACCGGCGCGTGCAGCTTCAGCAGACCCCGTTCGACCAGCGAGAGCGCGAGCACGTTGGTGAATTGCTTGGCGACCGACATCGTGGCGAACACGGCATCGGGCTTCAGTGCCTTGTTCGCGGCACGGTCCGCGTAGCCCTCGCAGATATCCAGCGCCACCTCGCCGTGGCGGGCAGCCATCAGTCGCACGCCGTGGCAGCGCCCGGCGTCGATGTCGGCTTTCACCGCGTCGCGGACCCTCGCGAGCCGTGCGGAATCGAAGCCGAGCTTCGCCGCATTCGTTTTTGTTGCTTTGCCTGCGGATTTCTTCGTGGCCATGTTGAACTCCCCCTTTTTGGTCGTTCGATGATAGGCGGCGCGTGCGTGCAGATCCAAGCGTGCGAAAATGCGTGACAGTTACCCTATTTCCGAGACTAATGACTGGAAATTGGTGACAGTTACCTCATTTCCACGGCCGCGGCGGCAGTCACACTGTCCCACGGCGGCACCAGCAGAAATAGGGTAACTGTCACCAATTACGGGTTACCGTGAACCTTCTCCGGGACGCTTGCGAGGATGCCCATGCCGACTTTCCCCCATGTGCACGAGACGAAGCCTATCGTCTGCTCTGGATGCACCACCCAGTGCGGCCTGGTGGCGCACGTGCGGGATGGCCGGGTCACCGAGGTCAGGGGCGATCACGACCATCCGCTCTCTCGCGGTTATATCTGCCCCAAGGGCAAGGACGCGCCGTCACTGGCTGCAGATCCCCGCAGACTGCTGAAGCCGCTCAGGCGCAGCGGGCCACGCGGCGCAGGAAAATGGGAGGAAATCGGCTGGAATGAGGCGCTGGATGAGATAGCAGCGCGGATTTCTTCCATCACAACACAGCATGGGCGCCGCGCCCTCGCCTACAGCTATGGCACTTTCCGTGGCGGCGACTGGGGCATCGGCGAGCGTTTCATGAATCGCTTCGGCAGCGCCAACAGCTGCGGGCAGGACAAGATTTGTTACGGCCCCCTGGCGCTCGCCGAAACCCTGACCTATGGCGTGGGCCCGACGGTATTCACGCCTCCCGTGGCTGGAGTCACGCAGTGCATCGTGGTCTGGGGCATGCGCCCCTCGGCCTCTGCCCCGTTGTTATGGCGCGCGATTCGCGAGGCCCAGCGGGCCGGCGCACGGCTCATCGTGATCGATCCGCAACAGACGGACGAGGCACGCCGTGCCGACCACTGGCTGCAGGTCCGCCCCGGCGGCGACACTGCGCTCGCCGTGGCCCTGCTCAAATTGCTCGTCGGGTCACCCCATCTCGATCCGGATTTCATCGCCCGCGAGACCACGGGCTTCGAGGCCCTGAAAGCGCATCTGGCGGCGCAGGACCTGTCGGCATTGGTCACCGCCTGCGGTGTTCCGGCAGATGATCTCTCGCGGCTGGCGACGATGCTCGGAACCATTCGTCCTGCCGTCATCCACGCCGGCAACGGTCTTTGCCAGGGCGGACGCTCGGCCCTGCAGCTGGGGCGTGCCATTGCCTGCCTAATCGGACTTACCGGCAATGCCGGTGTGCCGGGTGGTCATGCATTGGGTGGACCACCACGTGACCTGCGCGCGAATGGAGAAATGTTTGATGCTGATCTGTTGCCGGAGGAAGCGAGGCGGGAGCGTTTGGGTGCCGAACATCTGCCGTTTCTCGGCTCAGGCTACACAGAGCTCGACGAGGTGCTGGCGCAGCACTGGCATGGGCGTCGCCACCTGCTGTCGTGGATAGCTACTGCACACGAACCCACGCTGTGGCGCGCAATCGAAACGGGAGATCCTTATCCCGTGCGTGCGCTTGTGGTCCAGAACCACAATCCGCTCGGCGCTAATCCGGATGCCGATGCAGTCGCCCGCGCCCTTGCCAGCGAGCAGCTCGAGCTGTCAGTCGTGCATGATTTGTTCATGACGCCCACCGCGCATCTGGCGGACTTTGTGCTGCCCGCCGCGCATTGGCTGGAGAAACCCTGGTTTTCCTTCGGCATAGGCTTTGTTGGCGCCTTCGGTGATTTTGTGGGTGCTGCGGAGGCTGCGGTGCCACCGCCCGGCGAGGCTCGCTCCGATTACGCATTTTGGCGCGATCTCGGACGCCGGCTCGGTCAGGCCGATGCCTGGCCTGACCAAGAACAGCAGTTCTATGACTCCTGCGTGGCGGAGGCCGGACTGACGTTTTCCGCACTCAGTGGCAGAACGGGACCGGTGTTCGGTGCGGAAGCCCGGCGTCCGGGTAATGAATCCGAAAGCGTGTCGGCCAAGGCCTATGCCACGCGGGATGGCCGAATTGCGCTTTACTCGGATTGGCTGCACGAGAGGGCACAGCCGCCGTTGCCCACGCCACTCGAGTCAGCACTCGACGGTGTCGCTGATGCGTGGCCGCATGTTCTCACCACCGGTGGGCGCCAAATCGAAGCGTTCCATCAGAATGCGCAGCACATGGCGCGTTTCCGCCGCAAGAAACCTCACCCGGTTGCCAGACTCTCGCTGGACACTGCGCGTGAGCTAGGCATAGCGGCGGGAGACTGGATAGAAATCGAAACCCCCGTTGGGCGCGTACGGCAGTGCGCGTTGCCGGTCGCCAGTCTGGCCCCGGGCGTCGTCGAGGCCGATCGCTGGTGGTATCCGGAGGGCATCGACGATGCGGCCGATCCCTTCGGCCTGCGGGCGACCAATATCAACTTCTGCACAAGCGGCGCGCCTGAGGACTGCGACCCCGTCATGGGCACCTGGTTGATGCGCGGGATCCCGTGCCGGGTCACACGCTTGGAAAATGGGCCGGGAAATGAGTGACAGTTACCTCATTTCCACGGACGCTGCGGCACTCACACTGTCCCCGGCGGCACCAAAAAAATAGGGTAACTGTCACCGTTTTCCTCAACCCTACCCGAGTTCGGGCCTGCGATTCATTTCCAAATACTGGGCGGCGGGCCTGAGCCCGACAGCCTGGGCGATCCGGTTGGCGCCAGCATAAAAAGCTGCCGTATTGATGATGCTCCAGATGGTTTCATCGTCGAAGCCGGCATCACGTAGCTGTTGTCTATCCGCATCTTCGATAGCCTCGGCGTCCAGCAGTACCTTGAGCACGAAATCCAGCATCGCGCGGTGGCGTGGAGTAAGCTCCGCATGTCGATAGTTGCGCGACAAATATTCTGTAAAGAGCGCATCGCCGCTCAGCTTGCGCATCACGGCACCATGGTGGGCTGTGCAATAGACACAACCATTGGTGGCCGCCGCGACGAGCGCGATCATCTCAACCTCAAAATGACTCAAGCCAGAATCAGGCCGAAGCAATTCCATGTAAGGCAGCATGAAAGCGCGCAGGCGGCGATTATCTGTCGCAAAAAGACGCACAAAATGCGGTGTAAAGCCGTATTTCTTCTCCACACCCAGCACCAGAGCCGTCATCTCGGCATCTAGATTATCGCGCTCGCGTAGATCAAGCCCGCAAATGTCAGTCAGAGCCATGTGTTTCATCCCCAAAAGTTTGCGCGTCCGCCCGGCTTGTTATCGATCTGACTTCGGCATCGTTTAATGAGTGACAGTTACCTCATTTCCACGGCCGTGGTGGCGGTCACCAAGTTCCCGGAAATAGGGTAACTGTCACCAATTACGGCGCCGATTAGCGGCAGGTCAGAGGCGCGTGGCTTCGGCACTTGCACTCGGCGTTTCGCTTCGCGCCTGTCCCGGTTTCCATGAGCGTTGCTCGAGCCTGCCATTGGCACTCCGGTGGAGCTCGTCATACCAGCCGTCTATCCAGTGGATCTGCAAGGCGCCCTCCATGAGCGACCACAGCCCTCGCCGGTCCTCACCAATCGTCTTGAACGCTTGACCATCAGACTGCAAGGCAACGGAGAATGCCTTGCCCTTGGTGGCGCTGTTCATGTGGTAGACGCCCACCCACTCGGCAGACGGACCTTCGAGGCGGACTGCCTTGCCGTGGTTGGACCATGGGCCGGTGAGCGGTGTCTCCGGCGAGTAGCTCACCTGCTGGAAGCCCGTAGCCGCCACGCGGATGATGTCCGTCCAGCCATCGTCATAGTCGATGCGCACGCCCTGCCCGTAGAGCTTCCAGCGCCCGCCTTCACCCTCTGCGCCGCGAGCGCCCTTCACCCAGTTGCTGCGCGCGCTGCCATCCGCGCCGAGCACCACATCGAAGACGTCGTTTTGTTCGTCGCTGAGCGACCACGTGCCGATGAAGGCCTCAGGCTTTAGCTCCGTGCGGGCGCTGTTCCCAGCCTGCTCGACTGGGCCATTCTGCCCGGCTGGCCCCGAATGCGGGCCTTCGGCAAACAGCGTTTGGGAGGAGAGAAGTGACAGGAGGATCAGCATGGAACGCATGAGGCGGAACTCCAATGAGGAGACTGACAAAAGTGGGCCTGATTCGGGTGAGGAGCGGCCCGCGCCATGGCCGCAGGGGTGCACGGATTCTGGCATGCACGAGGAGGGGTGGGTAGTCGCCCCGCCGCTGTGTTCATGGGGCAACGCTTTAACATCTCCAGTGTGTTTCGCATCCCGGCGCAATATCGCCGTTGGAAGACCCGATTCGGGCCGGATGGATGTCAAATCTCCCAGCCATGGCCGGGCCGGCTTGCGACACCCCCGGCCGCCTCCTATAGTCGCGCCCTGACTTCCCGATTCCGATTTACAAGAGGTTTTTGCATGGATCATTCACGCACGTTGCGCCGGATCGGGCTTTTCAAGCTGATGCCGGATCAGGAACTCGCCAAACTCGCCGCCTTGATGAAGCCGGTAAAGTGCCGTCAGGGCGAGGAGGTCTTCCAGGAGGGCTCCAGCGATGATCGCCTGTTCGTCGTGGTACTGGGCAGCGTGCGGGCGACGCGTCGCGTGGAAGGCTCCGAGGAAGCTCCGGTCGCCACCATCGGATCCGACTCTTACTTTGGCGAACTCTCGCTTGCGAGTGTCGAACACAAGCGCTCTGCGACGGTCACGGCCCTTGAAGACAGCGATCTGCTGGTTCTCTCAGGGAGCGATGTCGATGCCGCAGCCGAGAAGGATCCGACCTTCGCTTATCACTTCTACAAGGCCCTGGCCCAAGGCATCGCCTTGCGCCTGCGTGCCGCCGCCGGTGACGTGGCAATAATGAAGTCCCTCAACGCTGCGCGCTGAGGTACGTAACCTCAGCAGCTGGTTCCCCGCCCCGCGGCCCCAAGGGCTCGCCCAGTAGTTTTTGATCGGAGTTCTGTCATGTCTGTCACCCATGCCCTCCCCGAGACCGACGTCGTCGTTGTTGGAGCCGGCTTCACCGGCCTCTATGCCCTCTACAAATTGCGTGAATTCAAATTGCGCGTCCAAGCCTTCGAGGCGGGCAGTGGTGTGGGTGGGGTGTGGTATTGGAATCGCTACCCGGGCGCGCGCACGGATTCCCCCAGCCATATCTACCAGTACTGGTTCTCGCAGGAACTGCTGGCGGACTGGAACTGGAACGAACGTTTCACGCCCCAGGAGGAGACGGAGCGCTATCTCAACCATGTGGCGGATCGTTTCGATCTGCGCAAGGACATCTGCTTCAACACGCGGGTCACCGCCGCGAACTATGATGAAAAAACCCATCGTTGGATCGTGGAGACTGATACCGGTACACGGCTCAGCGCCCGCTTCCTCATCATGGGGTCAGGTGGACTCACCGAACTCGTCACGCCGGACTTCCCCGGCAAGGACAGTTTTGCGGGCGAGTGCTACCACACTGCACGCTGGCCGCGTGAGCCGGTGGATTTCAAAGGCAAGCGGGTGGGCGTGATTGGCACGGGAGCCACCGGCATCCAGGTCATCCAGACCATCCAGGACAAGGTTGGCCATCTCACGGTCTTCCAGCGCACTGCGCACTACACCATTCCCATGCGCAACCCGAAGCTCGACGACGCAGCACGCGCCGAACTGCGAGCACGCTATCCCGAGCTGCGTGAGATGGTGCAAAACACCACCACCGGTTTCGATTTCAACCCGGATCCGCGCGGCTATTTCGAAATGTCGCCGGAGGAGCGGCGGGCGCAGATGGAGCGTCTGTGGGCCGATGGTTCGCTGGTGTTCTGGGTAGGCGCCTTTGCGGACACCTTGATGAACGCCGAGGCCAATGAGGAAATTTCCGAATTCGTGCGCGAGAAGATCCGCGCGCGCATCAAGGATCCGGCTGTCGCCGAAAAACTGACCCCCCGCGGTTACGGCTTCGGAACACGCCGCGTGCCACTGGAAACCGGTTACTACGAGGCCTTCAATCGCGACAACTGCACCCTGGTCGATATCTCGGCCACGCCCATCACGGAGATCACGCCAACGGGTGTGAAAACCAGCGACGGCGAATATCCGCTCGACGTCCTCATCTACGCGACGGGTTTCGATGCAGGCACGGGCGCACTGACGCGCATCGACATGCGTGGGCGCAATGGAGTGTTGCTGCGCGACAGCTGGAAGGAAGGCATCCACACCTTCATGGGGCTGCAGGTACACGGCTTCCCCAACATGTTCATGGTGATGTCCCCGCAGTCACCAGCGGCCGCCTTCTGCAACGTGCCCACCTGTTCGCAGCAGCAGATCGACTGGATCGTCGACTGCATCGACTTCGTGCGCTCCCAAGGGCGTGAAGCGATTGAACCGTCTGCCGCAGCCGAGGCCCAGTGGGTGGCGCATCACGACGAAGTGGCCAACACGACGCTGATCCCCAAGACCGACTCCTGGTACATGGGTGCCAATATCAAGGGCAAGCGCCGCAGCCTGCTCGCCTACGCGGGAGGCGTTGGCGTATACAAGCAGCTGTGCGATGAGGTGAAGGCCAAGGGTTACGAGGGCCTGGAACTCGCCTGATAGCAAGAGCGCAACGCGAGCGGGTCCGTGTGGGGTTCGCTCTGCTGTTCCGAACTGGAGGTGACAGATGGAGCGTATTCTCTACCACTGTGTCGCTGCCCGCTCCTTCCGTCCGCTGTGGGCTCTTGAGGAACTGGGGCTCACATACACCCTGCGCGTGATGCCTTTCCCGCCTCGCGCGCACGTAAAGTCCTGGAAGCAGGAAAACCCCCTCGGCACCATTCCGCTCTATGTGGAGGGCGAGGTGCGCATGACCGAGTCTGCGGCCATCATCCAGTACCTCGCAGATCGTCACTCACCGGAAGGATTGGCGGTCGCATCGCGTGAATCAGCCTATGGCTGCTATCTGAACTTCCTGCACTTCGGCGAAGCCACGCTGACTTTTCCGCAGACGCTGGTGCTGCGCTACACACTGCTGGAGCCTCCCGAGCGTCGAATCCCGCAGGTGGTGGATGACTATCGCGCGTGGTTTCTGGCACGCCTGCGTACGCTGGAACCAAGACTCGCAGCGCAGGAATATCTTTGCGCGGATCGCTTCACGGCCGCTGATATTTCCGTGGGTTATGCCTTGCTGATGGCAAAGCATCTGGGACTTGCCGGAGAGTTCACGCCTGCCGTGGCGGCCTATGCCAAGCGACTGGAAGCGCGGCCGGCCTATGCGGCGGCCCTGGAAGCGGAGATACGTGCGGCGGTGGCGCAGGGCGTCGACCCCGCACCCCCATTCGAAAAATTGGTGACAGTTACCTGATTAAGCTCATACCGCGCAGAATCGATGCCACAATGCGTCCCACCCGGAATTGGTGACAGTTACCTGATTTATTGAAAGACAAGCCAGGAGAAATCCCGTTTCTTCACTGACCAGTCCCCAGCACAAGGAGGTGCTGTATGACCAGAGTCGCTCGCATCGTCGTGCCAGATATTCCCCACCACGTGACCCAGCGTGGTGTGCGACGGCAAACAACTTTCCACGAACCCGCTGATTACCAGGCCTATCTGTCCATGCTTGCCGGCGCGTGCCGGCGGGCGGGGACGCGTATCTGGGCATACTGCCTCATGCCCAATCATGTGCACTTTGTGATGGTGCCGTCTGTTGCCGATGGTCTGCGGGCTTCGCTTGGGGCTGTGCATCGGCAGCACGCCGAAAACATCAACCGGCGATTCGGATGGCAAGGGCATCTCTGGCAGGCGAGATTTTATTCCTGCCCCATGGATGAGGGACATCTGCTCGCTGCCGTGCGTTACGTCGAGTGCAATCCGGTGCGCGCCGGCCTCACGCGAACCGCAGCGGAGTGGCCGTGGTCAAGTGCGCGTGCTCATTTGTGTGGACGAGATGACGCATTCGTGGAAGTGGCGCCGATGCGGCAGCGAATCCCGGATTGGTCCGCGTACCTCGCCGAGGGCTCGTCAGGAGATTTTCTGGAGACCGTCTCTCGACACACCCGAACGGGCAGGCCTCTCGGAGCCGAGGAGTTTGTGCAATCGCTGGAGAACCGTCTGGGGCGTCGATTGGCCCTGAGGCCAGTCGGTCGCAAGCCCAAGCAGAATCCGTGACCAAGAAATGGGTGACAGTTACCCTATTTCCGAAAATCAGGTAACTGTCACGAATTCTTACGAATTTCCGCAGCGCATTTCAGCGCAAGGATGTCGGACTCGGGCTCAGGGGAAATAGGGTAACTGTCACCAATTTCCCCGGACGCGCGTCCAGTGGCGAGGAGCTCACAACTTGACGCGGATCCTTTTCAGCCCGCTGCGCGGCGGAGTGCTGGGGCTTCCGCGGCAGGTGTCAGATGCCGCACCTTCGGCATCACTTCGCGCGTCAACATGCCCATCGACTCCCGCCAGGCGTCCGCGTGATCGATGTAGTCGGTGCCCAGCGAAATCAGCACGCCAAAGCCGCCGAGGTCATCGAACATGGTGCCGATCTTGTCCACCACCTGATCCGGTGTGCCCACCAGCCAGTTGTGACGGGCGAGGTATTCGACGGTCACGTCGCTGTCCGGCACGGCCGCATCGTGCTTCAGGAAGTCGAGGAACTTGAAGGCCCGGAACAGGGGCAGCAGATGCTCGTTCCACAGGCGGCCGAGCCCACCATGCACCGCGAGCTTCATGGCCGCGGCTTCGGTTTCCGCCACGCAAATCTCGCGGCTTACGCGCCACAAGTTGCGGTCCGCCACGCGGCCCGCCGCCGCCGCGCCTTCCATCACGGTGTTCCAGTGTCCGCGCACATACCCAGTGTTGAGATTGAGGCTCATCGGGATGAAACCGCGCTCACCGCAGAGCTTCAAGGTGTCCGATTTCACGCTGAGGCCGGACAGGCTGATCGGCGGATACGGCTTCTGCAGCGGCTTCAGGTGTGAGCGCAGCGTACCTTCCTCATTGGGGGTCGGCTTGCGCACCGTCCAGTACTTGCCCTTGTATTCGAAATTCTCATCGTCGCCCCACAAGCCCATGATGATGTTGAGGGACTCCTCCAGCATCACGCGATGCTCACCCTTCATGCCATCCACGTTGAACATGGACCAGTCGCTCGGCAGCCCACCGGAAGCGATGCCGAAGAGATAACGCCCCTGACTGATGTGGTCCAGGAAGGCCGCGCGATTCGCGAGCTCCGCCGGATGGTGATACGGCAGCAGGAACCCACCAGTGCCAATCTTCATGCGACAGGTTTCGCGCAGGGCCTGCGCGACCAGCAGGTCGGGTGACGGATTCGGCTCCCACGGGCAGGTGTGATGCTCGCCCACCCACGCTTCCATATAGCCGAATTCATCGGCCCAGCGCAGCTGCTTCAGATCGAATTCATGCCCATCGAAAAGCGATCTCTCCGGTGGGTGCGAGGGCATTATGAAATAGCCGAGTTCCATGCGGTGCTCCTGGGCGATAGTGATCTACAGACGTGAGACTGAGCCTAGTCAGATCCGCCGGCTTGCGAAAGGGGTCAGAGGATTGGAAGCGCTCATGTGCGGCGCAGCATCCGACCCTAACCCGCCTCAGGGCCGAAGTAGCACTCCTGTGCTACAGTCAACACGGAATGACCTTCACAGGAAGCCCCAGTGGCTACCACCACCATACGCCTGCCCGAGAAACTGAAGACCAAGGTAACCGCCGCCGCCGCCCGCGCCGGAACGACCGCCCATGCGTTCATTCTGGAGGCGATAGCCGAGAAAACCGAACGCGAGGAGCAGCGAAACGCGTTTCACCAGACGGCAGAGGATCGTTACTCGGAAATAGTGGCCACCGGCATGACCATCCCCTGGGCTGACATGCGTGTGTGCCTGGAGCGCAGTCTGGCGCGCGGAAATGGCAAGCTGATCAACAAGCCCAGGGCGCGCAAGCTGGCCCGCTGAGCATGACCCGCATCGAACTCGCGCCGGGCGTGGTCGAGGATTTCGCGCGTATTCTCGAGCATCTTGTCGCCAATGCCGCTGAGGCCCCGGCGAATCGAATGCGGGAAATCATCGCCGCGCTCGACATCCTTGCGCTCAATCCCTTGATCGGTCGCCCGACGGATAATGACCTGCGCGAATTGATTATCGGTCGTGGCGCACATGGGTATCTGGCGCTCTACCGATTTTTGGACGACATCGACACGGTGTTCGTCATCGGTGTAAGCAGTCAGCGTGAAGCCGGTTACGCCGAAAGCGAGGGTCGCTAGAGATAGGGAGGGTTCTGCTGGAGATGCCGTGGGAATCCCCCGCGGCGCAGGAGTCTATCAGCCGAAGACCACGCTCGCGGCTTCGAAGACGGGGCCATCCACGCACACGCGTTTCATGGCTGCGCCCTGCGGGGTCTCGATGCGCACGGCGCAACCCGCGCAGCCGCCAACTGCGCAGGCCATGTATTCCTCGAGCGAGATCTGCGCCGGAACGCCGGCCTTTGCCGCCAGCTGCTGCACGGCGCGCAGCATGGGCGTAGGGCCGCAGGCGAAGATCTCGACCTCATCGCGCGAGACGCCACTTTCGCGTATCCAGCGGTCTGCCAGATC
This sequence comes from Gammaproteobacteria bacterium, assembly GCA_016874535.1. Classification (GTDB taxonomy): domain Bacteria; phylum Pseudomonadota; class Gammaproteobacteria; genus CAIKBL01. The sequence continues at coordinate 13,661 of VGUA01000011.1, forward strand.
CGTGACGTAGCCCTCGAAACACCCGGCGTAGCCCTGCAGACTGGCAAGCCGGCTCGCGATGCCCCAATCCTCCAGCAGTGGCATGGCCGCAATCACTTCGGACGGCAACCCGGGCACCATGATCTGCGAGGGCCGGGCAGTGAACGGAAACGGCACTTCCGAACCCATCAGTACCAGGGGCTGCACGCCCTTCACCCGACGCAGATGTTCGGCGAGATAGATCATCGGCGGAATGCCGACACCACCACCGATGAGCAGCGGCCGCGCGCGATACCCCTCCAGCCGGAACGGCTTGCCGATGGGTCCCATCATGCTGAGACGCTCGCCGACCTGGCGTTTGGCCAGTGCTTCGGTACCGAGCCCATGAACCTTGAAAAGAATCTCGAGCGTGCCGCGCGCCGCATCCGCGCGCATCACCGACATGGGCCGGCGCATCAGCAGGGTCGGCTCGCAGCGCAGATGGACGAACACGCCAGGTTGGCAGGCGGCAGCGATCTCCGGGGCAGCCAGGCGCATCACGACCTGATCGCCCGGGTGATGCCTGATTTCGAGCACCTCGGCGTCTTCCAGCAGAATGGTGTCGCGGTGGGAGAGGTCGAGTGCCGCGCTCATGCTTTCCTGTCCTTTGCGGTGAAAACCACCTGGCCATCGACCAGGGTGAGAATATTGCGACCCTTGAGACACTCGCCCAGATAAGGGCTGTTGAGCCCCTTGCTGAGCAAGGCCTCAGGCCCTGCCGTCCACTCCTGCTCAGGATCGAAGACACAAAGATCAGCCGGTGCACCCACCGAAAGTGTGCCGCCCTGCGAACCCAGCAGGCGATGGGGCGCAAGGCTTGCCGCGCGCCAAGCCGTCTGCAGATCGAAGGCGCCCGCGGCGACCAGCGACAGCAGCTTCGGCAGGAAAGTGTCGAGCGTGGAAACCCCGGGTTCGGTCAGTGCAAAGGGAGCGGCCTTGGCATCCGCATCATGGGGCTCGTGATTGGCCGTGATGGCATCCACGCTGCCGCGCTTCACCCCCTGGCGCAGCGCCGTGCGATCAGACCGCTCACGCAAGGGTGGACGCAGGTGGAAGTTTGCATCGAACTGGCCGGCATCTGCATCGGTATGCAACAGATGCATGAGGTCGACATCGGCCGTCACCGCCAATCCGGCGCGTTTCGCGTCAACCACCGACTTGATGGCTTCCGCGGTGGACAGCCGGCAGAGGTGCGCGCGCACGCCGGTTTCCGCCACCAGGGTGAGGTCGCGATGCAGCCCGATGATCTCGGCCGCGCGGGGAATACCGGGAACGCCGAGCCGGGTGCTGGTGGCACCCTCATGCATGCTGCCCTGTCGGGCGAGCCAGTACTCTTCAGGATGCAGGAATACCGCAAGGCCTGAACTCGCGGCATAGGCGAGCGCGTGCTTGAGCACGGCGGTGTCCTTGATCGTTCGTTCGAGATTAGTCACCGCCACGCAACCTGCGGCCTTCAGTGCATGCATCTCGGTCAGCACTTCGCCAGCCAGTCCCACCGTGAGCGCGCCCAGGCAGCGGATGCGTGCCCCGCGCGCGAGGCTCGCGAGATGATGGATCTGCTCGGCCACCGCAGGGGTATCCAGTATCGGCTGGGTATCTGGGGTGGCGCAGAGTGTGGTGAAGCCCGCGCCTGCGGCAGCGTGTGCCTCACTCGCAATGGAGGCCTTGTGCTCGTAACCCGGCTCGCGCAAGCGGCTGCCAAGATCGACCAGACCCGGCGCAACCACACACCCACTCACATCGATTTCGCGTCTGGCCTTGAAGCCGCTCGGCGCACGCCCCACGGCCACTATCTTGCCGTGCTCTATGAAAACATCGGCCCTTGTTTGCGTGCCCGCAGCCGGATCGAGCGCCAGTCCGCCTTTCAGCCTAATCGACATCCGCGCCACCTTGTCCGTTGCCGTAGGTGAGGGATTGGGTGGTCATCACCATGGACATCACCGCCATGCGCACGGCGATACCGTAAGTCACCTGCTGCAGAATGACCGACTGCACGCCATCCGCCACCGCACTGTCGATTTCGACCCCGCGGTTGATCGGCCCCGGATGCATGACGATCGCATCCCTGGCGGCGCGCTTGAGACGGGGAGGAGTGAGCCCGTACTCACGAAAATATTCATGTGCACTCGGCAGCAGCGCACTCTGCATGCGTTCCTGCTGGAGGCGCAGCATGATGACGACATCCGCACCAGCAATGCCTTGCTCAAGCGTGTGGTGCACCGAAACGCCCATATCCTCGATACGCGGGGGGATGAGTGTCTTGGGGCCCACCACCCGGATATCCGGCACGCCGAGGATGCGCAGCGCGTGAATCTCCGATCGCGCGACGCGCGAATGGGCCACGTCGCCCACGATGGCCACTTTCAGATGCGTGAAGCGCTGCTTCAGCCGGCGAATGGTGAACACATCAAGCATCGCCTGGGTGGGATGCTCATGCCGACCATCGCCACCGTTGATGACACTGATGTGCGGGGCAACCTGACGGGCGATGAACTCGGCCGCACCACTCGTCTGATGGCGCACCACGAACATGTCGCACTGCATGGCCTCCAGGTTGCGCAGAGTGTCCGTGAGCGACTCACCCTTCTTGGCGGAGCTGGCTTCGATGTTCAGGTTGAGCACATCCGCGGACAGGCGCTTGGCGGCCAGATCAAAGGTGGTGCGGGTGCGGGTGCTGGGCTCGAAAAAAAGATTGGCGACGGTTTTGCCGCGCAGGAGCGGGACTTTCTTGACCGCGCGATCCCCGACCGGCGCGAAGCGCTCGGCGTTGTCCAGAATGCGGGTGAGGAGATCGCGGGACAGGCCTTCGATGCCGAGAAAATGCTTCAGCCGGCCTTGGGAGTCGAGTTGGAGATTTCCTGCACGCATCGCCGCCATTCTAGGCGGAATCGGCGCGATCGAACACGGGGCCGGAGGCGCCGTGCGGATGCCTCACCCCCGGGTGCGGTGCAGCTCCAGTGCCAGATGGTCCGGGCCGGTGAGTTTGGCGTGCTCGCGGATCCCGAGCTTGAGATGGGCGCCCACCAGATCCGCCTGGATGGGCAGCTCCCGCCCACCGCGATCAAACAGCACCACCAGTTTCACGGCGCGTGGGCGTCCGTAATCGAACAGCTCGTTCATCGCCGCCCGCACCGTGCGACCCGTGTAGAGAATGTCATCCACGAGCACGAGGTCCCGGTTGTCCACCTCGAAGGGCAAGCGCGAGGGCTCCACCGTGGGGTGGATGCCGAGCCGGCTGAAGTCATCGCGATAGAACGCGATGTTGAGCTCGCCCAGCGGCTCTTCGATGCGCAGCAGGGTACGCAGGCGCTCCGCCACCCACACGCCACCGGTCTTGATCCCGACCAGTGCGGGGTTGACCAGCTCTTCGGCTTCGATCATGCGTCGCAGGTTGATGGCAAGCTCATCGATGAGATTGTCGATGTCGACTTCGGGTTTCATGTCTGCTCCCTGCGGGGTTGTGGAAGTTCCATCAGCCAAGTTTCAAGGATAAGCCCTGCCGCCACCGCATCGAGTTGCGCAGGATCATTCCCGCACAAGGCCGCCGCTTCATGCGAGGAAAGCCGTTCATCCACATATTCCACCGCCAGCCCGAAGCGCCCATGCAGGCGCCGACCGAAACGCCGGATGGCCTCGGCCACAGGATGCGGTGCGCCATCGGCGGTTGAGGGCAGCCCGACAATGAGTCGCGCGGGGCGCCAAGTCTCGATCAGGCGCCGCACCTCGTCCCAGTCCGGTTGGCCGGCATGCGCCGGCAGCACGCGCAGTGGATTGGCCGTGCGCGTCAGTGTCTGCCCCACCGCCACGCCGATGCGTCGCTCGCCATAATCAAAACCGAGCACGGTCTCTATCCCGGTGTGTGCGTTCACGCATGGCCCACATCGCTGGACAGACGCGCCAGATCCACACCCATGAGCGCGGCGGCGCGCAGCCAGCGTTGCTCCGGGGGCGCCTTGAAGATGATGTCGGGATCCGCCGGGCCCGACAGCCAGGCGTTCTGTGCCATCTCTTCTTCCAGTTGGCCCGCATCCCAGCCCGCATAGCCGAGCGCCACCAGCGATTCCGCGGGCCCTTCGCCGCGCGACATGGCAGCGAGGATGTCCCGCGACGTGGACACCGCGATGTCCTCGGTGACCTGGATGGTCGAGCCCCAGTCCTTGGCCGGACTATGCAGGATGAAACCCCGGTCGCGATGCACCGGTCCACCCTGAAACACCGTCTGCTCGTTGATGGCGGGGTTGACCGCTTCCAGTTCCATCTGGCTCAGCACTTCACCGAGATCCAGGTTGAGGGGCCGGTTGATGACGATTCCCATTGCGCCCTCATCGTTGTGGGCGCAGACGTAAGTCACGGTCCGCGAGAAATTGGGGTCATCCAGCGCCGGCATGGCAATCAGGAACTGGTTGGTGAGGTTGAGGTTGGGCATGTGGCCAGTATGGGGCCGCGATCCCGGACCCACAAGGAACGGGGACTAAGCCGCCTTACTGCGCCCGGAAGGCCTCGGTGTTGAGGAACTTCCAGGTGCGTGTCACATGCAGGATGTCCACTTCGCGCCGGATTTCGTCCGGAAAGGGCGCGAAGGGAGAGGCGAGTTCGACGATGCGTACGGCCGCCTCATCCAGCACCTTGTGACCCGAGGAACGCCTGACGATGATTTCCAGCACGCTGCCATCGGGTTTCAGCGCCACATCGAGCAGCAGCGCGCCGGAAAGGTTGCCGCGGCGCGCCTCATCCGGGTAGTTGATGTTGCCGATGCGTTCCACTTTCGCCCGCCAGGCTTCCATGTAGGCGGCGTATTTGAATTCCTGCGTGGTGGCCGACACGTACTTGGTGCGTGGCCGCTTGGCCTTGTTCTCCAGCTTTTCTTGTAGCTCGGCGTGCATGCTCGCCATGGCGAAGGAGCGGGTGATGAGTTCCTGCGCCGAGGGGGGCGCTTCCGGTGCGGCGGGCTCCGGTGCCGGCGCCACGAGCGGCTTTTCAGTCTCTGGCACGGGTTGCGGCTCCGCCACTTCGCGCGCAGCCACTTCACGCACCTTCTCCAGCGGTTTCTCCGGTTTTTCCGGCGCACTCAATTCGACTTCCGCCCGACGTTCCGGAGTCGGGCGGGCAAGCACCGTCGGCGCCTCCTTGGGCGCCGGTTCGGGCGCAGCCTTGGGTTGTGGTTGCCGATGGCCAATCGCCATGGGTTCCAGGGGAGGTGCGCCTTCGAAACTTGCGCGCGTGGGAGTATCGCTTGCGGTCGCCGGCTCATCAGGGGTGGACGAGGGCAGGGGAGCTGTCACGGGGGCCGCCGGACGGGCGGCTTCCGCCACGCTGCCACCACCCTGGGCATTGGTCTGCGCCAGCATGTCGGGATCGTCCGGAGGCGGTGTTTCGCGCGGAGTCACCAGCGTGATTTCCAACCCCGGTGCCTGCAGACGGGTGGGCGGCTCGGGCACGAAACTCACGCCGAGCACGAGCATGGCGTGCAGGATGATGGCAAGACAGAGCGTGAGCCCCAGGCGGTCGCCCGGGGTGACCTGCGGGCCGGTTGGCAGATCGAGAGTGGCGGCGTGCACGCGCCTCAGCCCCGGGCCGCGAGCCTCGTGGCGATCGCTTCCATCAGTCGAGCGGCAATCGGAATCTGGAACTGGGCTTCGAGTTCACGCACGCAGGTGGGGCTGGTGACATTGATCTCGGTCAGGTAGTCACCAATGACATCGAGACCCACGAAGATGAGTCCCCGTGCCTTGAGATCTGCGCCCACGCGTGCGCAGATTTCGCGGTCCCGCGCGGTGAGTGGTCGGCCCTCACCGCGGCCTCCGGCGGCCAGATTGCCACGCAGTTCGCCCTCGGGGGGGATGCGCGCCAGTGCAAAGGGCACCGGTTCGCCATCGATCACCAGCACGCGCTTGTCGCCATCCACAATCTGCGGCAGATATTTCTGCGCCATGCAGAAACGCTGTTCGTGTGAAGTGAGGGTTTCCAGGATCACGCCCGTGTTCGGGTCGCCCGCCTTTATCCTGAACACCGAGGCTCCGCCCATGCCATCCAGTGGCTTGACCACGATGTCACCGAATTCATCGAGGAAGCGCCGAATCTCGTCGTGCCTGCGAGCGACCAGCGTGGGCGGGCAGACGTCCGCAAACCACGCGGTGAAGAGTTTCTCGTTGGCATCGCGCAGCGCGCGCGGATCGTTCACCACCAGACTGCCGGCGTGCTGTGCACGTTCCAGCAGATAGGTGGCAAAGATATATTCGGTATCGAAGGGCGGATCCTTGCGCATGAGAATCGCATCGAGTTCGGCGAGCTCACCGGTGACGGACTCGCCGTGGAAGTCGTACCAATGGTGGTAGTCGTCGTGGACTTCGATGCGGCGTCTGGTCGCCAGTGCCTTGCCATCACGCAAGGTGAGATCGGGCAGTTCCATGTAATGGATTTCCCAGCCACGGCGCTGCGCCGCCAGCATCAGGGCGAGGGTGGTATCTTTCTTGGGATTGATCCCGGCGATGGGATCCATGATCACGCCGATACGCACAGTCATTGCAACATTTTCGGCTGGTTGCCCTGCATGGGGCGACACCTTAGCATAGGCCCGGCTTCGAACAGAACCATGGTTCCCGCCTCGGGCGAGCAGCGAGCAGCATACCTTGAAGCACGATCACCGACTTCGAATCGCCACCCGGGGCAGCAAGCTCGCGTTGTGGCAGGCGCATCACGTACGTGATCGTCTCCAAGCCCTCAACCCCGCACTCACCATCGAATTGCTGGTGATGAAGACCGCGGGCGATCGCATTCTCGACACCCCCTTGGCCAAGATTGGCGGCAAGGGCCTGTTCATCAAGGAACTGGAACAGGCACTGCTGGATGATGCCGCGGACATCGCTGTGCACTCCATGAAGGACGTGCCGGTGGAGCTGCCCGAAGAACTCCATATTCCCACCGTGCTGGAGCGCGAGGATCCGCGTGACTGCCTCGTGGCCCCGCAACACGGCAAGCTTGCGGCCATGCCGGCGGCAGCGGTGATCGGAACTTCCAGCCTGCGTAGGCGCAGCCAGCTGGCCCTGCAACGCGATGATCTCTCGCTGCGCGATTTGCGTGGCAATGTGAATACGCGCCTCGACAAGCTCGAACGGGGAGAATACGACGGCATCGTGCTGGCGGCCGCCGGTTTGCGACGGCTCGGCTTTGCCGCCCACATCACCCAATGCTTCGAAGTGGACGAGATGCTCCCGGCCATCGGTCAAGGCATCATCGGGATCGAATGCCGCCGCGGGGATGTGCGCGTGGAAGCCCTGCTTTCACCGCTGGAGGATGTGCTGGCGCGTGACGCGCTCACGGCCGAGCGGGCGCTGAACGCGTCGCTGCAGGGAGGTTGCCAGGTGCCGATCGCGGGCCATGCCCGGATTCATGGCGATGAGCTCGAAATCGAGGGACTGGTCGCAAGCCTCGACGGCCGCGAACAGATCCGCGCGCGTCGCCGCGGCGCCCGTGCCGATGCCGCGCGCATGGGCGAGGAACTGGGCCACCACTTGCTGGCCTCCGGCGCAGACCGCATCCTGCGCGATATTGGATTATTGAACTGACGCCTGCGGGGTGAGTGCGGATGTCGCAGCCGCTTGAAGGTTACATGGTGATGGTGACCCGGCCCGAGGAGCAGGCGCATGGTCTCATCGACGCCATCAAGGCTCGGGGCGGGCGCGTGGTCTTTGCCCCCATGATCGCCATCGAGCCAGTGGCCTCCAGTGATGTGCAGCAGGCGCTCGCCTCACTCGATACTTACGATGCCATCATTTTCATCAGCCGGAACGCGGCAGAGATAGGCCTGCGGCAGATCGCCGCTGCAGGTGCAAGGCTGACCCGGCAATCCGTGTTCGCGGTGGGTGTGGGCACCGCCAGTCGCCTGCACGAACTCGGCATTGCCGAGGTTCATGCGCCGCGCAGTGAATTCTCCAGTGAAGGCTTGCTCAAGCTGCTCGGGCTTTCGGCGCATGAAATCAATGGCAAGCGTGTGCTCATCGTCCGTGGCGTGGGCGGACGGGAGCTGCTGGCACACGCCCTGCAGCAACGGGGTGCGCTCGTGGATTACTGCGAGGTCTACGAGCGGCGTGTGCCCAGCGCATTGCTGGGCAGCGTGCTGAAAGCACATGGCGTGAGCGTGCCAGACATTGTCGTGGTCACCAGTCCGGAAGCACTCACCAACCTCGCCGACAAGATTGATCAGGAAGGCCTGCAGAACATGTTTGATGTGCCCATCATGGTCGCGGGTCACCGCGCCGCGCAGGAAGTCGATCGGCTCGGCTTCAGTCTGGAGCCCGTCGTGGTGGAAAACCCGGGGGATGCCAGCGTGGTGGAGGCACTCGTGGTCTGGGCCAATAATGGCCAGTGAATCCACCACCCCCGCGCCGGGCAAGCCTCCCGTTCTGCGCAAGCCGCGCAGCGGCCGCGCAACCGGCCTGATTGCGCTTGCCGTGGCGCTGGGCACGGCGGGTGGCGCCGGCTGGTGGGTGTTACGGATCGATCGACCCGCGCAACAGCGGGTGGATGAGGTGCTCGCCACCAACGACCGCAGCTTCACGAGCCTCGTCGCCGACATCCACGCCCAGCAGAAAACCCTGAACGAACTCTCGGCACGGGAAGACGCAGCCCGCAGCCAACTGGCCGGACTTGAACGGGAGCTCTCCCGTCTGGCACAGGAGACGGCCTCCCGGCGTGCCCCGGAAGGCGCGGTGCTGCGCCTCGCGCGAATCGGGCATCTGGTGCAGGCGGCCGATCTGGCTTTACGTCTGGAGCAGGATCTGCGGCTTGCCCGGGCGGCCTTGAAGGCTGCACAAGCACAGCTCGAAGTGATGCGGCCGGCGGAGGAGGCCTTGCACGCCGCTATCGGCGTCGTCCTGGTGGCGCTGGATGGGATCAACGAGCCACCCTTGGACGCCGCCAATGCCGAATGGGCGGCGGTGAGTCTCGCGCTGGAACGCCTGCCTGTGAAGCTGGCACCCACCAGAACCGGGACTGCAGGCGAACCCGCAGGGCGACAACCGGTCGACAGCTGGCGGGGTGTGCTGCAGGCCATGTGGCAGGACTTGCTGGGTCTGGTCGAGATTCGCGAACTCTCGACTGCCGACGAAGCTTTCATCGATCCCGCACGTCATGCCCTCAACCTGTCGGCAATGCGCCAGGAGATTGCCTTGCTGCGCAGCGCCCTGCTGCGACGGGACGCCGTATCCGTGAAAGTCAGTACCGAGGTCTTGAGTCAGTCCCTCACCCGGGATTTTGCACCCGAGGCGCCGGAAGTGGCGGCGCTGCTCAAGAAGCTGGAGGCGCTGCGCGACATGAATCTCAACCCCGCCCTGCCGAGCCTCGCGGAATGTCTCGCCTTGCTGCCCACTCTGGGCATTGAACTTGGCGGCAGCCCGGCTGCATCCGCGGCTCCTGCCCCATCCGGTGGCACTTCCGACTTTGCACCGCCGCCGGCGGATCCGCGGGACATCATGTGAAGCTCCTCGGAGTGTTTCTTGCCGCGCTTGCTGCGGCCGTGTTGCTGGGGCAGGGGCTGAGCGGAGAGCAGGGCGTGATCGCCATCCAGTTCGGCAACCGCCTCATCCGGACCAGCGTGGGCGTTGGGCTGATCCTCGCGCTGGTGCTGGCGGCGGCCACGTTTTTCATCACCAGGAATCTCTGGCGTCTGGTGACCTTCCGTCGTCGCTACCGGCAATGGAAACTGCTGAGAGCGAGACGCAGCAGCCATGCCCGACTCAATGAAGGGGTGCTCGCACTCGCCGCAGGCGAATACGCGCGCGCCGAGCGTCTGCTGGCACCGCCCGGTATCCGCGACGGCAGTGCGGCCCACTATCTCGCGGCCGCGCAAGCGGCGCAGGCACAGGATGCCTCGACCCGGCGGGATGCCTATCTGGCGCTCGCCAGGGACCTCTCGCCACGCCAAGGCCTGCCGCTCGCCCTGCAACAGGTCGAGATGCAGCTCGCGGCTGGTGAACTCGCCGCGGCGGAAAAAACCCTCGAGGCCTTGAATGGGCGCTATCGCAGCAACCCTCAGGTGCTGGCCCTGCAGCACCGCCTGCTCATGGCGAACAATCGCTGGGAAGATCTGGCCAAGCTGCTACCCCGTCTCAAACGCGCGAGTGTCTACCCGGTGGCTCGGCTGGCCGAGCTGGAGGCGGAATGCGCGACGCGTATCCTCGGCCGCCCTTGGGCGGATCGCGCGGCGCTCGAGGAAACCTGGTCCGGTCTGCCCCGGCAGATCCGCACCCTGCCGGTGGTGATTGCCGCCTATGCGCGGGTATTGCTCCAGCTGGGGCAGCAGGTCGAGGCAGAGGCGGTGCTGCGGGCTGCGCTCAAGGCGCAGTGGGACCCCCGCCTCGTCGCACTCTACGGCGACGTCCGCAGTCCGGCTGCCGCGACCGCCTTGCAGCAGGCCGAGCACTGGCTGCGCGATCATCAGGAAGACCCTGGACTGCTGCTGTCCCTGGGCCACCTGTGTCTCACGGAGCGCCTGTGGGGGAAGGCCCGGGAATACCTGGAGGCAGCGCTGGCGCAGGCGCCTTCCGCGCTGACCCATCGTCTGCTCGCCGAGGCACTGGACCACCTCGAGGAGCACGCCGCCGCCGCGCATCAGCGCCGGCTCGGCCTGGAACTCCTGACCGGACCCTCGGCGGTGCGGGCCTTGGCCCGCCACTGAAAACCGCCCACCCCCGTGCGCCGGGGTTGCAGCGGCTTATACTGCTCCCACCACGACAAAGCCCACGGGAGGTCCAGATGCGCACGATCCTCGTTCTCAATGCCAAAGGCGGCAGCGGCAAGACCACGCTGGCCACCAATATCGCCGGTTATTTCGCGGACCGGGGCGACTCGGTCGCGCTGGCCGATTTCGATGTCCAGCACAGCAGTCTGGATTGGCTGGCGGCCCGGAGTGAGGCCTGGGGTGAGCAAAGGCCCGCCATCCGCGGTCTCGATGCCGCAAACCAGGGTCTGAAGGTGCCGAGCAGCGTGGACGTGCTGGTGATGGATGCCCCGGCCGCGACCCATGCGGAAGCGCTGGGCGCGCTGGTCAAACGTGCCCAGACCATCGTCATCCCGGTGATTCCTTCGCCGGTGGACATGCGCGCAGCCGAGCATTTCATCGCTGAACTCATGGCAGTGCGCGTGGTGGATCGGCATGAAGTGAAGATTGCCACCGTGGCCAATCGTGCCCGCGAAGGGACGCAGGCCATGACCGGCCTCGGCGAATACCTCGATGCGCTGAAACTGCCTGGTGGACGCAAGCTGCCGTTCCTCGCCACCTTGCGCGCCAGCGTGAATTACCTGAAGGCGGCTGAGCGCGGACTGTCGATTTTCGAATTCGCGCCCGCCGCGACGCAGGTGGATCGCGACTGCTGGGCGCCGCTCACGCGCTGGCTGGCGAGCAATCGCAGCCTGCCCTGAGCCACGCGTGAATTGCGCCCGCCATGCGGCGGGATGCAAAAGCCATGGCCTGCGGGCATAGTGGGCGGATGACACAAGGCGCAGACTCCACCCGGCTGTACCTGCGTCTGCTGACGCAGGTACGACCCCACCGCACCATTTTCCTCGCTTCGCTGCTCGGCATGATTGCCCTTGCCGCGACGGAGTGGATCCTGCCCGCGCTGCTCCGTCATCTCGTGGATGAGGAGTTCGGCAAGACGGACAACAGTCTGTCCCTGCTCATTCCCGTGGCGCTGGTCGTCCTCTTTCTCGCGCGGGGCGTGATGAGTTACATCGCCACCGTGGGATTGAGCTGGGTCGCACACCGGGTGGTCATGGATCTGCGGGCGCAGATGTTCCGCAAATTGATCGCGCTGCCCACGCCTTGGTTCGATCAGCGCACGGCCGGCGAAATCGTCTCGCGCTTCACGTTCGACGTGACCCAGGTCGTACAGGCCACCACGCACTGCCTCACGGTGCTGGTGAAGGACTCCGTGGTGATCCTCGCGCTGGCCGCGTGGATGCTCTACATCAACTGGCGGTTGGCGGTGTTCCTGCTCATCCTTGCGCCGCCGGTGGGATGGGTGATCCGCAAGGTCTCCGGACGCCTGCGCGAGATGAGCCGGCGCCTGCAGGGCAGCATGGGTCAGGTGAATGCGGTACTCGAGGAGGCACTGGAAGGCAATCGCGATATCCGCATCTACGGCGGGGAGGCGTACGAGACCTCACGCTTCGATCGCGCCGTCAATGCCGCGCGCCAGTTCCAGATGAAGGTCATCGGCACCAATGCTGCAACCGAGCCGGTGGTGCAATCCCTGATCGCATTGGCTGTCGGCCTGATGATGGTCCTGGCCCTGCGCGAAGCCGCGCAAGGCGTGATGTCGCGCGGGGATTTCGTGTCCTTCGTCACCGCCACGGCAATGTTGTTGCCACCGGTAAAACGGCTGACCAGCATGAACGAATACCTGCAGCGGGGTCTTGCCGCGGCCGAGAGCATTTTTGGTCTCATCGACGAGCCTGCCGAGCCCCAGGGAGGCAGGTCGCTCACCAAGGTGAAGGGGAAACTGGAGTTCCGGCACATCAGCACCGCCTATGGGGACAAGACCGTGCTGAAGGATCTGGATCTCGTGATCGAGGCCGGCGAATCCGTGGCGCTGGTCGGGCCTTCGGGCGGGGGCAAGACCACGCTCGTGAATCTTCTGCCGCGGTTCTACGAGCCGGCCAAGGGCGAGATCCTGCTCGACGGCGAGCCACTCAAACATCTCTCACTGCGTGAACTGCGGCGCCAGATTGCCTACGTCGGGCAGCAGGTGGTGCTGTTCAACGACACGCTCTACAACAACATCGCCTATGGCGCCCTGCGCGACGTGCCGCGCGAGCACGTGCTGGCTGCCGCGCGCGCCGCGTTCGTGACCGAATTCGTGGAGACCCTGCCGCAGGGCTTTGAGACGGAGATCGGCGACAACGGGCTGCGCCTCTCGGGTGGTCAGCGCCAGCGCCTCGCCATCGCGCGCGCCCTGCTCAAGAATGCGCCCATCCTGATTCTCGACGAGGCGACGTCGGCACTCGATTCCGAGTCAGAACGCCGTATCCAGGAGGCGCTTGGCGTGCTGCGCCAAGGGCGCACCTGTCTCATCGTGGCGCACCGGCTGTCGACCATCGAGGGTGTGGATCGGGTGCTGGTGCTGGATCAGGGCCGCCTCGTCGAACAGGGCACTCACGCCAGCCTCATCCGCCAGGGTGGGCTGTATGCCCGGCTGCATTCAATGCAGCACCAGGGGGCACTGCCAGCGTAGTCACGCGCCGCAGGTCACGCTTCTGGTGGGTGTCATCAAACGGCCGCGCGCGATGCATGGTCTGCAGGTTGTCCCAGATCACGAGATCTCCCGCTCGCCATTGATGGCTGTAGACGTATCGGCTTTGCGTGGCGTGCTCCATCAGATCCAGCAGCAGCAGCCGGCCTTCCGGCAGCGACCAGCCGAGAATGCGCGAGACATGGGAAGCGAGATACAGCGCCTTGCGCCCGGTCACCGGATTGGTGCGCACCAGCGGCTGCACCACGCCTTTCAATTTTTCCGCTTCTTCCGCCGAGAATTCAAAACCGAGCACCTGTCGCGAATAGGCGATCGAATGGTGTGCCTGCAATGGCTCCAGCAAAGCCTTGCGGGCGGGATCGAGATCGTCCCAGGCTGCCCGCATGTCGGCGAATTCGGTGGGGGGCGCGTCCGGCGCAATGGCGCGCGCCGAGAGCAGTGAGTAGCGGCCCGGCGGCTCGACGAAGGAAGCATCCGTATGCCAAAGCCGATTGGCGAGCCCGTATTGCCGGCGGCGATCATCGGCCGGCAGGACTTCGCCGGCTTCGTCGAGATTGGAGATGTCCGTCAGCGCTTCATTGCCAAAGCGATTGCCGGTCATGGCCGAGATGCCGGTCTTGCTGTGGAGCGCGCCATCGAGGCGCTGGGCAAAGGCAAGCTGCGAGGCATCGTCGAGTCGTTGGTCATGAAACACGAGCACGGCATGTTCGTGCATGCCCTGCCGGATGGCAGCCAGGGTTGCGGCATCTTCCACGCTGCGCAGGTCCAGCGGACTCGCCTCGGCAGCGTACAGGGGATGCAGTGGACGAAAGGTGGGTGACATGGCGGCACCTCGTGCGGGAAAGCCTGCTCGAAGCATAGGCCAAAATCCCCCGGTTGGCGTAAAGTCGAGGCTCCCCTTCCTCACGAGAGCATCGCCATGCAGGCCTACACGGACATCTGGTACACCGCCGCGGACGGCCTGAAACTCCATGCCCGTGACTATCCTCACGCGTCACCCCGGGCCACGGTGTTCTGCATGCATGGGCTTTCGCGCAATGCCGCCGATTTCGCCGAACTCGCCGAGGCATTGCAGGCCGACTATCGGGTGATTGCCGTGGACCAGCGCGGCCGTGGCGAATCCGCTTGGGATCCGGAACCCCTCAACTACAATCCACTCGTCTATGTGCGCGACATGTACACCCTGCTGGATTCGCTTTCGCTGTCCAGCGTGATGGCCATCGGCACCTCGATGGGCGGCATCATGAGCATGATCATGTCCGCCATGCAGCCCCAGCGTTTCCGTGCGGTGGTGTTGAATGACATCGGCCCGGTGATCGACCCGCGCGGGCTGGACCGCATCCGCAGCTATGTGGGCAAGGTGCCTCCGGTGGATTCCTGGGCCGCGGCAGAAGCGCGGGCGCAGGCCTTGAACGGCCACGTGTTTCCGCACTGGAAGCAGGAGGACTGGCAGCGCTTCGCGCGCAAGATCTACCAAGAAGGCCCGGATGGCGTGCCGAGACTGGCACACGATCCGGCTATCGCCCAGAGTCTGCAAAAGGATCCGGATGCGCCAACGCCGGATCTGTGGCCGGCTTTTGCGGGCCTTGCCAACATTCCGACCCTGGTCATCCGTGGTGAAACCTCGGACATCCTCGCGCCGGATTGTGTGGCGGAGATGCAGCAACGCAAGCCGGATCTGAAAGTGGTGGAGGTGCCCGGCGTGGGCCATGCCCCCATGCTGGATGAGCCTGTTGCGCGGCGCGCCGTGCTCGATTTTCTCGCTGCCCACGCCTGAGCGCGCTCACCACGTGACCGGGTGGCTCATGCAGCCATCCGGTTCCTCGAGCCGGAGATCAGGGCTTCCAGTTGAGGAAGTTGCGCAGCAACTGCAGCCCTGCGGCGGCGCTCTTCTCGGGATGGAACTGGGTGGCAAAGACCGGGCCGCTGGCAATCGCGGCGGTGAAGGTGTCGATGTAGTGGGTGCGGCCGAGAGTCAGGCCTTCGTCCCCGGGAACCACGTAGTAGCTGTGCACGAAATAGAAGCGGGTGCCGCTCGGCACGCCGGTCGTCACCGGATGCTCGCGCGTCCAGTGCACTTCGTTCCAGCCCATGTGCGGAATCTTGCGCGGTGTGCCGTCAGGGCCCGGCCCGGCATCCGCGCGGAAGCGTCGCACTTGTCCCGCGAAAGCCCCCAGGCAAGCGGTGCCTCCATCCTCGTCGCTGTGCTGCATGAGCGATTGCAGGCCGAGGCAGATCCCGAAGAAGGGCCGCGTGCGCAGGCACTCCTGCAGTACGCCCACGAGGTCGTGCTCGCGTAGGCGCTGCATGCAGTCACCGATGGCTCCCTGGCCCGGGAACACGACCCGGTCCGAGCTGCGCAGCAACGCGTGATCATCCGTGACGATGACCTCATGCGCGCCGTCTGCGGCAGTTTCAACAGCCTTGGCGACGGAGCGCAGATTGCTCCCGCCATAATCGACGACGGCTACACGTTGCATGCGATATCAATCCCCGGGCGACGAAGCGGCTCAGAGGCTGCCTTTGGTTGAGGGCATCGCATCCCCCTGCCGGGCATCGTGCTCACAGGCCATGCGCAGTGCGCGGCCGAAGGCCTTGAACACCGTCTCGATGATGTGATGGGCATTGCAGCCCCGCAGGGCGTCCGCATGCAGCGTGATGCGGGCATGGTTGACCAGGCCCTGAAAGAATTCGTGAAAGAGGTCCACATCGAAATCCCCAACCCGCGCGCGCGGAAACTCGACATGGAATTCGAGCCCCGGCCGTCCGGACAGGTCGACCACCACGCGCGAAAGCGCTTCATCCAGCGGCACATAGGCGTGGCCGTAACGGCGCAGGCCTTT
Source organism: Gammaproteobacteria bacterium (assembly GCA_016874535.1). Classification (GTDB taxonomy): domain Bacteria; phylum Pseudomonadota; class Gammaproteobacteria; genus CAIKBL01. The sequence goes on from VGUA01000011.1 coordinate 29,772, forward strand.
CTTGTCGCCCCAGGCCTCGGCCAGCGCTTGGCCCAGCGTGATGCCGATGTCCTCCACCGTGTGGTGGGCATCGATCTCGAGATCGCCCTCGGCCTTGATCTCGATGTCCACCAGACCGTGACGGCAGACCTGGTCCAGCATGTGGTCAAGGAATGGCAGTCCGGTATTAAAGATACCGACGCCCGTGCCATCCAGATTGACGCTGGCGGTGATACGGGTTTCCTTGGTGTTGCGCTCGATGCGTGCGCGGCGTGAGCTCATGATCGCTGTCCGGAGGGTGTGACTGAGAGGCCGCAACGATACCACACCCGCGCCCGGACACCGCCGCGGCCGAAATCGCGAATGGAGTGCTCCCCGCCGTGATAGCGGGCGCAGGCGAAAGCTCCGTGGGTCCGCGCGCGAGCGCGCACCCACGGAGTGTCGGCTCAGCTTACCGGTGCGAGATCCGGCTCCAGATAGAACGGAGCGTCGCCCAGAGCATCTACCGCCGCCCAGAAGCCGGGCCCGGCATTGAGCTCACCGATGCTGCCCGGGTCGAGCATCATGGCCTGGCGGCGATAGTTCCATTTCTCCGGACACAGCTGTACGGCGGCATCAAAGTGATGCTTGGCGCGCGCCAGCGCTCCTTGCGCAAACAGATGCCGGCCAAGCCGGACATGGGTTGCCGCGAGAACGTCGTTACGGGCCGGGCCACGCAAGCGCTTGCGCACTTCTTCAGGCGGCAGCGCATAAGGGCTAGCCGTGCCCCGCCGCACCCAGTCCCGCAGTGCATTCACGTACGCGTCGCGCAGGGCCATGCCCCGCTGCACATCCGGCTCCGGGATTTCGAAGGTCTCCCGGTTCATCACCTTCACCATGTCGGCAGTGCCTGCCGATTCCGGCGGGCGCACGATCCGGCCCTGTTCGTCGATCCAGACGCCCTGCGGCACGTTGACCATGCCATAGAGATCCGCCACCACGTGGTTCTCATCAATGAGACAGGGATAGGTGGGCGGGGCCTGTTTCGCCCACAGCTCAGGCGACCAGCCCATGAGGCGCGCCAGCATCTCCGGACGTTCCTGGCAATCGGCCGCGCGAATCTTGGCCTCTACCGCTGCCCGGCCGCCCGTATCGAGCGCCACCGCGATGATTTCCAGTCCCTGATTCTTGAGTTCTGCATACACTGCCTGCCACACGGACAGATCAAAGCTGCAGCCTCAGTAGGAGCCCCAGGAATAGAGAAAGACCTTCTTGCCGCGATAGTCGGACAGCGAATGCAGCTTGCCGTCGAGATCGGGCAGGGTGAAGTCCGGGGCTTCCAGCGAAAACAGCGCATCGCGCCGCGTATTCACGCTGGCGCCGTAGGCACGGAGGTTGCCGGCCGCCTCGTGTAGCTCGGGTTGCCCCTGATGAGCGGCGAAGGCGGACAGATCCACCCGGCCTTCCGCATCCACCCAGTCGGCCTGGGTGCGGACGCAGGCGTCGCCCTGACACAGCCCCACGTCTTCGAGCTTCCAGCCGGTGGCGCTCGCGAGGTCGGTGGGCGACAGCCACACATGGCCTCCCCGCTCGAGGGCTCCCGGCACGACCGTCGTCCGGTCGCCGTAGAGTATGGTCACACTCATGGTGAACTCCTGATTCATGAATCCACCGGCAGTGTACCCATGAAATCAGGTGGCGCCACAGCTTTCCCGGATCAATGATCAGTGGCGAATCGTGTTTCGATGGCAATCCGGTCAAGCTTTCGACGTTGCAGTGCTCGATTACCACTAAAAATCCGACATTCATGACCAAGCGAACCCAAAAACAGCCGGCGAACCCCTTCCACCCCGGGGAGATTCTCCTCGAGGAGTTTCTTGAGCCCAGCGCCTCGACCCCGGCCGGTGAGCATGACGATGGGCACCTCGCTGCGTTGGCGCACGGCACGCGCGATAGCCACGCCATCGTCGTTGGGCAGCCCGAGATCGAGCACCAGTGCCGCGCAGCGCTTGTCATCGACGAGCGCAAAGATTTCCTCGCGCGTCAGGGCCGAGGCCGTCTCAAAACCATTCTGGCGCAGGGAAGTGATGACCCGGGTGCGCACCACAGGGTCGTCCTCCACCACCAGGATGGCAGGCGTACCCGTACCGTTGATCCGCGCAGTCGTCATGCCATGCACCTCAGGGGCGGTAGTTCATCCGGCAGAAGCTCTCAGCCGGGTACGCCGCAGTCCACCAGTATCCGCATGCATCCTGTCCGCGGGGTTTCGATGTGTACGCCGAGCGCCTCCAGCGCCGGCTTGGCCTCTGCCAAGGCCAATTGACAGGGATGGTGTCCCAGACGCGAAGAATTTGCCGTGTCCTCACGCACATTATCAAGTGAAAGCTCGAACAGTAGCGGCCTCCCACCCTCGGGCTGGAGTACGGCGCAATGCAGGGGCAGCTGGTTGCCATGCTGTCGGCGCAAGGCGACGGCGGCACACATCAGGGCCGACTGCAGGGTATCGCGGTCCACGCGAACGGAAAGTGTCGGGGTGTCTTCTGCCACGCCAGTGGCGTCGAGGTCGGCCGTGGCTGCGAGATTTTCCAGCACACAGGTGAGGTCGAAAGGTTCCAGCGGAAAAAGGTGCGCCGATGCGCCCCCCGCAAGCGGCATCTCGCCCAGAGCGAGCAGGTTCAGCGCTGCGCTGATTCCCTGGGCACCCGCGCAGGCGTGTGCCACGGCCTCCCGTGCACGTGAGAGCGCTGCCTCATCCACGGGGGCTTCCAGATCACTGGCCGCGCCAAACATCACGCTGAGCACGTTGTTCAGTGCGTGAGCCACACCGCCGGACAGGCTCGCGACCGTGGGCGGCACGAGTTCGTCCTTACCATTCATAGGCCACGTGCCCTGTCATGCTTGGGAGTTGCAGTCTAAGCGAAGTCGGCCACCGGAAACTTGATCCCGGTCGCAACTGGAACTCCGGGAAAATCGGGTACCGGGACCGGGGAGCCCTTCCATTACCCCAGCGCGCACCACGATAGGCCGCCAATCCGGTTCCCGCCCCACTTTGAGTGCGAGCCCACGGGCATGAAGCCGCCCGCCACGTCGCGATCCCGCGCCCGGTGCTGGTGCAGCCGTCGCTGGCACGATCCCTGCTGAAGCTGCATCAGGACCCGCATCAGAACCCGTAACTCCAGGACTGTCCCCATGAATTCGAACGAACACGCAACGCCTTCCGTACAGCAGCAGGAACTCGCCGCGGCCGGTGTGGAGTACCTGCTGCCGAGCTATGTCGATCTGCATGGCATCCCCAAGTCCAAGATGGTGCCACTCAGCCATTACGGGCGGATGATGGGTGGATCAGAGCTGTGCACGGGAGCAGCGCTCGAAGGCATTCCCCAGGACGTGAGCGAGGAAGAAGTCGCCTCGCATCCGGATCCGGATTCCTGCCGGGTGCTGCCCTGGAATTCCAAGGTGGCCTGGTTCGCTTCCGATCTGTGGTGCCGGGGTGAACCCTTCAGCGCTTGCAGTCGCAACATCCTCAAACGCGCGGTCAGCCGGGCCGCGGACATGGGCTACGCGATGAAGCTTGGCGTGGAGGCCGAATTCTTCGTCCTGCAGGACACTCCGGATGGCGGCTACGCGCCGCTGTCGGCGCGGCATCATCTCGAAAAGCCCGCCTATGACGTGGCGCGCCTGATGGACAATTTTCCCTGGATCTCCAACCTCGTCGCGGCCATGAACAAGCTCGGCTGGGGCGTGTATTCGTTCGACCATGAAGACGGAATCGGTCAGTTCGAGATCGACTTCAACTATTTCGATGTGCTGGCGATGGCGGACAACTACGTCTTCTTCCGGTGGATGGCGAATGAAATCGCCCGTCAGGCCGGTGGCTTTGCGACCTTCATGCCCAAGCCTTACGGCGATCGCGCCGGCAGTGGCGCGCACTTCAACGTCTCGCTGGCCGACCCGGAGACCGGGCGGAATCTCTTTGCGGCAGACAACGATCCGCGCGGTTGCGGTCTCAGCCCCCTGGGCTATCACTTCGTGGCGGGCGTACTACGCCACCTGCCTGCGATTTGCGCAGTGGTTGCGCCCACGGTCAACAGTTACAAGCGCCTCATCCTGCGCGGAAGCATGTCCGGCTTCACCTGGGCACCCGTGTTTCGCTGTTACGGCAACAACAACCGCACCAATACCATCCGCATCCCGCTCGGCGGCGGACGCATGGAGCTGCGCGCTGCCGACAGCAGCTGCAACCCGTATCTCGGCTCAGCCATGGTGCTGATGGCCGGGTTGGAGGGGATTGCGGAAAAACTCGATCCGGGCGATCCCCATCTCGACAACATGTACCTCAAATCGCCTGAGGAGCTCGCGGCCCTTGGTATCGGCACCTTGCCGCGCAGTCTCGATGAAGCGCTCACCGCGTTTGCCGCAGATCCGTTGTCGAAAGAAGTCTTTGGTCCCGAGATGTACCAGAGCTGGCTGGACTACAAGATGCAGGAGTGGACGAGCTACGCCAATCACGTCGGCGACTGGGAGAAGAAGCGCTACCTGAAAATGTTCTGATGATGGCCTCTCCCTGTGCGGAACTGGCGCTTGGCGATGTGCCGCTGCTGCAGGGCGGCGTCCTCCGTGACGCGCGCCTCGCTTATGCCACGCACGGAACGCTGAATGCGGCTGGCGACAACTGCATCGTCTTCCCCACCTATTACACGGGTAATCACGATTCGAACGCGCGCCTCATAGGGCCGGGGCGCGCACTCGATCCTGCCCAGTGGTTCATCGTCATTCCCAACCTGTTCGGCAACGGGCTGTCATCCTCCCCCAGCCGTGCTGCACCGGGCCAGACCGGGCCGGATTTTCCGCGGATCACCGTGCAGGACAATGTCCGCTGCCAGCATCAGCTTCTGCAGCATCTCGGCGTACGACGAGTGGCTCTCGCGCTGGGCTGGTCCATGGGCGCACTACAGGCTTACCAGTGGGCCATCTCACATGGCGACTATGTGGCACGGCTGCTGCCCATCTGTGGCGCCGCCCGCTGTGCACCGCATAACCGGGTGTTCATCGAAGGCGTGAGCGCGGCACTGCGCGCCGACCAGAACTTCGCTGCCGGTCGTTACACGGCACCACCTCGCGAGGGCTTGAAAGCCTTCGGGCGGGTTTATGCAGGTTGGGCCTACTCGCAGACCTTCTTTCGCGAAGGCCTGTATCGCACGCTGGGTTATCCGGATATCGAAAGCTTTCTCATCGCCTGGGAGGAGGAGCATCTGGTGTGGGATGCCAACGATCTGCTGGCAAAACTTTGGACCTGGGCCCACGCCGACCCATCAGTTGAACATGGTGGGGATTTTGCCGCGGCGATGAGGGGAATCACGGCGCAGACCATCGTGATGCCGGGTACGCAGGATCTCTATTTCACTCTGGAGGACAACCGACAGGAAGCTGCGCTGGTTGCCGGCGCCGAGTTGCGCCCTATCGCATCGCCCTACGGCCATTGCGCGGGTGCACCCAACCGATTTCCCCGCGAGACAGGCTTGATTGAAGACACCATCCGGGAGTTGCTGGCCCGCCCGGCGTGACTCCGTTCAGGCCGTCGCTCCCTCGTCCCGCATGAGCTGCATGATTTTTTTCTCCAGCGGGCGATAGCCCGGCTGTTCGTACAGATCTTCCTTGCGCAGTATGCGCGCGCCCAGCTTGAAACCTGGCGTAAATATCTCGCGCACGCGCCCCGGGTGACGGGAGAGGAAGACGATGCGATCTCCGAGGAAGAGCGCCTCATCGATATCATGGGTCACGATGAGTACCGTCATTTTCTCCTTGGCCACCACTTCCAGCAGCAACTCCTGCATCTGCCAGCGCGTCTCGGCGTCCAGCGCACCGAAGGGCTCATCCATCAGCAGCAATCGGGGGTAGGTGGCAAGCGCCCGCGCAATGGCCACGCGCTGACGCATGCCGCCCGAGAGCTGATCCGGATAAGCATCCTTGAAGGGCGTGAGACCCACGCGATCGATGAAGGCATGCGCGGTGCCTTCCTTGAGTGCCAGGCTCTCGCCATGCGTGCGCAACCCGTATTCCACATTCTGCAGCACGGTGAGCCAGGGGAATGAGGTGTAAGACTGGAACACCATGCCGCGGTCACGTCCCGCATCGGTAACGCGCTCGCCACCCAGCGTGATCTCGCCACTGCTGGGGGTGTCGAGTCCCGCAACCATGCGCAGCAGCGTCGACTTGCCACACCCGGAGGGGCCGAGCAATACACCGACCTGCTGTTCAGGCAGGGTGAAACTCACATTCTCGAGCGCCACCAGTGGCGGCTGGCGGGGACGCCGCCAGATCTTCCCCACGGCTTCCAGCGCAAGGAAATCACCCGCAGTTTCCGGCCGAAGGGTGTAAGGCAAGCGTACCGCACTCATGGGGGTCGAGCGCCTCAGCCGCCCGCTGCTGATTTGAGGGGCGCAAGTTCGATACCTGCCGCCGGTGGCAGGGTTTCCTGCATCAAACCGAACTTCACCCACCACTCATTGGTGAGTTTCCAGTGATCCTCGATGCCATTGGCGCCGCCAATGGGTGGCGCCTCGGTCTTCACGCGCATGAAGCGCGCAGCTTCATCCAGATCGAAAACCCAGATGCCACCGTCCAGTGGTTTGCCATCCTTGCCGATCACGAGTTCCACATCCGCCACTGGAAACTTCAGTCCTTCGGCGATGATGGCGTTCCCTTCTGCCGGGTTCTCCTTCCAGAACTTGACCGCCGCGAAGTAGGCCTTCATCGCAAGTGCCGCCTGGGCTGGCTTGTCCTTCAGGAATTGCTCGGCCATGTACATGCCGTCACCGAGGAGAGCGGTCTTCTTCCAGTAGGGCTCCGCCGAGGTCGTGACCACGGTCGCGCCGGCGAGGTTCTCCAGAACCTTGCTGCCGAAGGGCTCCCAGAGTTCACCCGCAGCCACCTGGCCGCTGACCATCGCACCCACGGCGTCGTCCATGATCACGTTGATGTATTCCACGTCGTTGAACTTGAGGCCGTTGTTTTCCAGCCAGATCCCCATGTAGATCTGGGTCAGCCCCCCTTCCATCACGGCGACTTTCTTGCCTTTGAGATCTGCAGCCTGCTTGATTCCCGGCGCAAGGATGATCTTGTCGGTCCCGATGGAGGGGTTGGTATAAGTGACAAACTTGATAGGCACCTTCTTTTCTGCCGCGATGGGGCCGTACTCCACGGTGCTGCTGGTGATGTCGAGCTGGCCCGCCGCCATGGCACCAAAGCTCTGGTAGGGATCCTCGATGATCTGGATATCGAGTTCGACCTCCGGCACCAGATTCTTCTCCTTGGCAATGAACCAGAAGCCGTAACCCGGCCAGGAGAACAACGACACACGCACTTTCTCAGCCGCAGCCAGCGGCAGCGCGAGTCCAATCAAGAGCGCTGCACACAGCAGGCGCAACAGGGCTTTTCTCATTAAGGTCTCCTCAGGCAGTCATTGAAAATATTGGTGTATGCGCCGGCGGAGCGAGCCGCCGCGCGAGATAGCGCTGGATGTGGAGCAAAGGCTCCTCGAGCGGGCTGAGCGCGCCGCGGGTATAGCCCCGGCCACGAACTCCGCGCTGGATGGCGCTGCAAATCTCCATGTCTTCCATGTGGAAGGCGATGGCTTCCTGCTCGGCGCGCGCGAGTTGTTCAGCGTAATCCGGCGCATTTTTCGCCTCGGGGTGCACCAGCATGGTGGTGAGCAGGCTGCAGGTCTCGGGACCCGTGGGCAGCAGGCGATACCAGAACGCCCGGTCGGGCGCCAGGAACAGCAGAAACACCGGGAACGCCATGGTGACCCACCAGTCGAGGTGATCAGCAAGGTCCAACGAAGGAAACGGCGTGAAGCCGGGTTCGGCCTGACCGGTTTCCTTGATGCGCGCCCTGATGCCGGCTTCCAGCGGCAGGCGCACGGCCATGTGGTGCTCGTCCGCACCGGGCTCCGTGGCACAGAAGCGCGCGGGCAGGAAGGGCTGCAAGGTGGTGCGGTGGGCACCCAGATGGTGGTAGGGCTCCATGAAGTTTTCCGCGAGCACCTTCCAGTTGAAATCACATTCCCAGTGCTGGGCCCACACCACTTCCGCCTCGGCCAGTCCATATTTCGCCAAATAGCCTGATGAAAGTGCGTGCAGAACGCTCGCCAGTGGTGGTGAGGAGGCCTTGAAAGTGACGAAGATGAAGCCTTCGGCAATCTCGCTGCGAAATTCAGGCAGCTTCACTTTCTCCATGGCATGGCAGGTCGAGCCCGCCATCTCGGGTGCGGCAATGAGCTGCCCCGTGAGGTCGTAATTCCAGAGATGGTAGGGACATCGCAACAAAGGAGTGTTGCCCTGACCGCAATGGCGGGCCGCCTTGTCCGGCAGCATGTCGACCCCACGATGCTGGCAGATGCGTGACAGCACCCGGATGCGACCATCCTTGCCACGCGTGACGATGAGCGGCTCATCGCCCACGTCCACGGTGACGAAATCCCCGGCCTTGGGCAGCTGCGAGACATGGGCGAGCGGTATCCACTCGGAGCCGAAGATCGCTTGCTGCTCGAGTGCGTGAACGGTGGCATCCCGGTAGCAGGCAGCCGGCAGGGCACGCGCCGCGTTGGGCGCCGTCTGCAGGGCACTGTGAAGCGCTTCGAGCACTGCAGTGGGAAGGGTGTCTGTGGATGTAGGAGTCAGCGACACGGTCAATGTCCTCGCGAATGACGAAGCCAGGGGAAGGCCCACCAGTGCAATGCCCGGAAGAGCCCGTCGAAAAGCAGACCCAGAGCGCCGATGACCACGATGCCCGCCATGATTTCGTCCACATGCACGAAGCGCTTGGCGCGCATCATCATGGCGCCTATGCCGTCCGTGGAGGCGACGATCTCGGCGACCACCAGATAAGTCCAGCTCACTGCCAGCATCTGGCGCAGGGTGTCCACGTGGGAGGGGAGGCTGGCGCGGAATACGACGCTCCACAGGATGCGCCGCCGGCCCGCGCCAAGAGTGCGTGCCGTTTCGATGAGTTCGGCACGCACGGCGCGGGTGTTGTCCATGATGAGCGTGATGAGAAAGAACACCACGCCAATCAACAGCAAGGCCAGCTTCTGCTCCTCACCGGCTCCCAACCACATGAGAAAGAGCGGGATGAATGCCGTTGCCGGCAGATAACGAAAGGCTGCAACCAGCGGATTCAGCAGCGCGGCGATGGGTGCAAAGGCGCCCATGAAAATGCCTAGAGGCAGGGCGATCGCCGTCGCGAACAGGAAGCTGAGACCCACTCGACGCAGACTGGCGAGCACATCGAAGCCAAAATCGCGCGTGGTGAACAATTCATGCAGCGCCAGCAGCACATCGGTCGGCGGCGGAAACAGTGCGCGCGGCCACACGCCGCTGATCCCTGCGACCTGCCAGGCGAACAAGAAGATGAACACGCCCGCCACGCCCAGTGAACTGCGCGTGAGGGGAGACAGCACCTGCCGGAACTGCAGCAGGGCTTGGCGCGGGCGCGCTTTCGGTGTGCGCTTGCCGGTGCGGGTGGGGGCGCCTGCGGACAGCAGCTCTGGATGGAACATGAATCGGCCACCAGGATGACGATGCTTGTTGCATCGCAAGGACCATGCCACGCTGCCGCCTGCTGCCAGCATTCGCCGGGCGTGCACCAAAAGAATCAATGATCCAGATTACGTCCGGCCCCAATCGGTGGCTTGCCGACCTGTTCTCCCCCGGTAAGATGCACCGAAACCGGACCCGAGGCCCGATAAGAGCGCCAGCGTAGGGCATGCGTAGGGCATGCAACCCTTGGCGCGAGCTCCGTGTCACGTATCAAGAGTCGAATCCAAGCCCCCCAGGAAACCGTGGAAGATGAGTGAAGCCGTTCAAATCGATGCCGTGTCCGACTGGCTACATGATCTCCAGGACCGCATCTGTGCGGGGCTGGCCGAGATCGACGGCAAGGAGACCTTCCGCGAGGACAGCTGGACCCGGCCGACCGGCGGTGGAGGGCGCACACGGGTTATGGCCGAAGGCGGGGTGTTCGAACAGGCCGGGGTGAACTTCTCGGATGTGACCGGTGATGCGCTACCGCCCGCCGCTACCGCAAAACGACCGGAACTTGCCGGGCGCGCCTTTCGTGCCATGGGTGTTTCGCTGGTGGTCCATCCCCGTAATCCCTATGTGCCGACCTCGCATGCCAACGTGCGCTTCTTCATGGCCACCAAGCCGGGTGCCGAGCCGGTTTTCTGGTTCGGTGGCGGCTTCGATCTCACACCCTACTACGGCTTCGAGGAGGACGCCGTGCATTGGCACCAGACCTCCCGGGAGGCCTGCGAACCTTTCGGCCCGGACGTCTATCCGCGCTTCAAGCAGTGGTGCGATGACTATTTCCATCTCAAGCATCGCGATGAGCATCGCGGCGTGGGCGGGCTGTTTTTTGATGATCTGAACGAGTGGGGCTTCGAGCGCAGCTTCGCCTTCACCCGCAGCGTGGGTGATCACTATCTGCCAGCCTACCTGCCGATCGTCGCGCGCCGCAAGGACATGGCCTGGGGTGAACGGGAAAAGGACTTCCAGCTCTATCGGCGCGGGCGCTATGTGGAATTCAATCTGGTTTACGACCGCGGCACCATCTTTGGCCTGCAGACCGGTGGCCGCACGGAATCCATCCTGATGTCACTGCCGCCCAATGTGCGCTTTCGCTACAACTGGGCGCCGCCCGTAGGCACGCCGGAAGCGAAGCTCTACACGGATTTCATCAAGCCGCGGGACTGGCTGGGCCTCTCGGCCTGAAAATCAGCGAGCGTCTCGGCCACCTTCCTCACGATATCGAAGCTTGCGAGCTCGGGTTGGATGGGCAGGCTGAGCAGGCTCTGCCCCAGAGCTTCGGAAACTGCCAGCGGGCCTCGTCCGCAGTCTGCAAACGCTGGCTGCAGGTGCAGCGGCGTGGCGTAGTGGATTGCGGTCCCCACCCCCGCGCGCTCTCGCAGCCATTCTTGCGCACGGTCCCGCGCTTTCAGGGTGATGGCAAACTGGTGGTAGACGCCGCCTGGCTGCTCAGGTGGCAAGCTGCAGGTCAGATCCGCGAGCGCCAGCCGATAGGCGCACGCCGGCACTCGGCGCGCAGCATTGTCTGCGTCGAGATGCGGCAACAGCACGGACAGCACCGCGGCTTGGATTTCATCCAGACGCGAATTTCCTCCGGGCGTTTCGCTGATGCGTGCGCTGTCCCGCCAGCCATGATTGCGTAGCGCGCGCAGGCGCGCAGCCAGCGCCGCGTTGCGAGTCACGACTGCGCCGCCGTCACCGGGTGCGCCGAGATTCTTGGTGGGATAGAAGGAGAATGCGGCGGCATCGCCGAAGGAGCCGACCTTGCGCCCCTGCCATTCCGCACCATGCGCCTGGGCGCAGTCCTCCAGCAGGAAAAGCCCGTGTTTCGCGGCAAACGCAGACCACAGATCCATGTCTGCCGGAATGCCATGCAGATGAACCACCACCACGCCGGCAGTCGCGGGGCTGATCGCCGCGTATGCAAGTGCAGGATCAAGGTGGCGGGTAGTGGCATCCACATCGACCAGCACCGGCACGGCACCGGCCTGCACCACCGCGGCGGCAGTGCCCGCGGCGGTCAGGCTGGGCACGATGACCTCGTCGCCGGCGCCGATGCCGCCGGCACGCAGGGCAAGTGTCAGTGCATCCGTGCCCGAATTCACGCCCACGCAGTGGGGAACGCCGAGGTAATCGGCGAAGTCCTGTTCAAACCTCGCAACGGCAGGGCCGAGCACGAAAAGCCCGCGCGCGAAGACCTCGGCGATCGCGGCCATGATCTCGCCGGACTGCCGGGCGAAGCGGCGCGCAGGATCAGCTTGCGGCAAGGTCATCGTCGCGCATCAAGTCGGGTTGCGGGGAGTCGAAGTAGCGTACCTCGGCATAGCGTTTCGAGGATGCCACCATCAGTATCGCGCCGGGCGAAAAATCACGCAGGCGCAACCACACCCCGGGTTGGAGAACGAGCAGCTGATGCGGTCCCGAGAGCTTCAAGGTGGACTGCTCTGCACCGTTGTCGAGGTCAATGTCCACCCGTCCATTGAGCAGCATCAGCGCCTGATGCCCACTTACGGCATGGCAAGCCCGCACGGCATCCGTCGGGCACTCCGAGAGGATGAATATCCGATCGGGCTGAAAGAAGAGCGGGCCGCCTCGCTCGAAGGCATGCAAACTACCCCCGTGCATCGCCGTGCGTGGGCAACGTGTGCAGAGTCACGCCCTTCATGGGGTGCTCACCACGGCCACGCCTGGTACCGTCGAGGTGTCCACCACGTAGCGCCAACCCTCCGGCAGGCGATCGAGAAACCATTTCACGCCGGATTCCTCGCCCCATCCCTGCACCTGATCGAGTGCGGCATTGCTGAGCAGGGGCGTGGCGGCAGGTGCGAGGCAGTGGCGCAACGCCGCTTCGTAGCGCTGCCAGTCGGTCGGTGAATTGCCATGAATGTCGAACAGAACGAGATCGAAGCGTTGATCTGTGGTCGCCATGAAGTGCACGGCATCGTCCACCACCACTTCCACATCGAGCCCTGCCAGATTGCGGGCCGCCCCGCGATCCACATGATCAACCGTCGTGACGCGGCACCCGAGGGTGGCGAGCATGGCACTCAGTTTGCCGCGCGAAGTCCCTATTTCCAGCACGCGGCGACCAACGAAGGGGCGCGCATACTGCAGCAGGTTGCGGGCATGCTTGGGCGGGGTGGTCCAACCGGGAATTCCCCACTGCCCCTGTCCGCCCAGCCATTGAAAGCCGTCCAGCGGATCGGGTGTCGACTGGGTGAACACCACGCCCTGTGCGGTCAGTTGTTCGAAATGCGGGTTGTGCCTGCGGAAGGCGTTGCCGAAGTGATAACCCCAGGCGTGGCCGAGATCTCCCTTCAGGCCATGATCGAGGAAGGGCTCGAACGCGCGGGCGAACGGAAATTCATGCAGGGGAAGGGGTACCGCGTCCGGCTGCTGGAAGGTGGCGGCGATCACGCCTTGCTCACACATGTCCTTGCGCCCATCATGATCCTGAGCAAGCGGCTGGCGTTTGAGCACCCGCGCCATCGCGGGCTGGTAGCGCCGACCCGGCGGCAATGAAGCCAGCCCGGAATAGAAGCGCTTCACGGGATCGACATGCCGCGCATATCGTCCGTGGATGGCCTTCAGTGGCGAGCGATCATCCTGTGACAGGCGCGGACCATCCGCACCCCGTCGCCAATGGTCAAACCAGCCCGGGCGCCCCGTGATGACCATGTCACCATCGAGTATCCACTCCGGCCCCTGCAGGCGAACCCGCTCCGGAAACCACTTCCACCAGTAGCCGAAGTGCTCCGGTGGACATCCTGCAGCTTCCAGGGTGTTGGCGAGCCAGGGGTTGTCGTCTCCGGTCACGGGCCACCATTCCACGGGCTGTGTGGCCCAGGCGAGGATGGCGCGTGCGCGCGGGGCAGCGATACCCTCGCTGCAGAGGCAGTAATCCACGCTGTCGCCGAAGAGCCGCGTGGCCTGGCCGATGGCGGCTCGGGTGACCTCGTCGTCCAGACCATCACCCTTGATCCAGCGAATGACGGGCCGCTGACCCTGGGCAAAGCGGCGCAGGCCCGGCTTGCCCGCGTGCAGATCTTCCGCAGCGAGGCGCGCAGCGCGAGTGGCAGTGTGGACAGGGGTGAGCCGAGAACACATGTGCTCTCCAGCGGCTACAACCCCCGGTTCTTTAGCGTCCCCGCTCAGCGCCCCGGCAGCACACAGGCGATGGCATCGCCGATGTACTCACGGGTCCGCGCATCGACGTCCGTGCCGCCCGTGGCATGCACGCGATTCACCAGCGCCGACAGGCCCACGGTGAGTGCGAGCTCCATGATCTGGGCCTCCGAGAATTTCTCCTGCAGGGCCTTGAACATGGCGTCGTCCACCTTGTTCTCGCGGGTGAGGACCTCGGAATAGCGGAGCACCAGCCGATCAGTGTCATCGAAACTGGTACACGCCTCCGGCTCATGCAGCATTGCCATCTCTTCCTTCGTCAAGCCGACACTCAGACCGAGCATCACATGCGTGGGGATTCAGTAATGGCAGGAGTTGACCTGGGATGCGCGCAGATAGGCCAGTTCCCGGTGACGGGGTGACAGCGCGCAGGTGGGTCCGTAAAGCGCTTCCACAATCATGGCAAAGCCTTCCAGGGCCTTGGGATTGTTCGCGAACATCTTCATCACATTGAAGATGGGGAAACCGAGGGTTTCAAAACGCTTGTACACGGTCTGCACTTCAGTTGGTGCATCCGCGGGTTCAATGAGAGGCAGTCTCGCCATGGGTCTCTCCTTCAAGGGGCGCCTGCTGGCGCGCCTTCGAGCCTATAATGGCCGCCTGTCCCTCACAAGCCGGAATCCGTGTGATGACCGAGCCCGTTCAGCCCCGGAAGCCAGACTCGACGAACGCCCAGAGCGGACCGCGTCCAAAGCCACCGAGCATCGATGCCCTGCTCAAGGCGCCGGCCTGTCAGGACTTGCGTGAACGCCACGGCCATGTGCCGCTGGTAGCCGCGTTGCGTGAGGCCAGCGCCGAACTGCGCGCACGGCAGGAGCCGCTTTCACCGGAGGCGGTCACAGCGTGGATTCTCACCAGCGCAAGTGAGCGCCTGCACGCGGCGGCGCAATCCAGCCTGCGTCCGGTGTTCAACCTGAGTGGTACGGTGCTCCATACCAATCTCGGACGCGCCCCACTCGCCATCCCCGCACTGGAGGCGATCGGACGGGTCGCCGGCACTGCGAGCAATCTGGAATACGACCTCGCCACCGGTCGCCGTGGCGACCGGGATGTGCACGTGGAGGCGCTGATCTGCCGGCTCACCGGTGCCGAAGCGGCGACTGTGGTGAATAACAATGCCGCCGCCGTGATGGCGGTGCTCGCGGCGCTCGCGCGTCGGCGGGAAGTGATCGTGTCGCGCAGCGAGCTGGTGGAGATTGGGGGTTCCTTCCGGGTGCCGGATGTGATGGCGACTGCCGGTGCGAAGTTGCGCGAGGTGGGCACCACCAATCGTGTGCATCTGCGGGATTTTGCGACGGCTATTGGTCCTACCACTGCGCTCATGATGAAGATTCATCCGAGCAATTACCGCATCGAGGGCTTCACCGCCTCGGTGGCCGAGACGGAGCTGGCGGCATTGGCACGCGAGCACGGCATTCCTTTCGTGAACGATCTCGGCAGCGGCACCCTCGTCGATTTTCGCGAGCTCGGTTTGCCCCATGAGCCGACCGTGCAGGAAGCTCTCGTGGCAGGTACGGATCTCGTCACTTTCAGTGGTGACAAACTGCTGGGAGGGCCGCAGGCCGGTTTCATTGCCGGACGGGCTGATCTCGTGCGGCGGATCAAGAAACATCCCATCGTGCGCGCCCTGCGCGTGGACAAACTGATCCTCGCCGCGCTGGAAGCCACGCTCAAGCTCTACGCGGATCCCGAGCGCGCACGCACCGGAATTCCGGCGCTGCGTCTCCTGTCCCGCCCACTCCCCTCGCTGGAAGCGGCTGCCGAGCGGCTCCTGCCACCCGTGCAACTTGCCATGGCAGGAATTGCCGAAGTTGGCATCGCGGCGTGTCGCAGTCAGATCGGTAGTGGCGCACTGCCGGTCGATCTGCTGCCGAGCTGTGCGCTGGTACTCACGCCGAGGCGTCGGGGCGGCAAGGCTGTGGAGCACCTTGCGGCAAGCCTGCGGGCGTTGCCGCGGCCGGTGATCGGGCGTCTCCATCAAGGCGCGCTCCATCTCGATCTGCGTTGCCTGGAAGAAGTTGACGAGCGTGTGTTTGTGGACCAGCTCGCTTTGTTGTCGAAGGCCGCCTCGCCATGATTGTGGCCACGGCCGGCCACGTCGATCATGGCAAGACCACACTCATCCGTGCCCTGACCGGAGTGGAGACCGACCGCCTGCCCGAAGAGCAGGCCCGCGGCATGACCATCGACCTCGGCTTTGCCTATCTGGAATTGCCGGGCAGCGCGGAAGTCATCGGTTTCGTGGATGTGCCGGGGCATGAGCGCTTCGTGCGCAACATGCTGGCCGGGGTGGCCGGCATAGACTTCGCCCTGCTGGTGATTGCCGCAGACGATGGCCCCATGCCGCAGACGCAAGAGCATCTCGCCATCCTGGAACTCCTCGGCATCACACGTGGTGCCGTGGCCCTGACCAAGGTCGACCGCGTGGATGAGGAACGCGTGCACGAAGTGACGGCTGAAGTGGAGGCCTTACTGGCCGCCACACCGCTGGCAGGCAGCCCGATCATTCCGGTGGCGGCCCCCGCGGGGCGCGGCGTGGAGACCTTAAAAAAAAGTCTCCTCTTTGCGCAGGCGAATCGCACACGCGGCAAGACAGAGGCCCGGGGCCATTTTCGTCTGGCCATCGACCGGCGGTTCATTCTGGAAGGTGCGGGACGCGTGGTCACGGGCACGGTCTACTCCGGGCGCGCGGCACCCGGCGACGAGCTCTGCATTGCCCCCGCCAATCTCGAAGTGCGGGTGCGCTCGCTGCATGCTCAGAATCGCGCGAGCCTGGAGGCAACGGCCGGCCAGCGTTGCGGCGTGAATGTGTCTGGTGGCGATCTGCGTCGGCACGAGATCCACCGCGGTGACTGGCTGGTTGCCCCTGCGCTCGCCAGCACCTGTACGCGGCTTGGCGTGCGACTGCGCCTTGCGCGGGACGAGGCGCAGGCTCTCAAGGACGGCACTCCGGTGCATGTGCATCTGGGTGCGGCCGACCTCGGTGGGCGCGTTGCATTGCTGGAAGGCGCGACACTCGCACCGGGCGAGACGATGTTCGCGCAGTTGCAGCTGGACGCTCCGGCCCTCGCCGTGCAGGGCGATCGTTTCGTGCTGCGTGACCAATCCGCTCGTCGCACTCTGGCCGGTGGCGAAGTGCTGGAAGCGGTGCCATGGCCGGGCAAGCTCTCGCGGGCGCGGCGCCTCGAGTTGTTGCAAGCCTTGGCCTTGGAAGAGCCCATGGCGCGCCTTGCTGCGTTGATGGAATCCCAACCGGAAGGCGTGAGTCCGGCATGGTTTGCCCGCAATACGAATCTGTTGCCGGAAGATCTGGCGCGCCTCACCGCCCACCCGCAATGCCGGGAACTCGAACTCGTGCGCGATGGGGTGCGATTGCTGGGCGCGACACGCCTGGAGGCATTGCGCACGGCAATCCTGCACACCGTGCGCGCCCACCATCTTGCCGACCCTGCCCAGACAGGATTGCCGGAGCCACTGTTGGCACGTACCTTGGCTGCTCGCGAACCCCCCGAGCTGCTGCGCGCTGTCACCGAGCAGCTGGTGCGCGAGGGCGGGATCGCCCGGCGTGCAGGCCAGCTCTGCGATCCGGCTCACACGCCGGTGCTACCCCCCGCGGAAGAGCGTCTGCTGGAGCATGTGGCAGCTGAACTCAGGCGCCACGGGCGGCAGGCCCCCGCGCTGCACGACATGCCGGAACCCATGCAGATTACTGTCGAGGTGCTCAAGCCCTTCATGGAGCGCATGGCGAAGCTCGGTCACCTGCACCAGGTGGGCCGCTATCGCTACTACCTGCCGGAAACCCTGAAGGAATTGGCCCATTGTGCCGAAACACTCTCGGAGAGCTCTGATAGCGCCTGCTTCACTGCCGTTCAGTACAAGGAATACTGCGGTATCGGGCGCAACGTGACGATCGAGCTCCTCGAATATTTTGACCGTGTGGGCCTGACCCGAAGGCAGGGCCAGACGCGCCGAATGCGGCAGCGGGTGAGGCAGGTTCTGGGGGCTTGAAAACATCGGCATGCAATATCTGAGGGGATTGGCGCAGTGATCTGTGCCGCAGGGCACGCACTGCATTCCTCTCCTGATGCATCACAGGTACGGCTGTTCGGCGTGGAGATGTTTTTTGTCATCAGCGGATTCGTTTCCGCATTTGCCTTGGTTCGAATGGGAAATGCATATTCCCGGCCACGCGACGCCACGCCACGCCACGCCGCAAGGCTTTTCGCTGGAACGCTAGTACGCCTGCTACCGTCCTTGACGGGGCGCCATCACAGGGCAGTGGCGAGCGTCGTGCTATAAGGCATGGTCGTGCACCAATGGTTGGCAAAGCCGATGCTGCGCATTCTGCGCAAGTGTTGGCGGACATCGGGAGAGATCATCGAACGCACGGTTCATCCCGCTCACTTGCCTCATCCGGTGCTCGACAGACCGGACGTTCCTGAATCGCAAACGTCGGAGCCAGAAGGCGGGTATCGAAATGGTTGGCCAAATGCAGCCTCGCCAAGGTTCTGACCGGTAGAGCAGGCATCGGGAATACGAGCTGGCACTGGCCGTGTACTCCCCCACCGTCCCAGCAAGAATGGAGCCCGTCTAACAGTGCCGCGCTGACTTGCGCTAGCATCAACCCCGGAAGAGCGACATCTCCCGGTGGGGTGCCCGGACTTCAAATCCGGTGAAGCCTGCAGATGCAGGCTTGGCAGGTTCAACTCCTGCCTCTTCCGCCACGCATTTAATAAATACAATTACTTATAGTTATTTAATGGTTTTACATACCAACCCGCTTACCAACTTAAAATCACTGGATGCCCCCCACGTGTCGACCTCCCGTGATCAGGTCCACGCATAACTGGAGTTATTCGGGCTGTGTAACTGTCGGTACTCGACGGGGGTGAGCCCATCGAGGGCGTTGTGAGGGATCTCCTCGTTGTAGTCGTTCAGCCACCGCTCGGTGTGCTCCCGGACCTCGTTGAGGTTGCGGAACACGTACAGATCAAGCACGCCCTTTCGGTAGCTGCCATTAAAACGTTCGATGAAGCCGTTTTGCATCGGACGGCCTGGCTGGATGAACTCCAGCTTCACACCCTTGGCGTCTGCCCATTCAGCCAGGGCAATCGCGACAAACTCAGGACCGTTATCGAGCCGCAGCCTTTCCGGATAGCCTCGCCAGGCCGCGATGCGGTCCAGCGTGCGGATAACCCGGCTGGCCGGTAGATTCAGATCGACCTCGATTGCCAAGGCCTCACGGTTATAGTCGTCGACCACATTGAAGGTGCGGAAGCGGCGACCGTCCCAGAGCGCGTCAGACATGAAGTCGGCAGACCAACAGGCGTTGACTCGCTCGCCCGGAGCCAGCGACTGGGGATGACGGGACGGTAAGCGCCTTTTCCCCCGCCGGCGTTGGTTCAGCCGCAACTCGCAGTACACCCGATGCACCCGTTGGCAGTCCGTCGCGCCGTTGTCGCGAAAGGCGCTGTGCCCGCGGCCGCCGCGCCCGCGCCGCCCTCCGAAAAAGGCTGCGCATAGACCTTGCCCTCGCCGATGATGCGTGCGTAATGCCCCGCCCGGCGGCGTGCATGGTCTGCCCGTTCCGGCGGGGTCATGTCCAGCGCATCGGCCAAAGCCCCGGACCACAGGCAGGAGCAGACATGCATGTTGAAGGTGAGGGCCGTCGCGCCGCAGTAACGGCCGAGTTCGGCGGCAGCCAGCGAATACGCGCGAAAATCCGCGCCCAGGCCACCATATTCCACGGGCACGCAGATACCGAGCAGGCCTTCCGCGCGCAGGTCGACATAGTTCTCCACCGGGAATCGCGCCTCGCGATCGATGGTGGCCGCCCGCGCGGCAAACCGTTCGCTGCCCAGACGGCGGGCCAGTGCGGTCAGTTCTTCTTCCTGTGGCGTGAGACGAAAGGCGCGTGCATCAAAAATCGGGGCATCGAGGCTCATGTCAGGCGGCCTTCCTCCACCACCGTCCGGTCGTCGAGCCGGATGGTGCAAGCTCTGAGCGGCAAGTCGAAATGGCCTTCCGTGAAGCGCCCCGCCACCTCGTTGGCGCCGGTCGAGTACAGGAAATTGCCGGCAAAGGCGCGCAGCTCGGTACCGTTGAAATCCCGCTGGTCGTACATCGCGAGCGCCTCGTAGCGCGCGGCCGGATTGAGCCCCCAGCCGACATGCGACACGCCGTAGGCAGCATTGTCACCCCAGGCCGCGAAGTAGCGTCGCATCAGCTCCGCATCCGTTCCGGAACCCTCGATGCGCGTCACATGATCGTTTTCTATCGTCAATTCCACCCGGGATTCCAGATAGCGCTTGAAGGTGAGGTTCACATCGCCCACGTCGAGCACCAGGCGACCGTTCACGGCCCCCGGGGCGGGAAAATTGACCACGATGCCCCCCGGCCAGTGCGCCACCATGCCCGGTTTCGCACACCATCCCCACACGCCACCGTTGCGGGCTTCACGCAAATCTATGCGCAGATCCGTGCCCGCCGCCGAGCTCACCTGCATCAGGCTGGCAGCTCGGCAGGCCTTGATGGCTTCGCGTACCACCGCCTCGTCCTCCGGCTTGGGCACCAGTCGCTCCAGTGCTTCCGGGTGTTCATTG
Organism: Gammaproteobacteria bacterium; assembly: GCA_016874535.1. Classification (GTDB taxonomy): domain Bacteria; phylum Pseudomonadota; class Gammaproteobacteria; genus CAIKBL01. Next base: position 50,104 of record VGUA01000011.1, read on the forward strand.
GACACCATCATCACGCGCGCGCCGCTGGCCAGGATCTCGGGCAGTTGCGGGGCGTGCAGCAGCCCCTCCACGGTGAGATCGATCACCACCTTGCATGATTTCAGCGCGGCCAGCGCAGCGATCTGCCCGTTCAGCGCCTGACTGGCGCCGGTGGAGCGCACCGGCACCGGCGCCTGCTGATGAGGCGTCGGAACCACCACCTGCGCGGCGGAAATGCCCATATTGCCCAGCGCCAGCCGTGCTAGCTCGAGGTTGAGGGGCCGTGACTGCGTTTCGGCGAGCAGCACCACCTCCTCGTTGGTGTCGATCTTGCAAAGCTCAAAGACCCGTTGAAAGGCTTTTATCCATTGCGGTTCCAGTCGATCAGTGAACATGCCGCGCTCCAGGGTGATTGCGCGGAGGATTCAAGCATTGCGGGGTGGCCGTGGTCCAGCGCGGAACGCTGGATCACGCAACTCGTGCACCGTTAAACTCGGTCGCGCGTACTGCGGGGGCGGTACGTCATGCGCCCGGTTGCAGGGCGAGCGACTTGCGGGAGGATTCCTGTTGATGAATACACCACTGATGAACCGTGGACGCTGGCTTGCTCTCGCGGCCGGTCTCAGCCTGGCCGCTCCGGCCGTGGCTGTGGATCAGGTCATTGCCGAGGGCGAGAAGCGGGTCCAGGAAAACACTTCGGCCCAGGCCGAGGTGGACAAGCTGGACGACCGCAAGCGCGACCTGGTGGCCGACTACGCCACTGCGCTCAAGGTCGTCGACGGTCTCAAGGTCTACAACGCCCTGCTGCGCAAACAGGTGGACAACCAGCAGTCCGAACTTGCGGTGCTGGCCGATTCCATGGACAAGGTGTCGGTGATCGAGCGTCAGATCTCGCCCTTGATGCTGCGCATGGTGGAGGGGCTGGACGAATTCGTGCGCCTCGATGTGCCTTTCCTGGCCGAGGAGCGCAGCAAGCGCATCGGGGATCTCCGCGCCATGATGGAGCGGGCCGATGTGACGGCGGCCGAGAAGTTCCGCCGGGTCATCGAGGCTTTCCAGATCGAGAACGACTATGGGCGTACTCTGGAAGCCTACCGGGGAACGCTCGAGGTGGATGGCACCAGCCAGCAGGTGGACTTCCTGCGCGTGGGCCGCGTGGCACTGCTGTATCAAAGTCCCGGCGGCGAGCGTAGTGGCCGCTGGAATCAGGGCACACGTTCATGGGAACCCCTTTCCGGGGCCGAATTCCGGGCCTATATCGCACGTGGCCTTGCCATGGCGCGCAAGCAGTCCGCGCCCGACCTGCTGGTCCTGCCGGTCGCTGCAGCCGAGGGGGTGGGCCAATGATCATGCGATTCCCGCCTTTGCTGCATACCGCGGCCGCTGTGGCGCTGCTGGTGTGTTCATCCCTGGTGGCGGCAGAGGAAGTTTCCCTCGACGCGCTGCTGCAGACCGTGCGCGAAGGCCGCGCCAACGATGCCAAGGCCAATGCCGAGCGCGTGCAGGCATTCAAGGCGGCCGCTGGCGAACAGGCACAACTGCTGGCCTCGCTCGGGAGCGCCCGCGCTGCCGAAGAAGGACAATCCCAGAAGCTGGAGGCCGAATTTGCGGCCAATGACATCAAGCTCGCCGAGCTCGAAACAGCCCTGAACGAGCGACTGGGCTCGCTGAAGGAACTGTTCGGCGTGCTGCAGCAGGCCGCCGGCGACACGCGTGGCCAGTTCGAGAATTCCATCACCCAGGTGCAGTTCCCGGATCGCACCCGGTTCCTGGCCGACCTCGCGCAGAAGATGGGCAACAGCAACCGTCTCGCCTCGCTGGAAGAAATCGAGCGGCTGTGGTTTGAACTGCAACAGGAGATGACCGAGTCCGGCAAGGTGGTGCGACTGCCGTTGAAAGTGGTGGCGGCCGATGGCACGGAAGCCGAGCGCGAAGTCATTCGCGTGGGGGCCTTCAATCTCACGGCCGATGGCAAGTATCTGGAGTACATGCCGGAGACGGGCCGGGTGGTGGAGCTCGCACGCCAGCCGCAGGATCGCTTTCTGGACTATGCCGGGGAGCTGGCGGCGGCCCGTGAAGGCGTGGTGCCTTTCGGCCTGGACCCCTCACGTGGCCAGATCCTCTCCCTGCTCGTGCAGACGCCGAGTTTCCGGGAACGCCTCACGCAGGGCGGGCTGGTCGGTTACATCACCATGGCGCTCGGCGTGGTGGGCGTGCTGATTGTCCTCGAGCGCCTGCTCACGCTGGGCGCGCTCGGAATCGCCATCCGCAAGCAGGCGAGCAATCTGGATGCCCCGGGCAACAATCCTCTGGGGCGCGTGGCTGCGGCCTACCGGGCTCACAGCCAGGCTGACACGGAGGTGCTGGAGCTCAAGCTGTCCGAGGCCATCATGAAGGAAACGCCGCGCTTCACGCGCTGGCTCATGGCCCTGAAGATCATTTCCGTGGTGGCGCCCCTGCTCGGGCTGCTCGGCACCGTCACCGGCATGATCATCACCTTCCAGGCCATCACCCTGTTTGGCACCGGCGACCCCAAACTCATGGCAGGGGGTATTTCGCAGGCGCTCATCACCACGGTGCAGGGTTTGTGTGTGGCGATTCCCACCGTGCTGCTGCACACCCTCGTTTCCAGCCGAGCCAAGCGCCTGGTGCAGGTGCTGGAAGAGCAGGCGGCCGGGATGCTGGCCAGTCACGCCGAAGCCAGACTGGCAGGGGCCTGAGGGACCGCGCGTGCAGGAGCTGCTTTATCTCATCCCCGCGCTGGGGCAGATTCGGGACTTCCTGGAGTTGGGCGGGGATGTGCTGCTGCTCATTTCCTTGCTCACGCTGGTCATGTGGGCCTTCGCCATCGAACGGCTGATCTTCTTCTTTACGGGCTACCGGGCGCTCGCCGCCCTGGCCCGCGCGAGTTGGGACCAGCGCGCGGATCGCACTTCCTGGCAGGCGCATCGGATCCGCGAGCAATGGGTCTCGCAGGTGCGTCAGGCGCTGGAGCGGCACCTCGGGCTGATCTCTGCGTGCGTGGCGCTGTGTCCACTGCTTGGATTGCTCGGCACCGTCACCGGCATGGTGGAGGTCTTCGAGGTGATGGCCATCTCCGGCTCACGCAATCCGCGCTCGATGGCGGCCGGCGTCTCCAAAGCCACCATACCCACCATGGCCGGCATGGTGGCCGCGCTGTCAGGCATCGCCATCAGCGCTTTCCTGCAGCAATGGGCAAAGCGCGAAAGTGCCCGCATTGCACAGGCCCTGGTGCTGGAGCATTCAAGTACGGCGACAACCGGCCCCAGGGGCTGAGATACAGAGGCGAACCATGCGACGTTTTGGCAGCAGTGCAAGTGTGGAGGAGGAATCCAGCATCGATCTCACGCCCATGCTGGACGTGGTCTTCATCATGCTGATCTTCTTCATCGTCACGGCGACCTTCGTGAAAGAGGCCGGCATCGACGTCAACCGTCCGGATGCTGCCACTGCCGTGATGCAGGAGAAGGCGAACATCCTCATTGCCATCGACGCCAACAACAGCATCTGGATTGATCGCCGGCAGGTGGACGTGCGCTCCGTGCGTGCCAACATCGAGCGCCTGCATGCGGAGAATCCCCAGGGTTCGGTGGTGATTCAGGCCGACGAGGCCTCCAACACCAAGACCCTCATTTCGATCATGGATGCAGCCCGGGCGGCGGGCGTGTTCAACGTGGCCATTGCCGCAGACGACCAGTGAGTCCGGCAGAGGTGATCGGCCGCGCAGCACCCGGTCTTCCGGAAACCGATGGCCTGCGTGCAGGCCTGCGGTTCCTTGGGGGGCTACTGGCTGCGGCTGCCGTCACCGCGCTGCTGCTCTGGACCATGAACATCCTGATCGCTCAGGCGGATCGCACGCTGGATGAGGCCAAGCGCGGTCATCTGCTCGACTTTGTGCGGGTGAAGCGCGAAGAAGCCGTGCAACGTCGCCAGAGTCGCGCCGAGAAACCGCCGCCGCCGGCACCACCCCCGCCGCA
>VGUA01000012.1 GCA_016874535.1 Gammaproteobacteria bacterium
GCCACGCTCATCGAGCGCCTGTAGAAAAAAAACACGACAACATCACCGAGGGGGAGCCATGGCCGGACGCTTGAAGGACAAGGTGGCGATCATCACCGGGGCAGGCACGGGCATCGGGCGCGCCTGCTTTGAGCTCTTCGCGGCTGAAGGCGCGAAGGTGATGGGGGTCTCGCGCACCCAGTCGAATCTGGACGAGGCCTTGGCCGCTGTGCAGGCCTCGGGTGGAGAGGGGCAGGTGCTGGCGCGCGATCTCTCCCAGGCACAAAGTGCCGATGACATCGTGGCCGCTACCTTGGCAGCCTATGGTCGCGTCGACATTCTCGTTCACTCGGCCAGTGTGGGCTGGAGCTGGGGTGAGAAAAGTCCGGGCTCCATGTCGCCTCTGGCTGAAACGCCGGTGGACAAGTGGCAGGAGGTCATCGGTCTCAATCTGAACGCAGCGGCCTTTATCGACCGCGCCGTGCTCATCCAGATGCTGAAGCAGGGCAAGGGTTCCATCGTGAATGTGGCGAGCATCTCGGGCATGCTCGGCATGCCGACAGCCCACCCGTACTGCGCGGCAAAGGGCGGCGTCATCAATCTCACGCGGGCGCTAGCCGCGACCTACGCCAAACAGGGGATCCGCGCCAATGCGGTGTGCCCCGGCTATACCGATACCCCGATGATTGCCTCCGTCATGGGACTTTTCGACGATGCCGCGGTGGCCGAGCAGATCACGCCGATGGCGCGTGCCGGCACGCCACTCGAGATGGCGTATGGTTGCCTCTACCTCGCTTCGGACGAAGCGTCCTACTGCAATGGCACCATCCTCGTGATCGACGGAGGCACCAGCGCCCGCCAGTGATGGCGGGCGGCAGCGGCCTCAGAGTCCAAGCAACCCGTGCAGGTGGCTCTGCCAGGCGTAGTGGGTGAGATCCATCTGCAGCGGCGTGATGGAAACAGCTTTCTCGGCGATGGCGCGCAGGTCGTGGTCCGGTGCGTTTTCGCCTTTGGGATAAGCCATCTTCACCCAGTAGTAGGGCACGTTGCGGCTGTCCACCCGGGCATCAATGCAGAAGGCTCCGGGTGGGCGCCGACCCTGACGGGTAATGCGCACCCCTGAAATCTCATCCACCGGGCATTCCGGGAAGTTGATGTTGAGGAAGCTGCCCTCCGGCCATTGTTCGGAATCAATCAGGCTGCGCAGCAGCCCGGGCGCGTAACGGCGTGCGCCCTCCCAGTCGGCCTGTCCGCCCAGCGGTCGCACCACGCTGAGGGCAATCGAGCGCACCCCTAGCAGTGTGCCTTCCATCGCAGCCGCGATGGTGCCGGAGTAGGTCACGTCCTCCGCGAGATTCGCGCCGTTGTTGATCCCCGAGAGCAACAGGGTGGGCGGCTGATCTTTCATGATCTCGTGGAAGGCCATCAGCACGCAGTCGGTAGGTGTACCGGTGACGGCGTAGCTTTTCTCGCTCACGCGCCGCAGGCGGATTGGAATATGCAGCGAGATGGAATGGCCCGCACCGCTTTTTTCGTGATCGGGCGCGATTACCCACACATCGTCCGAAAGCTCCCGCGCGATTTCTTCCAACAATTTGATGCCAGGAGCTTCGATACCGTCGTCATTGGTGATGAGGATACGGCTGCCGGAAAACGGTTTGGCTGCTTGCATGAACGTCGCTCGTTGTAGCTGATCTGAGGGTGTCTCGATTATCAACCGTGAGACCGCGGCTTGTCGAAGCGGATGCCGGCCAAGAGGGTACGATCGGGAAAAATCAGGCGCTGCGATCCCAGGCCACGCGCCCATCGGCGATACCGAGGTGCCGCGTCGCCCGCTGCCCGAGCGCGGGATCATGGGTCACCACCAGCAAGGTGATGCCGAGCTCCGTGTGGAGCTTCTCGAGAATCTCCACCACTTGGGCGCCGGAGACGGAATCCAGATTGCCCGTAGGCTCGTCCGCGAGCAGCAGGGCAGGGCGCATGATCATGGCGCGCGCAATGGCCACGCGCTGGCGTTGTCCGCCGGAGAGTTCTCCAGGCTTGTGGCGGGCACGATCCGCGATGCCCAGTGCCTCCATGGCTTCTTGCACCCGTGCGGCCCGTTCGCGCGGCGGGATCCCCGCGAGGGTCAGCGGCAGTTCAATGTTCTGCGCGGCGGTGAGGCGCGGCACGAGATGAAAGAACTGGAAGACGAAACCAATCGTGCGGTTGCGAACGGCGGCCAGGCGATCTTCCGGCAGTGCCGTCACGTCCTCGCCGTTCAGCAGGTAGCGGCCACTGGTGGGCTTGTCGAGCAGGGCGATGAGATTGAGCAGGGTGGACTTGCCGGAGCCAGAAGGCCCCATGATCGACACGTACTCACCCGCCGCAATCGTGAGGTCGATGCCATTGACTGCGCGCACCACCTGATCGCCCAGAGTGAAGCTGCGCGTGATGCCGGCGAGGGCAATGAAGGGCACGCGCGCGGCTTCAGGATTCGTCGTCGCTGCCATCGTCCTCGATCGTGAGCGCACCGGCCTCAACCCCTTTGCGTCCGATCGACGTCACGATCGGCGTACCCTCCTCGAGCCCTTCCAGCACTTCCGTGTACTCCCAGTTCGAGACACCGGGCGTGAAGGTCTTCTTGATCAAACGACCGCTGGCCGCGTCGCGAGTCAGCACCTCGCTGCCTTTGATCACCGCCTCGGAGGGGATTCTCAACACGTTTTCCCGTTCGTCGATGAGAACTTCGATATCCGCACTGTAGCCGGGCAGCAGTGCCGCGAGATCCTCCGGACGCGTCATCTCCACTTCGACCTCCACGGTGCGCGCCTGCTTCTCGCGCTCCAGGACAAAGGGCGCTACCCGACGCACGAGCGCACCACAGCGCTTGCCCTCAAAGGCATCCAGAGACACGCAGGCGGACATGCCGGGGCGAATGCGCGGCGCGTCTATTTCATCGATAGGGGCAGAGACATACAGGCAGGACATGTCGATCAGATCCACCGCGGGCAGGGTGGGGATGCCCGTCGGCGAGGGGGTGATGAATTCACCGAGCTTGGCGTTGATCTCCGCCACCACGCCCGCGAAAGGGGCACGCAGGCGAGCCTTCTCAATCTGCTGGAGGATGACCTCCCGTCGGGCCCGCGCCGTGCCGATGGCAGCACGGGTTGCGGCGCATTGGGCACGGGTCGCGTCCTTCAAGGTTTCCGCGTTGTCCAAGGCCTCCTGGGCGAGCAGCTTGCGGGCCGCGAGACCCCGGATTCGATCGGCCTCCCGGAGCGCCCCGGCCGCACGGGCACAGGCCTCTTCGGCCTGGCGCGTCGTGGCCAGGATGTCGGCCTCGGCCCGGGCTTGCTCGGCCTTGAGATCCTCCACCCAGATCTCCATAAGCACTTGGCCGCGTTCAACCTTGTCCCCCTCCTTGACTGGCAGGCTCGCCACGATGCCCGGCATGGAGGGTGACATCCGGGCTCGGGAGCAGGCCTCGACCGTGCCCACGCGAGTGTTCGACACGGTTGCACGCACGTTGCCGCGGCTGACCGGCTCCAGCAACACCTTGACGGGCTGCGGGCGGGTGAACCACCACACGCTGCCGGCGAGTCCGAGAGAGACCAGAAAAATGATGAGCCAGCGCATGTTGCGATGGTAACTCGAAGCCCATAAAATCGCCGCTCCCTTCGAGACGGGCGATTAGCTCAGCGGGAGAGCACTGCCTTCACACGGCAGGGGTCGTAGGTTCGATCCCTACATCGCCCACCAATCAAATCAGAAACTTAGAATCGCGCCCGACGCGATTTTGGTTCTCTGAAGGCGACTTGCCACAACGCTGCCACACTCGATTCCCAATCGGAGGCGAGCGTATGGCGAATCTCAGGAGAAGAGGTCCTTCCCAGTGGCAGGCGCAAGTGCGCGTCCGGGGGTATCCGAGTCAAACGAAAACGTTCGCCACTCGCGCGGCGGCGGAGCGGTGGGGCAAGTTAACCGAAGTCGAAATGACCCAAGGCACGTTCGTGTCCCGGGCGGAAGCGGAATCGACCACGCTACGGGAATTACTGGAACGCTACATCGCCGAAGTCTCCCCGTCGAAGAAGGGCGCCGCGTCGGAGATCGTTCGAATTAAGGCGCTTTGCCGCAACCCGCTGGCTGCCCGGTTTGTCGCGACCATTCGCGGCGCCGACATCGCGCGTTACCGGGATGAGCGACTCAGGCGGGTTGCGTCCGCCACCGTCCGGCGCGACCTGGGCGTGCTGTCTCATGTCCCATCGGCTGTATGAGGACATTCCCGCCTCGAGCCGGCAATGCGCCGTCTGCTAGAGGCCCGGCCAGCGCGGCCACTCCGCATAGCTGCGGTCGACCACGATCTTGCCATCGCGCATGACCAGCACCGCAACGAAGGGCAGGACCCAATCGGCGCCTGCATCCGGATTGAGCAGCGTGATTTCCAGCACCACCGTGTCCCCGGCCACATGGAAGTGATCCAGACGCATCCGGCGCCTCGGCGCGGCGCGAAGCACGGCGCGTTCAACCTCCAGGAACTGTTCGTAACCCCGAATCACGCCCAGGCCCATGGTGTGCACCTCGAAATCAGGTGCGTAGCACTCGGGCACGAAGCGCTCGATGTCGTGGTTGTAGAGTTCGAGATACCGCAGGGCGGTGGCCAGGTTCTGCTGTTCAAGTGCTTTCATGGGGGGATCCTCCTGGTGCCGGGGAAATTGAGGGATGCGAAGGCAAAACGGCGTTCAAGGTTAGAGTTGGAGAGTGGGCGGAAACTGACTCAGCTCGCCGAGCGGTTTGCCGCTTTCCTCGCCAGGCTCCCCCGTTGAAACCAGCCGCAGAAGGTCTCAATACTTGTCGATGACTTCCCGGCCGAACTCGCGAATCATTTCGCGGGCGTCGGTCCCGCAAACGTTCAGCGCGATGTTGGTGACGCCGGCCGCCTCCAGTTCACGGATGCGGTCGATGATTTCCGGGCCAGATCCCGTCAGGGTTCCCGCCTTGATCAGTTCCGGCGTGAGATATGCCCGTTCACCTTCCCGCATGAACACCAGATGCCCCAGATGCATCTCCTGAAAACGTCGATCCATGGGGGTCTTCATTTTCATGATGTGATTATCGAAGTAGGTCTTCGCCTGCTCCGCCACGGAGGGTGGGGCGAACGGTCCGATCTTGATGTCGCTCGGGTCCCAGTTGGTGTGCAGCAGGATAATGGCCATCGGCCCAACCTGTTTGGCAACGCGATCCGAGAGGATGGACTCGCCTGGGCGCAGGACACATGCTGAGGTCAGGTTTGTGCAGTAGATTTCGCCAATGTCGCGGCCTGCGGCCTTCGCTGCCGCCTTGATCTGCCTGATGCTATCCGAGATGTATCCGGGATCGAGGCCGATGGTTACCCACCCATCTGCCATCTGGCCGGTCATCTCGATCGCCTTGGGGCCATTGGAGGCCATGTGGATCGGAATCTCGTCCTTGATGTTGATGTAACCGTGATCCGGGTGAATGAACTTGATGTGGCGTTCACGGCTGCCTTCGCGATAGACGGCTTCACGGCCGGACAGCAGATCCCGGATGATCTCGATGTGCTCCCGCATGGTCTTCAGCGAGATCGGTGGCATGCCCATCACATTGCGGCCCGTGAAGCCCGTGCCCACGCCGAGGATCACGCGGCCCGGCGCCAACTCGTTGATGGTGGCGATGGAGTGGGCGGTGACCGGCGCGATGCGGTTGCCCAGGATGGAAACCAGCGTGCCGATTTTGATGGTTCTGGTGTGGTGAGCGACCAGCGCCATGCTGGCGTAGACATCGCTGTAGCACATCTGGGAATCGTAAAACCAGGTGTGCGAGAAGCCGTAATCCTCGGCCATCTTGGCGTCTTGCCAGGAGCGGATGTAGGTGGGAAAGCTGATGCCGAAATCCATGTGGGGGTATCTCCCGGAGTTGTTGAGCAACTGGACCCGACGCCAGTGACGCCAACGCCCACGTGCAAAATTGGTAGAAGTAAACGACCGGCTTCAAACGCCCACGGTATTGGTGTGCCGGGGGCATGCGGTCCGGTTCTCACCATTCCATACGTCTCCGTATGGCGCAACCCCAGCCTCCCCCGTTGAAACTGGCCCCTGCCCGAATGATGATGCGGGCAGGCTTGGCAAGCAGGAATACGGGATGACTTCTCAGGTGGATGTGGTGGTGGTGGGCGCGGGCTTCGCGGGGATCTATGCCCTGTGGCAGGCGCGCCAGCGCGGATTGAGCGTGCGCGGCTTTGAGCGGGGTTCGGATGTGGGCGGTACCTGGTACTGGAATGCCTACCCCGGCGCGCGCTGCGACGTGGAGAGCTACAACTACGCCTATTTCTTCGATAACGACATCGTGCGCCAGTGGAACTGGAGCGATGCCTGCGCCGGCCAGGCGGAAATCCAGCGCTATCTGCGCTTTGTGGCCGAACGTTGCGAGGTGGTGAAGGACATCACTTTCAATACCCGGGTTCAGGCCGCAAGCTTTGATGAAGCCAAAGGGATGTGGGTGGTGGAGACCTCAAACGGCGAGACGGTGAGCTGCCGTTATCTGGTGCTTGCCATCGGGGCGCTCTCAGACCCCAAGACCCCGGACATCGAAGGGGTGGCCGATTTCGCCGGCGAGGCCTACTTCACGTCCAGCTGGCCGCGCGATCGCAAGGTGGGTCTCCGCGGCAAACGTGTGGGGGTAATTGGAACCGGCTCCTCCGGAGTACAGGTGATTCCAGAAGTTGCCAAGGTGGCGTCCGAAGTCCACGTCTTCCAGCGCACCGCCAATTACGTCACCCCCACGCGTGGAGGGCCGATGGACCCGCGTCTCGTCGCCGGGCTGCGTGAAGATCCCCAAGCCGTGCGGCAAGCCTTCCGCGAGAGCTACGGCGGACACGTACCGCTCGGCATGGGCACGGAGCGTTATACGGAGCTCGATGAGGCGGGACGGCAGCGTGTGTTGCAAGAAGCCTGGGAGGGCAATTACATCGCGTTGGCTTTCCGAGATGCCTATCTGCCGGAGGCCAATGCGGCCATTTCCGAGTTCATTCGCCAGCGCATGCGCGAACAGGTGAACGATCCCTGGACAGCTGATCATCTGGTGCCGTGGGACCATCCCTATGGTGGCAAGCGTCCCTGCCAGAGCGATGTGTACCTGCAGACCTTCAACCAGCCGCATGTGCGTCTCATCGCTCTGCCGGAGACTCCCATCGAGCGGGTAACACCTGAAGGTATCAAGACCAGTGCGGCGATGATTCCACTCGATGTGATCATCTATGCCACGGGCTTTGATGCCATCTCCGGCCCTGTATTCGCCATCGACATCAAGGGAATCAAAGGCCGTTCGATGCGCGAGACCTGGGCCGACGGCCCCCTCAACTATCTGGGCACCATGGTGCACGGCTTCCCGAATCTCTTTCTGCCTTCCAGTGCCATGTCACCGTCGGTGCTCTCCAACATGGCGACACTCGCCGAGCAGCAGGTGGATTTCATCTTCGACACCATCGAATGGCTCGATGAACATGGTCGGCCGCAGCTGCATCCCAGGGCCGACGCCCAGGTGTTCTGGCGCGAGGAGACGCTGCGCTATGCTCAACGTCGACCGGGCGCGCTCACTACCAAGAGCTGGTATTCAGGCGCGAATATCCCGGGCAAACCACGGATGTTCATGGTGTATTGCGGAGGCTTCAAGCGCTACAACGAAACCTGCTACCGCGAGCTTGCGGAGGGGTTCCCGGGGTATGAGCTGATGGGGTAGGAAATTAGTGACAGTTACCTCATTCCCGAGGATGGATTTGACCGCCGACCACTTCCTGCAAATAAGGTAACTGTCACCAATTCAGAAAGTGACAGGCAGTCAGGCCCATCATCGGAAATGAGGTAACTGTCACCAATTTCATGTCACCAATTCCATGGCGCTATCGTCATTCAGTTGAATGTGCTGCGAAGCCATCTGCCGAGCTTGTCCCTGGTGTTGAGGTCGGATTTGCGCAGGACGTCCACGATGTCCTTGGCGGCAATGACGATCACCGGGTGCCTGTCTTCAACTATCTCTTTATAGGCTTGGGTCTGGACAAATGAGGTGGTCATGAAGACACCGAATTGTCGGTGCCGGAGCCTTGAAATCAGGCGCGAGGTGGCCCTCACACCCAAGCCGTGATTGATGTCGTAACACTTGGACTCGATGGCAAAATCAACCTCGATCTTGCTGCTGACACCGCCGATGCGATACCTCCCGAGCACGTCCCTGCCGCCGTCCATCCAGGGGCGAGTTACCTCGTAAGATACGACATTGCGATCCATGAGCCGTGTCAGCTCTGCGGAGCAGTGCTCAAACCGATGCGGGTCAGGCTTGAAGTATTCGTAGATGTCTCTCACCAGCCCAAGGTCCGCTGGTTCCGTCGGAATCTGTTGTGAGGGTGTTCGATATTCGATGGTGGGCTCTGCTGCCAGCGCGGTGATACGACCGGATTCTACCCACTGGAGGTATGCAACCGGTGCCTACTCCGAGATGGACCTACCTTGCTCCAGCTCGGCTATCCATGCCCGGCTAATTTCTGGCACATCCAGAATGGTGAAAACGGCTCGGTAATTCTGGAACCGCTCCCCACCCTTTGACTTCCATATCGCGACCAGGTCCTCGTTCCCGTGAACACTCGAAGCGCCCGGGACCGCCAGCCCACGGAACACCACGTCCCAACCGGCATCACCTTTTGAGAAAACAAAGACTGGGGGGATGCTGTGTCTGTTCCCCTCATGCAGATCGTTGAACATGTCGCGCAGGATCCGGTTGCCGCCTTTGGGAGTGTCATGCAGGGCGCAGCCGGGCGTTTTGTTGTCACCGTAGTAGTGAAATTCCCCGGTTGTCTCATCGAGCAAATCCGGCCAGTCGGGGCTGGAAAAGTCCGTGTAGAGAACCAGGTATTTCAGGCTCTTCGAGCCACTACCAATGCGGGGACGAAAGCCGCCGGAATTCCCGACTGGCAGAATGCGAGCGAGGGCAGAAGCGCCGGCGTTCTTTGCCGTTCCGCCGCGATAAACCGCGTCCACAATCAGGGGCGCGCGCTCGAGTTCACTGAATTCGAAGATCCGCGGCATTCGGGGTGCACATGGGAGTTTCGAATTATGTACCTGACCTGGGTCGCCGGTTCAAGGATCAAGCCCCGCCCGATATCCGCCGCCAGCCTTTTCGCTGGACCGGAGGCTCTTCCGCTTTTGGGGCTGGCGCCGGGAGCGGTTTTGACCAGACCCGTGGCCGCCCGCACCGGACGCACGGTAATCAGTGGGAAATCGGTGACAGTTACCTCATTACCGGAAATAGGGTAACTGTCACCAATTCCGGGGGCTCGAAGTCAGATCGGAGGTGGTTGCACCAAGGCTTTCTTCGACACCCGGATCGCAGTGGAACTGAGCCGGTCAGGTGAATCGACAAATTGACCTCCGACGTAGCTCGCGACTTTCACGAAATTCAGAGTCTTGCCGTCGGGCGACACGAAGTACTGGAATTTCGACGAGCCAGGATAAGTCGCTAGCCCGACACAGTCGTTACCAATGGTGTAAGTGCCCGACGAGCCCCGTGCGTTCCATACCCCATCGATGGAGGATGTCTTTCGCAGCCAGATATTGCCGAGTCCGTCATAAGTGACAAAGCCGGCGTACGCGTCTGGAGCAAACGAGTCTGGCCCAGTCGAGATCGCTCCCTGGACTGCGGACGAGTATGTACCCTTCAGAGTCGCGGTGCTGCAGCGGGCCTTGTCACTGTCTGCCGAGGCAACAGATGTCACCCCAAGCAAGCCACAAAACAGCACCATCAGCGCGCGCTTGCCATGCTCATGGATCATGGTTCCCCCTTGTATTTCCGATTTGCCTTGAGGCAAGTCCGTTTTCGAACTGCCTTCCGCCGACTGTACCTGCGTAGAGCCGACACCCACCCTTCGGGTCTTCCGCAGTGTGGCGGGCGTCACATAAACCCGGCGGTTCCTTCATTTCCAATCCTATCTGGTCGTGCCTCGGTGCGGCACCATCCTTCCCATCGATTACTGACCAGCCGCTATCCGCAACATCTTGGCCTGCTTCTTTGCCATTGCGCTGAGCACCGTGTTCGTGAGCGCCGTAACCCTGAACGCGGCGTCTCGTCCTGACTTCACTGCCGCGACGCCTTCCCATCATTGAAAGTCTGCACGGCGGTGCCGCGATAAAGAATCCGTGCGTTGCGTTCCGCAATGTCCTTGTGCAGCGAAACGAACTGCGGGTCGAGATCTGTCGTGGGTCTTGGCTCATGACGAAAGTGGCGAAAGCGATCGGTACCACGCACCAGCGTCGCCCAATCGCCATCGTCTGCGATCTGCTGGACATGTGTCGGGATGTAGCGGATTGCGAAACCAATCCGCCGGTCTGTGGACAGATTGGGTGCGGAGCCATGCACCAGTCGCACGTGATGCAGTGACATTTCACCCGGCTGCAGTTCAAGCATCACCGCTTTCGAGGAGTCGACATCGACCGCGACCTCCTGCCCGCGGGACAACAGGTTCTCCTGCGCAAACGTGTCACGATGGGGAATCTGATCCAGGTGATGCGTGCCGGGAATCACTTCCATAGCGCCGTTCGCGCGGTTGGAGGGCGATAAAGCAACCCACGCGGTCACGACGTCCGGCTTGCTCAAGCCCCAGTAGGTTGAATCCTGGTGCCAGGAAACAAACGCCGGATTTTGCGCCTCCTTGGTGAAGAAGCTGGAGGACCAGCAGAACAGGTCGGGGCCATGGAGATCCTCCACCGCGTCAAGAATCATCTCGTTGTGCACCAGATCTGAAAGCCACGAGAACAGCAGGTGGGTCTTGTGCCTGAGGTCACCCTTGAGCGGTGCGCCAGTCGTGCGTTCGAAATCCTCGAGACGCGCGCGAAGTTCGTCTGCCTGGTCGACCGACATGATGCGAATCGGGTGGACGTAGCCATCGCGCCGATACTGCTCGATCTGAATCTGTGTGCGCACCTTTGGCATCAGCTTTCCCCGGTTAAGGTCACCGCGATTGTGACCGACCACCCCCTGCGGTCAAGCATGGTGCGCTGCACTTGTTGGGAATCGAAGGAGGGCACCCCCATGAATTACCCGTAATGCCTGCCGGGGCAACTCGCAGGTCGGGGGCCCCCCAGAGCGAGCGTTTGGCGGCAGCCGGCCCCGCGTGCTGTAGGCAATGTCCTGCGTTTTTGCTACTTTTGTTGAGCGGCTTAACCCTTCGTCTGCGCGTCAAGGCCCCGGGGATGCGCACCGACCATTCCACAAGGCGATGGACAACCATGGCCCACATCACGATACGGCTCAAATTCCTGAGCTTCTCGCTGTCGATCGCACTCCTTGCCGTGGCGCTTGTCACGCTGGTGTGGATGTTGCGCCAGAACGCATTTGCGGTCAGCCGCGCCGAAACGGCAGCGCGCGAGTCGCTCATGCTCGCCGCAGAGCTCAGGCTGTCCTCCGATGATCTCACACGCCTTGCCCGCACCTATGTGGTGACCAACGACAAGCATTACGAGAAAGCCTACTGGCAGGTGCTGGACATCCGGAATGGCAAGTCTCCCCGCCCGGATGGGCGCCAGGCCAGCCTCCGCTCCCTGATGGAGGGGGCCGGCTTTGTGTCCGCCGAGTTTGCAAAGATGAAGGAGGCCGAGGACAACTCCAATGCGCTGGTCGCAACCGAGACCGCGGCCTTTCAGGCGATGGTCGGGCGCTTCATGCCGGAAGCCGACGAGCGCAGTGTCAATCCAGAGGACTACACTCGACGCGCTCCACCTGATCAGATCATGGCCATCCGCATCCTGCATGACGGGAAGTACCATGCGGACAAGGCCGTCATCATGGATCCCATCAATGAGGTGGAAACACTCGTACGAGAACGCACGGAGAGTGTCGTCGACGCAGCCCTTGCTCGCGGCAAGCGTCTCATCGAGCTTAGTGGGCTGTTGGGGATTCTGATGATCGCCCTGCTGTCCGCCTCCTATCTGGCGGCGCAGAGACCGGTACTTGTCGCATTGGAGAATGTTCGTGCGCAATTGCAATCGCTCGCCAAGGGCACGCTCTCGCTCGCTGAACGCTTGCATATAACGCGTGATGACGAGATCGGACGCGTAGCCGACGCCTTCAATGCATTGATGGAAAGGCTGCTGGGCCTGGTCCTTCAGGTTCAGGAGACTGGCGGGCGAATTTCCTCCGCCACCAACCAGATTGCCGCCTCGTCGCGTATGCTAGAGACCACTCTGAATGAGCATGTGAGTTCCACACAGCAGGTAGTTGCTTCGGCGGGGGAGATTTCGGCGACCTCTCACTCGCTGGCAGAAACCATGGCTCAGGTGGTGGCGCTATCTGATCAGGCTGCCGTCACCGCCAGCGAAGGCCGGACCGGTCTTGCCCACATGCAGAACGCTATGCAGCAGATGGCGCAAGCCACCGAGGCACTCAGGCAAAGACTTGCGGGCATCAACGCCAAAGTCTCAAACATTTCCACCATCGTTACCACCATTACCATGGTTGCGGACCAGACCAACCTGCTTTCGCTGAATGCCTCCATCGAAGCTGCCAAGGTCGGCGAAGAGGGTCACGGCTTCGCGGTGGTTGCGCGGGAAATCCGACGCCTCGCTGATCAGACTGCGGTGGCGACACTCGACATCGAGCAAACAGTGAAGGAGGTTCAGTCCTCGGTGTCCTCCGGCGTCCTGGGGGTGGAGAGTTTTGCCGAAGAAGTGCGTAACGCAGCCTGCGAGGCCCAGGAAATCACCAACCAGATCACCCGCGTCATCGATCAGGCACAAGGACTTGGGCCACGCTTCGCCTCGGTCAATGAAGGAATGGAATCGCAATCGGTTGGTGCGCGCCAGATCTCGGACGGCATGGTGTACCTGAGCGACGCGGTGCGCTCCGCAGCCAGATCCCAGGCCGAGACCGTACGTGCGATCGAAGATCTGGTGGGCGCAGCCGCCGGGCTGCGCCACGAAGTCTCGCAGTTCAACCTTGGAAATCGGTGACAGTTACCCTATTTCCGGAAATAGGGTAACTGTCACCAATTTCGGGTTAGGGTTTCAGCGCCACCTTCAGCACGCCGTCGCGCTGGTTGGCGAAGAGGTCATAGGCAGCCGCGATGTCCTCCAGCTTGTACTCGTGGCTCACCAGCACGCCGAGATCCAGGCGTTGCGAGGCCAGCACGTTCATCAGCCTGCGCACGCGTTCCTTGCCGCCCGGGCAGAGCGCCGTGATGATGCGGTGATCACCCAAGCCTGCTGCGAAGGCCGCGAGCGGGATAGTGAGGTCGGTGGAATACACGCCAAGACTGGAAAGCGTGCCGCCCGGTTTGATGACCCTTAACGCGGATTCAAAAGTGCTCTGCAGACCGAGAGCTTCGATGGCGGAGTCGGCGCCGCGTCCACCGGTCAGCTTCATCACTTCTTCCACCACGTCGCATTGTTTGAAATTGAGCGTGATATCCGCGCCCAGCATCCGCGAGATCCCCAGGCGATGATGATTGCCGTCCACCGCAATCACGGTGGTCGCGCCCAGCAGGCGCGCACCCGCCGTCGCGCACAAGCCTATCGGACCCTGGGCAAAGACAACCACCGTATCGCCCAAGCGGATATTGGCGTTTTCCGCGCCCTTGAATCCCGTGGACATGATGTCCGGACACATCAGCACCTGTTCGTCGGTGAGGCCGTCCGGGATGACAGCCAGATTGGCCTGTGCATCCGGCACCAGCACGTATTCGGCCCGGGCACCGTCGATGAGATTGCCGAAGCGCCACCCGGCCGTGGCTTTGTAGCCATGGTGTCCGCATTGACCGTGGGGGATGAGATAGCTGCCGCCCCCTGCGAAGGCGCGCCATCCTGTGCGGCATAGGAATTGAAGTTCGGACAGATGGCGCCCGCGATCACCCGTTGGCCCTCGCGATAGCCGGTGACCGCGCTGCCCAGTTTCTCGATGACACCTACGGGCTCGTGTCCAACCGTCAGGCCGTTGGCGACAGGGTATTCACCCTTGAGGATATGCACATCCGTGCCGCAGATGGTGGTGGTGGTGATTCGCACCAAGGCATCGTTGGGGCCCACCTCGGGGATGGGCTTGTCCGCAATCTCGATACGGCCGGGTTCCACGAAAATGGCGGCTTTCATCATCTGGGGCATGGTTGCTCTCCTGAAAATCAATGGGCTGCGTTACAGCAGCGTCACCGGATCCCCCACCGCGATGCGGCCGGGTTCCAGGACTTCGGCATAGCTCGCAAAGCCGGGCGTGGAGTAGCTCGGCATGAGGTTGTCGGGCAGGGTCACCTTGTCGCGATAGCGAATAAGGGCGCGCATCACATCTTGATCCCTCGCGCCCGAGTTCGGGTTGAAGCCTGTCACAGCGCAACGGGGCACGGAGGTGCGCACGCGAAGCAGCACCTCACCCACCCGCAGCTGACGGCCGTCCCACGCATCCTCAGCATGTTCCTCGGCCTGCTCGAGGATGAGACCGGCCCTGAAGCGCGCCGGATCCACCGGCGCACCCACTTCGCGAGCGAGTCTGGCCAGTGCGCCGGTCGTGACCAGCGTGAGGGGGAAGACGTCGATCGCACGCAGGCGTGAGTGACATCGCACCAGCGAGATGGGACGCCCGGCGAAACTGCTGAGCGCGTTCTGCCAGGGGCCCGCCACTTTCTCGACGGCGATGGAGCGCAGGCCGAAGTGGTCGACTTCCAGCGGCACACCATTGCCGCGGGCCGACCCTTCCACCCGCTCACCGCTCGGCAGTTCCAGCATCAGGTGTTCTTCGCCAGCCTCGTAATCGAAGCGCAGAGGTACGAAGGTGCGATGCTGGTCCGAGTTCACGAATTTTCCATCCGCCTCCATGAGCGCAAAGGCCCGATCGTGACGGATGCCGTCTTCATCCACCTGCACGGACTGCGGCTGCAGGAAGCGGGTGGCTTTCACATATACAAGGCCTGTCGCGGTGACTTTCATGGCGGACGTCTCCTGGAATGGATTCGAGGCTTCAGGCGTCGACGGTGGGCACGCTGCGCAAGGACTCGTTGAGCCGCGCATCGTCAAAATTCTCATCCACCATGCGACCACCCAGATAGGCGTCGTAGGCAGCCAGATCGAAATGCCCGTGACCACACAGGGCGGTCAGGATCACCGTTTCCTCGCCGGTGTCGCGCGCCTTCATGGCTTCCCGGATTGCAAGGGCCAGCGCATGAGTCGGCTCTGGCGCCGGCACGATGCCTTCCGTGCGTGCAAAGAGCGTCGCGGCGGCAAAGCATTCCGTCTGGGGAACAGCGAGGGCTTCCATCATGCCTTCGGCATACACATGAGAAATCAGCGGCGCCATGCCGTGGTACCGCAGGCCGCCGGAATGGATGGGCGCGGGAATGAAGTCATGTCCCAGGGTGTGCATCTTCATCAGCGGGGTCATGCCGGCGGTATCGCCATAGTCATAGGCATACACGCCGCGGGTGAGGGTGGGGCAGGACACGGGCTCCGCGGCGATGATGCGTGGCGAGATTCGGCCTGCAAGTTTTTCGCGCAGAAAAGGGAAGGACAGCCCCGCGAAATTGGAGCCGCCGCCCGTGCACCCGATGAGGTGAGTGGGCGTGTCCCCTGCCATCGCCATCTGCAGCAGGGCTTCCTCCCCGATGATGGTCTGGTGCAGCAGCACGTGATTGAGTACGGAACCCAAGGCATAGCGCGTCTTTTCGTCCTGTGCCGCAACTTCCACGGCTTCCGAGATGGCGATGCCTAGCGAGCCCGAGAGGTTTTTCGGATCTTCAGCCAGCTTGCGGCCCACCGCCGTGAGCGCGGAGGGGGAGCGATGCACCTTCGCACCGAAGGTCTCGATCATCAGGCGTCGGTAGGGCTTGGAGTCGTAGGATGCGCCGACTTGCCACACCTCGCACTCGAGATCATAGAGCGCGCAGGCGAAGGACAGCGCCGTCCCCCATTGGCCGGCCCCGGTTTCGGTGGTGAGCCGGGTGGTGCCTTCCAGCTTGTTGTACCAGGCTTGCGGTACCGAGGTGTTGGTCTTGTGGGAACCGGCCGGAGAAACACCTTCGTACTTGTAGTAGATGCGCGCGGGTGTACCGAGCGCGCGCTCCAGGTTGTGGGCGCGATACAGCGGAGAGGGCCGCCACAGGCGATACACATCCAGCACGCCGCCGGGGATGTCGATGTACCGCTGCGTGGAGACTTCCTGTTCGATGAGGGCCATGGGAAACAGGGGCGCGAGATCCTGCGGCCCCACCGGTTGCCGTGTGCCCGGATGCAGGGGCGGCGGAGGCGGGGTGGGCAGATTGGCCACCAGGTTGTACCAGGTGGTGGGCATCTGATCTTCGGTCAGCAGGTATTTGTGACGACGGACGGTGTTGTCCACGATTCGGTCTCCGATTGCATCCCATTGGCGAGGACCGAGCGTACGCAAGCCATCCCGTGTTGGGAAGGGTGCGCGCGTCGGACTCGCTTGAGCCTGTAATATCCAGCCCCAGTTTCTTTGCGGCCCGGAGGCCCAGCCCATGATGAGGTTGAACAAATACCTCGGCGAGACCGGCTTCTGCTCACGCCGCGAGGCGGATCAGCTCATTCATGACGGACGGGTCACGGTCAACGGCCGGGTGGCGGTCATGGGTGCGCAGGTGGAGGAAGGCGACGAGGTCGCCGTGAACGGGGAGACGGTGCGCCCTCCCACCCGCGGTGGCCGCCCGCAGAAGGTGTATATCGCGCTCAACAAGCCGCTGGGCGTCACATGTACTACCGAGCACAGCGTGGAGGGAAATATCGTCGACTTCGTGGATCATCCGTCCCGCATCTTTCCCATCGGGCGGCTGGACAAGAACTCCGAGGGGCTCATCCTGCTCACCAGTGACGGGGATATCGTCAACGAGATCCTGCGGGCGGAGAACAAGTGCGAGAAGGAGTACCTGGTGGTGGTGGACAAGCCCATTACCGAGGATTTCCTGCGCAAGATGGCGAGCGGGGTCCGCATTCATCGCACCACCACCCGGCCCTGTCGCGTTCACAGGGTCGACAAGACCACCTTCCGGATCATTCTCACCGAGGGTCTCAATCGGCAGATTCGGCTCATGTGCGCGGCGTTTGATTATCACGTGCGCCAGCTTTGCCGCATCCGCATCGGCAATGTGCGCCTCGGGCATTTGCGCTATGGGCGTTGGCGCAACCTCACGCCGGGTGAATTGCAGGGTCTGTTGCCGCGGTTTCGCGGCGCTCAGTAATCCTCGAAATCAAGCACCGGGGCGATTTGGTCCAGGTTGCCACCGTTTGGCATGAGAGCGGCGGGCGGCTCCGGCACGGCATCTTCCGTGAAGCCAGCGGCCGAGGCCAGCGGTCCGACTGTCTCACCCAGGCCGACGCCTGTGAGCGCGAAGTTCCAGCGCCCCGGATCCTGCACATTGGTGCCCTTCACGAAAGCGGCGAGCTCCGGCGCATACCAGCGGGTGGATTGGGTGCGCAGGCGGCGGCTGCCGAGGCCGAGGTGGTCCGTGCATTCGATGCGATAGGCGGAGATCTTGCCTGCCGGTACCGTCACTTTTTCCAGGCCTTCCACGCGACATTCGGCCCGGGCCTTCATGGGCTCGTTCAGCTCCATGGTGTAGAAGCTGTAGTCCCCGGACCAGCGCGCTCCGGTCTTCAACGGAAACTGGATGACCGGCGCATACGGCAGGAACTCTGCCACCACCTGCCCATCCTGGCGGGTCATCCGGACGACGTTGTAATGATGGGCCTTGACGCTCTCCATGGTGTACTCACCACAGCGGGAGAGCAGGTTGCCTTCGGCCGTCACCTCGGCCAGCGTCCAGTCCGTGCAGTCCAGACCCATGATTCGCCCTTCGAAGGTCAGACGATAGCCAATCACGGGCGCTGGAGGGGTGAAGGGTTCTTCTGCCGCAGCCAAGAGCGGCAGCATCAACAGAAAGACAACCGAAGCAAGGGTGGAACGCGGCATGCGGACACTCCGGACAGAAGTGGCGCAGAGCATGGCGCAGCCGGGTTGCCGCGGCAATGGATCACCTGCAGACTGATCAAGAAAGCTCCTTTCCACATCTCGCGCGAGGGCGCAGGAGCGGGCTTGATTCCATACGCATAAATCTGGACGCGACCAGTTCAACCGAGGTCATGTGCATGCCAACCAATCAACGCAGCGAGCTCACTGGCCTGCTGGAGGATCAGCCGGAAGCCGGAGTCTTCCGGGTATTGCCGGAGGCGTTCACGGATCCGGCGCTGTTTGATCTGGAAATGACCCACATCTTCGAGTCCACCTGGGTCTTTGCGGGCCTCGAAAGTGAGGTGGCGCGGCCTCATGACTTTGTCACGACCCGGATTGGCCGCGTGCCCGTACTCATCACACGCGACGGCGACGGGCAGATTCGTGCTTTCCTCAACAGCTGCCGGCATCGCGGCACGCTGCTGTGCCCGTTGCGCAGAGGCAACCAGCGAGTCCATGTGTGCCAATACCACGGCTGGGCTTATGACAGTGCGGGCTGCAACAAGGCACTGACCTGGCAGGCGGATGGCCAGTACCCCGAGGGATTTGGCAGTGCGGAGCATGACCTCGTGCCGGTGGCGAAGCTAGCGAATTACCGCGGTTTTCTATTTGTGAGCCTGTCGGATGCCGTGCCTCCGCTCGAGGACCATCTGGGCGAGGCCCGGGTGTTTCTCGATCTGGTGGCAGACCAGGCACCGGAGGGTCTCGAGTTCGTGCCCGGTGGTGTGAGCTACACCTTTGATGGCAACTGGAAGCTGCAATTCGAGAACGGCCTCGACTACTACCACTTCGTCTCCACCCATATCTCTTTCATCCAGATACTGCGCCAGCGCGCCGCGAAGGAAGCAGAGCAGGGCCTCACCCCGCAGTGGGGCCTCGAGTTTGCCGAGACGGAGCCGGAAGCCGAGGGCACGTTCAGCTTTCCTTATGGTCATGCCGTGACCTGGTCGGTCGGCATCTCCGGGCAAGGGGCCGAACGCCGGCCGCTGCCACGGGATCCGGATCGTCTCGCGGAACTGCGGGCAAAGTTGGGTGACAACCGGCTCAAGTGGATGCTGCGTCAGCGCAACCTGACCCTGTTCCCCAATCTCCAGATCGTTGATATCCAGTCCCTGCAGTTGCGCCTGTGGCAGCCGTTGGCGGTGGACAGCACGCGCATGGTGTCGTGGTGTCTTGCACCCATCGGTGAGAATGCCGAGGCCCGTCGTTACCGCATCCGGCAGTATGAGGAATTCTTCAATCCCAGCGGACTCGCCACGTCGGACGACAATGTGATGTATGCGTACTGCCAGGAAGGCTATGTCGCCGGCAGTCGCAACCGCATACGGAACCAGGGACACCTGCGCGGCATGGGGCCCGGGCTCGCACCGCCACGGGATCACGCGGCGGAGCTCGGTCTGCGGTCAGCGGTTGTGGCCTATGGGACGGCCCAATTCGGGGACGAGACCTGTATCCAGGCAGGCTACCGGGAGTGGATGCGTCTGCTGCTGAAAGGAGTGGCATGAACATGGCACCGACGGCACGAGAGATTGCGGAATCCCTGCTGGTGCGGGAGGGGCGCCTACTCGATGAGCGCGATTGGTCGGCGTGGCTGGAGCTCTACACGCTGGATACCGTGTACTGGGTGCCGGCCTGGCGGGATGAGGACACGCAGGTCTCGGACCCGGACCGTGAAGTCTCGCTCATCTACCACACGGGTCGCTGGGGTCTGGAGGAGCGGGTGGTGCGGATACGTTCGCGCCAGACCGTGACGGCGCTTCCGCTGCTGCGTACCACGCATTTTGTCGGCAACGTTGAAGCGGCTTTCGCCGGGCAGGAAAGCATCGAGGCGCGTGCCAACTGGATGGTGCAGATCTACCAGCCCCGCACGACCCGCCAGCATGTGCATCACGGGAGCTGTGAAGTGGTGCTGGTGCGCGGGGAAGGGGAAACGTGGCGGATCGCCAGCAAGACGATCCGCCTGGTCAACGACTGCGTGAATGCGGTACTGGATTTCTACCTGCTCTGACTCAGAGCTTGAAGGCGTTCATGAGATGCTCGATCACCTCTACCTCCGGCAAGTTGCCGAGATCCTTGTCCAGTGAGCGATCTTCCGCCGCCGCGGTGAAGGCGTCCATGGCATCGCGCAATTTGCCGAGCATGCGCGGATCCGCCACCAGGATGATGCGGTCGCAGGCTTTGGCTTCGCGTCCCGCCCGCAGCTTGGCCACAAGGGATTTGGCAAAAGTCTCCGCGAGATGATCCGTCGCTGAATGCTCGGTCTCCAGCGCGTGGCGATGACTGCCCTTGCTGTCAAAAGAGCGGCCGCCAGCATCGGCGTCCAGATCGTGATTGCGAAGTCGGCCCTCCGGGTGGTCAATGGTCTCAACCAGCGTGAGCGGCTGGTGATGTGCAGTCTGCGCAAAATTCTTGCGCCGGCGCGGTGAGCCACCAGGATCCAGGTACGGTGCGTCATGTCATCCAACCTTTCTTGGCGTGTGGTGTCCTGACGAAATAGTCGCACATCAGAGGCGTTTTGCCGTGATCCAGGTCAGATCGGGTCTGTCGGTCAGCCCTGCCTCGGGGCTTCGCGTTGGTAGTCGCGCTGCTCGGCCGCAAAACGGATGAAGTAATCGAGCGAACCCGGGTTCATCATCGCGTCACGGCTGGCGGCCTTGGCCACGTCGAATCCCATGAGGATCTTGCGCACCGGCACTTCAAGCTTCTTGCCGGTCAGGGTGTAAGGAATCTCTTCCACGGCATAGATTTGATCCGGCACATGGCGTGGTGAGGCTTCGCGGCGCAAGGTCTCGACTATCCTCGCCACCAGTGCCTCATCGAGAGTCGCGCTCGGCGCAAGTTTCACGAACATGGGCATGAAGAAGCGCCCACCTTCCAGATCGAGATTGACGATGAGGCTGTCGGCGATTTCGGGCAAGGCCTGCACCGCACGATAAATCTCGGCCGTGCCGATGCGCACCCCGTAGCGATTCAGGGTGGAATCCGACCGCCCGGAAATGAAACACCCGCCGCGCGCATTCACGCGAAAGAAATCTCCATGGCGCCAGAACCCCGGGTAATCATTAAAGTACGAATCGCGATAACGCACATCGCCGGGGTCATTCCAGAAATAGAGCGGCATGGAGGGCATGGGCTGGCGCACCACGAGTTCGCCAACGTCATCCACCAGCACCCGGCCTGCGTCATCCAGCGCCTCGACATCCACACCCAGCGCGCGACATTGGATCTCGCCCGCGTAGACGGGGCGCAGGCAGGTGCCTGTCACGAAGGCCGCCGAGATATCCGTGCCTCCGCTCTGTGACGTGACCCAGAGATCGGATTTCACTTCCGCGTAAAGCCAGGCCATGGATTCGCAGGTCACGGGCGAGCCGGTGAGCAGGAACCCCTCCAGCCGGGAGTAGTCGTAACGGTCCTTGGGCACCACGCCATTCTTCTGCATCATCGCCACATAGGTGGGGCTCGCGCCGAACAGCGTGGCTCCGCTTTCGGCAGCCAGACGCCACAGCACATCGGTTTCCGGTTGCGACGGATGGCCGTCGTAGATCATGGGAATGGCGCCGACCATGAGCGCACTCACCAGAATGTTCCACATGATCCAGCCGGAAGTGGTGTAGAAGAACATGCAGCCACCGGGGCGCAGATTGCAGTGCAGGGACAGCGATTTGTGCATTTCCAGGATGATGCCGCCATGCCCGTGCACGATGGCCTTGGGCAGGCCGGTTGTGCCGGAGGAGTAGACAATCCAGAGCGGATGGTCGAAAGGCAGCTGCGCGAACTCGAGCGCTGGAGCTGCTTCATCGGCCAGCAATGCCTGCCAATCGTGTGCGGTCGGCACTGGCGGGGTGCTGCCTTCCTGCAGGTAGCGGATGGAGATCACCTGCTCCAGCGAAGGCAGGGCTTCGATGATCTGGCGCGCTTCTTCGCGGCGGTCGAAGGCTTTACCACCATAGCGATAGCCATCCACGCAGATCATGATCTTGGGGGCTATCTGCTGGAAACGGTCCAGCACGCTGCGTACGCCGAAATCCGTGGAGCAGCTCGACCACACGGCACCGAGGCTCGCACAGGCCAGGAAGGCCACGAGCGTCTGGGGAATGTTCGGCATGAAGGCGACCACGCGGTCCCCGGGCACCACGCCGAATTTGCGCAGATGGGCAGCGAGGTGCGCGACATCGCCGGCGAGCACATCCCAGGAAATCTCCTGCAGTGGCAGGCTCTCACTGCTGAAACGCAGGGCGGTCTGGCCTTGCCGCGCATGGCGCAGCATGTGCTCGGCATAGTTGAGGCGCGCGCCGGGAAACCATTCCGCTCCCGGCATCTCGCGGCGACCCAAGGCCTTGCCGCGGGGTGCGGAAGACTGGATGTCGAAGAAGTCCCACACGGCGCTCCAGAACCCCTCGAGATCGTGCACCGACCAGGCATGCAGGGCATCGTAGTCCGCAAAATCAAGCTGCCTCTCGCGTTTCAACCAGCGCATGAAGCGCGTGAGTTCGGCTTCGTCGATACGCGCCGGGCCGGGAGTCCAGAGCAGTTCGCCTTCCAGGGGCATGGGCATGAGTTCCTGTGTTGTCTTGTGTGGTGTTGGCAGCGAATCCGCGAGGTGCGGTGCAGTCCCGAGTGCGGGATGCAGACTCCGGATTTTACGCAGGAATGCCCGGGCAGGCATCGGCTGCGCCTGGCTTGAGGTGCGCGTTATGATGCACTCGGCTCTCCTTGCTTCAACTGTGGAAAACCGCCCATGCCGCGCACTGTCATTCGTCGTGTCCTCATTGCCAATCGGGGCGAAATCGCGCTTCGCATCGCGGCCACCGTCCAGGATCTCGAGTTGGTGCCGGTGTGCGTGGCCGGTGAGGATGACCAGGATGCCGCACATTGGCTGCGGGCAGCGTCTCGTCAAGCACTGCCGGGACGAGGCGCTGCGGCCTATCTCGACATCGAGGCGGTGCTGGCCGCCGCGCGTGCCGCAGACTGTCAGGCCGTGCATCCGGGCTACGGCTTTCTCTCCGAGAATGCGGACTTTGCCGCTGCGGTGGAGGCGGCAGGCCTTGTCTTCGTCGGGCCGACGCCCGCCCAACTGCGGACCTTTGGCGACAAGATTTCCGCCCGCGCACTGGCTGCCGCAGAGCAGGTGCCGGTGCTCGAAGGCTCTTCTGCGCTCACTGATTTTGCTGCCTTGGAGACTTTCCTGACGGTCTTGGGCGAGGAGGGGACGGCCGTCGTCAAGGCTGCCGCAGGCGGTGGCGGTCGTGGCATGCAGGTGCTCTTGCCCCATATCGACAAGGCTGGCGCATTCACTCGATGTGGAGCTGAAGCCCTCGCGGCTTTCGGTGATGGCACCCTCTACGCGGAGCGCTTCGTACCTGATGCCAGACATGTGGAAGTGCAGATCCTGGGCGACGGGCAAGGCGGTGTGGTGCACCTCTGGGAACGCGACTGCAGCCTGCAACGACGCCACCAGAAGCTGATCGAGATTGCGCCGGCCCCGGCGCTCGAGCCTGCCTTGCGCCAAGGCCTGCTCGATGCCGCCTGCCGGATGGCGGCCTCGGTCCGGTACCGCGGGCTCGGCACCTTTGAATTTCTTGTCGATGCCAAGGCCGGACGTTTCTGGTTCATCGAAGCGAATCCACGCCTGCAGGTGGAGCATACGGTCACCGAAGAAATCCTCGGGCTCGACCTCGTTGCCCTGCAGTTCGGGGTCGCCCGTGGAGAGACCCTGGCCGCGCTGGGGCTCGCCATGCCACCGCCTGCGCCGCAGGCCACCGCAATCCAGATCCGCATCAATGCCGAGACCTTGAACGCAGATGGCAGTGCGCGCCCCTCGGGTGGCGTGCTCCGGATCTTCGAGCCGGCGAGCGGCCCCGGGGTGCGCGTGGACAGCGGTGTTTACGGCGGATACGCCGCCAATCCCGCGTTTGATTCCCTGCTGGCAAAACTCATCGTGCGCACGCCTGGCCTTGATTTCCCACGGGCGTGCGAGCGTGCGGCTGCGATGGCTGCGGCGTGTCGCGTGGAGGGCATGAATACCAGCCTGCCACTCGCACGCGCCATCCTCACCCACCCCGAGGTGCAGGCCATGGCCATCTCCACGCGTTTTCTGGAACTGCATGCCGGCGCGCTGCTGGAGACGACCGCGCACTTCACTCCGGCGCATGAGTTGCCGCAGGCGGTGGCCCTCACGGAAGACACTGCAGCGACGCGCGACATTCCGGCCGGCATGACTGCCATCCGGGCACCGTTGCGCGGGAGTGTGGTGCGCCTGACGGTCGCGCCGGGCGCCATGGTGGCGCGAGGGGAGACGGTGGCGGTGCTCGAAGCCATGAAGATGCATCACCACGTGGAAGCACCGATGGCAGGGCTGCTGGTGGAATTTGTGGCGGCGCCGGGTGACACCCTCGCGGAGGAAGCACCCCTCTGTTTCCTTCGCCCTCTGGAGGATGACGGCACAACGCACTCGACCGGCGAGGTGCTTGATCCCGCTGCCCTCCGTGCAGATCTCGCCGAGGTGGAAGCGCTGCATGCACTGGGGCAGGACGAACAGCGACCGGAGGCGGTGGCCCGCCGTCGGCGCAACAAGCAGCGCACCGCGCGTGAGAATGTCGCCGCGCTGTGCGATCCCGACAGCTTCATGGAATACGGCGCCTTGATGGTGGCCGCGCAGCGCCGCCGCCGCACCCTGGAGGATCTGCGCAGGAACACGCCCGCAGACGGCCTCGTGGCCGGTATCGGGACGGTCAATGCGTCACTCTTCGGGGATGAGGCCACGCGCTGTGCCGTGCTCGCCTATGACTACACCGTGCTGGCGGGCACCCAGGGCGCGATGAATCACAAGAAGAAGGACAGACTCTTCGAACTCGCACAGGAATGGGCGCTGCCGGTGGTGTTCTTCACCGAGGGGGGTGGGGGTCGTCCCGGGGACGTGGATGTGGACGACATCATCGGCTCATGGCTGGACCTGCCGACTTTTTCCACCTGGCCACAGCTGTCCGGGGTGGCACCGCGGATTGCGGTCAACGCCGGACGCTGTTTCGCCGGCAATGCGGTGATCTTCGGCTGCGCGGACATCACCATCGCCACCGCAGACTCGAACATCGGCCTTGCCGGGCCGGCAATGATCGAAGGCGGCGGGCTTGGTCGTTTCACGCCGGAGGACATCGGGCCCATTGAGGTGCAGACGGCGAACGGGGTGGTGGATCTCGCGGTGAGTGATGAAGCCGAAGGTGCGCTGATGGCGAAGCGTATTCTCGGGTGTTTCCAGGGGCGGTTACCGGAATACTCGGCAGCAGATCAGCGCCTGCTGCGGCAGCTCATTCCCGAAGATCGACTGCGGGTGTATGACGTGCGCAAGGTGATCGCGACGCTCGCGGATACGGATTCCGTAATCGAACTGCGTGCAGCTTACGGTATCGGCATCATCACGGCTCTGGTGCGCATCGAAGGCATTGCCTTTGGCCTCATCGCCAATGATCCCAGACATCTCGGCGGCGCCATCGACGGTCCTGCGGCGGAAAAAGCCGCCCGCTTCCTGCAGCTCTGCGATGCCTATGGCCTGCCCATCGTGTCCCTGTGCGATACGCCAGGCTTCATGGTGGGGCCGGACAGTGAAAAGACGGCGGCCGTGCGGCGCGGATCGCGCCTCATCATTGCGAGTGCCAACCTGAGTGTGCCGCTGTTCACGGTGGTTACGCGCAAAGGCTATGGATTGGGTGCGCAGGCGATGGCCGGTGGCAGTTTCCATCGCCCGCTGCTTTCCGTGGCCTGGCCGACCGGCGAATTCGGGCCCATGGGTCTGGAAGGCGCAGTGAATCTAGGATTCCGCAAGGAGTTGGAAGCAGAGACCGATCCCGTCGCCCGCAAGGCACTGTTCGACACCTTGCTGGCTCGCATGTATGCGCAAGGCAAGGCCACCTCGGTGGCGTCGTATCTGGAAGTGGATGCGGTGATCGACCCTGCCGAAACACGCGCATGGCTGATGCGGGCGTTGCGGGCGGCAGGGCCTGTGCGGCGTGCCACCCGCGCCTGGGTGGATGTGTGGTGAGCTCTACTTGAGGGCGACCAGATCGCCCTTGCGCAGTACGAGGCCGTGCTTGGCTGCCTCTTCCACAGTTTCCTTGGGCCAGTGCACACGACCAGGATCCGTGCCGCCCACGATGGCCATCATGAGCCCCGAGCCTTTGCCGAGGTAACGGAAACCGCGCGACACGCCAATCGGCACCGAGACGGTGTCGTAGGGCTCCAATTCCACTTCATGACGAGATCCATCGCGGTTCTGCCAGAACACGCCCCAGGTCCCTTTCATGGGAATGAACACTTCCAGCGTCTCATGGATGTGCAGGGTGGCACCGCAACCGTGTTTGGCGCGGATGTAGGCCACGTTGAAATCCCGGTTGTCCTTGATGGGGGGCGCGAGCTCCGCATCCTCCACCACCCCACGGCCTATGACGGTGAGGATGTCCCGCTCGCCATTGGGCAGGCGCGTGTCGATGAATGCCTTGGCCGAGGATTTGAGCGATTTGAAACGACCGACCCGTTCGCGCTCCATCTTCTCGGGAGTCACATCCACCCGACGAATCGTCTTGCGGGCGGCTGGGGATGCCGATTTGGCGGCTGGCTGCGGCACTGTTTTCGGGGCTGGCTTCGAGGATGACTTGGTGGCGGCTTTGGTCGGCATGGTGATTCACTCGCGCAACGGGATGGCGCGAGTATAGGCACAACGATGGCGGGCGTGCATCAGGGGAGCGGAATGCGGTGCTTGCTGCTATCCCGCAGCTTCCATCGTCGCGCAACACTGAGCCGCCAGGCGACCTCGATGAGTGTGTAGGTGAGGGTGCCGAAAACTGCGCCGCAGATGGCGGAGCCAAGAAACAAAGGCGCCCAGATCTCGCCCAAAGCATGTTGGAGGCTGCTGAAATCCGCACTCAGGTTGAGTGCCTCCAGCGGCAGCACCTCACCATCGAGAAAGAACACGCCCACTCGATATGAGAAGTAGAAGATCGGGATCCAGGTGATGGGATTGGTCACCCACACCGCGGCGAGCATCACCGGCAGGTTGAGGCCGAAGATGATGGCGATGGGAGCCACCACCGTCATGTGGATCGGGATGGGGAAGAAGGCCACCAGCATTCCGATGCCGGCGCCACGCGAGACCGCGCGCCGACCAAAATGCCAGAGGTTCGGATCGTGCAGTCTGTTCCCAAGCCAGCGCAGGACGCGGTGCTCTGCGACCTTGTCCTTGCCAGGCAGTCGCGCCTGCATCCTGCGCCGAAAACTCATCAGGGGGTGTTCAACTGCTGCTTGTGCGCCTCACGGCGAATGAAATGTTGCACGGCTTCCAGATCCCCTTCGGAGACATCCTTGAAATTCGGCATCCCGCGCGCGCGCAGCGCGCCATCGAACACCACCTGATGCAAGGCCTTCTTGTCGAGCATCACGGCGGACGCACGCAGATCAGGCGCAAAGCCGCCAGCCGTGCCGGCCGGACCGTGGCACATGCCACAGGATTCCTTCCACACGAAACTGCCGCGCTCCGCGAGTTCCTCGAACACCACGAATTCTGCATCATGCAGCGGCTTGGCAAAGACCGGCGCGGGCATTTTCGGCAAGCTGGCCTTGCCGTCAAGCGCGAAAACGACGAGGCGCCTCGGTTGCGCCCCATAGGACCAACCGTGTTGCGCGGCCATGTTGCCACCCGTGGCGGTCATGGACCCGCCCCAGCCCACCAATTGCGCGATGTACTGTGTGCCATCGATGGCGTAGGTAACCGCCGGTGCGGAGATACCGAGGCCCAGCGAAATGTCCCACAGTACCTTGCCGGTGTCCGCCGCATAGGCCACCAGCTTGCCATCGGCGCGGCCCTGGAAGACCAGCCCGCCCTTGGTGGTGAGGGTACCGGCATTCCAGACTCCGGGCGTGGGCACTTCCCACACGAGCTTTTGCTGCACCGGATCCCAGGCGCGCAGGCTGGATGAGCCCCAGTCGGCCGGACCATCTGCGCGCAGGAAGTCGACGCCCGGATCGAATTTGAAGTCAGGCGACTTCCACGCTTGTGGCTTGGTGTACTTGTCGTTGTAGACCCCCGCCATCTCGATCGAAGGAATGTAGACGAGGCCAGTGTCCTGATTGAAAGACATGGCCGGCCAGTTGTGCGTGCCGAAAGGGCCTGGCCAGACGATTTCTTCGCCATCCTCGTAACGCGCACCCTCTCTTTCGATGGGGCGGCCGGTTGTCATGTCAATGCCGGTGGCCCAGTCGACCTTGCCGAAGGGTTTGGCCGAGACGAGTTTGCCGGTGCTGCGATCGATGACGTAGAAATAGCCGTTCTTGGGCGCGTGCATCAGGGCCTTTACCGGCTTGTCCTCTATCACCAGATCCGCCAGCACGATGTCCATGTTGGAGTTGTAGTCCCAGGTCTCCCCCGGCACGGTCTGGTAATGCCACACGTACTCGCCGGTATCCGCGTCCAACGCCACGATGGAGCACAGGAAGAGATTGTCGCCGCCGCCGGGGCTGCGCATCTTCTGGTTCCACGGCGAGCCATTGCCGGTGCCGATGTAGACGCGGTTGAACTCCGGGTCGTAGGTCATGCCGTGCCACACCGTGCCGCCGCCACCGAACTTCCACCATTCACCGGTCCAGGTCTTGGCGGCCATCTCCATAGCCTTGTTCTCGAACCCATCGGCAGGATTGCCGGGCACAGTCCAGAACCGCCATGCCTGCTTGCCGGTCGCCGCGTCATAGGCCGTGACGAAGCCACGCGCGGCACCCCATTCCGTGCCACCATTGCCGATCAGCACCTTGTCGCGGAATACGCGCGGTGCGCCCGAGATGAAGAGTGGTTTGGAGGGTTCGAAAGTCTGGGCTGCCCAGACTTCCTGGCCGGACTTGGCATCCAGCGCGATGAGGCGACCGTCTGGGGTGGCCACATAGACCATGCCCTTCCAGTAGGCCACGCCGCGATTCCAGTCCCACAGGATGCGGGCCCGATCCTCCGCAGTCTCGAAGACCTTGGGATCATGCTCCCAGAGAATCTTGCCGGTTTTCGCATCGACCGCGCGGGTACGCGCGTAGCTGCCATTGAAATACATCACGCCATCCACCACGAGCGGGGTGGCGGTGAGTGAGCGATCCTCGGGCAGATCCAGCGACCAGGCGACGCCAAGCTTGCCCACATTGCCGGCGTTCACCTGATCCAGCGGGCTGAAACGCTGTTCGTGGTGTGTGCGCCCATAGCCAAGCCAGTTATGACCTTGGGTTTGATCGCCCAGAGCCGCGTCATCCACCACCGTGGGGGCCGCGGCGTGGGAGGCAAGCGGCAGCAGGATGGCGGCAGCCAGTGCGCCACGAATCATCAGTTCTCTCATGTGGACTTGCTCCTCTCGTAGTCCTCGACCCATTGCTTGACCACGTGATACTGGTGCCTCAGCGCCAGTTCGTGGTCGTGATAGATGAATTCATTGATCAGGCCCTGATCGAGTGAGGCCTGGATGCGCTCCAGGGTGTTGCAGTCTTCCAGCACCGCATCACGCAGCTCCACCATCGAATTTTCCTGACCGAAGCGCTGGGCAGCATTGGTGGCCGGGCGTAGATAGCCGCGCATCTGCCACACCACCTTGTTGGCCGCGAGGGGCCACATCTGGTGGGTGAAATACATGCCGCTGCCCATCACGATGATCCAGTTGGGGAAGAATGCCGTGACATCGATGGACCAGTTTGGCGCGCGGGTCTCATTGAGGCCTTTCGGCAGCACTGAGTGCTCGTCTACCACCCCGCTGGTGACCGAAGGACCCGGCGCGTACTGGAAGGCGAGGCCCTGCACGGGGTTCGGCGTGTAGTTCATGTTGCCCCACACCGACTGCGTGCGATGCGGACCCTTGAGGCGAATGTCGATCAGCCGTCCGTGAGGGTTATCCGGGCCGGCGAGGGTGTCCTTGATGGAATGCCTGTGCAGCACCGGCACGTGGTAGGTCTCGCAGAAGGAGTCCACCATGCATTTCCAGTTGGTATTGATCACGCCTTCGTATTCGAAGATCGCGGTGCCCCGGTGGAAGACATAGCCCTCCAGATCTGCCCCATGCTCACCGAGGAACTCTTTTAGGGTCTGGTGTGGCTTAAGGTTGAGGTTGATGAAGACAAAGCCCTCCCAGATCTCGAGTGGCAGCTGGGTCAGGCCGAGTTTTTTCTTGTCGAGCTCGTGAAAGCCCTTCTCGTCGGGCACCGCCGCGAGCTTGCCATCAAGCCCGTAGGTCCAGCCATGGAACGGGCAGGTAAAGCCGAGGCAGTGCCCGGCCTCGCGCAGCTCCACATGATTGCCCCGGTGCTTGCAGACATTGTGGAAGGCGCGGAGCTCGCCATCCTTGCCACGGACCACCAGCACGGAGAGATCAAAAGTCGGCAGCTTCTTCATAAAGAAGTCACCCGGCGATTTGGCCTGTTCCACGCGCCCCATACACAGCCACGCACGCTTGAAGATGGCTTCCAGTTCGCGCGCATACCAGGCGGGATCCCAGTAGGGGCGGGCCGGCACAGGGCCCGTGCCGAGCTCCGGATGCTTCAGCGTGAGATTCGCGGGGGTGACTTGGGGTGACTTCGCAACACGTTCGTTCATGCGGCTACTCCTTGCGCTTCGTTGTCCGGAAGGGTTACGACCAGCGGGAAGCGTCGCGCGTCGAAGGCATCGGGGTAGGCGCCGGTGCCATACCATTCGATCGCCGGACCCATCTCTGCCAGGGAAAGCATCAGCTTGAGCAACGCTTCCTCTTGTGGCGTGAGCGCGCCCAGCTGTCTCTCGGCGAGATAGGCTAAGGCCTCTGCCGCACAGGGCAGCATGCGGTCATAGAAGGCCCTGATCTCCGCGACCGGCGTGGTAAGACGTTTTTCCAGGCGCGCGGTGGAATCTGCAAGCGCCCAGCCCTCCACCAGATCCGAGAGTCCGGAAAAAGCGGTTGGCAGCAGCGCGGATGTCTTGCGTGCAGGCATGGCGAATCCTCCCTTCAGACCGCATCCTAACCCGCAGGTCACGGCTCGCAAGCCTCCTGCCTGCTGCTGCCGAATGCTGCAGCGCGCACATCCCGCGATGCATTCCCTATAATCGCCGCCTGAATTCCAGCAGGCAGCACGCATGACCATCGTCACCCGATTTCCGCCCAGCCCGACCGGTTATCTGCATATCGGCGGCGCCCGCACGGCGCTCTTCAACTGGCTCTATGCGCGGCGCCATGGCGGCCGGTTCGTATTCCGCATCGAGGACACCGATCGCGAACGCTCCACCCAGGAAGCGGTGGACGCGATTTTCGAGGGCATGGCGTGGTTGGGACTGGACTGGGACGACGGCCCGTACTATCAGACCAAGCGTTTTGACCGTTACCACGAAGCCATTCGCCGGTTGCTGGATACCGGCAAGGCCTATCACTGCTACTGCAGCCGCGAGCGCCTGGAGGATCTACGCAACCAGCAGATGCAGGCCAAGGAAAAACCCCGCTATGACGGGCACTGCCGTGACATGGCCGGCCCCGCACCTGAGGGTGTGCAGCCGGTGGTGCGTTTCCGTACTCCGCAAGGCGGACAGCTGGTGGTGGCGGACCGTGTGCACGGTGACGTGGTGTTCAGCAACGACGAGCTGGACGATCTCATCATCGCGCGCTCGGACGGGTCCCCCACGTATCACCTCACGGTGGTGGTGGACGACATCGACATGGGCATTACGCATGTCATCCGTGGCGATGACCATCTCAACAACACACCTCGGCAGATTCACATTCTGGAAGGACTCGGAGCCCAGCGCCCCGTGTATGCCCATGTGCCGATGATCAATGGCCCGGATGGCAAGAAGCTCTCCAAGCGCCATGGTGCGGTGAGCGTGACCCAGTACCGCGATGAAGGTTTTCTGCCTGAGGCGCTGCTGAACTATCTGGCGAGGCTGGGCTGGTCCCACGGGGATGAGGAGATTTTCACTCTGGACGAGCTGGTGCAGAAGTTCGATGTGGATGCCATCAACAAATCGGCCGCGAGCTTCAATGGCGACAAGCTCCTCTGGGTCAATCAGCAATATCTGCAGAGTGTGAGCACCGCGCGCCTCGTCGAGGCGACGGCGCCGTTTTTCGCAGCCGAGAAACTTGACCCGTCCGAAGGCCCCGATCTGCATGCCCTGCTGGATGCGCAGCGCACACGGGCGCGCACCCTGCTGGAAATGGTGGAAAAGAGCCGGCCCTTCTTCGGGCGGCTGGCGGTGATGGACGAG
This sequence comes from Gammaproteobacteria bacterium, assembly GCA_016874535.1. Taxonomy (GTDB): domain Bacteria; phylum Pseudomonadota; class Gammaproteobacteria; genus CAIKBL01. The sequence goes on from VGUA01000012.1 coordinate 32,198, forward strand.
GAGGCGTTACGCAAGCATCTCGGGCCCGAGGCACGGCCTCTGCTTGTCGCGCTGTTCGATGCCCTGCGCGTAGTCGGCGATTGGAACAAGACGGCCCTGCATGGTGTGGTGGAGGCGGTGGCCGCGGGGGCCGGAATCAAGCTCGGGCAGGTGGCCCAACCGCTCCGCGTGGCGGTGACCGGGGGCACAGCCTCGCCTGCCATCGACGTGACCCTGGAGCTACTCGGGCGGGAGCGCACGCTCGCGCGCCTGGAGGCGGCGCTGGCCTGAAGACAGGAGCTGGCGGGCGGGTGAAAAGGGCCCTAATCCACGGTGTGGGCCGGGGACCTTCTGGCTTGACACTCCCGGGACCCTCGCGTACCTTCGCGCCTCTCTTTTTGCAGGCCAGCCACGCAGAAAGAGCGACCGGAAAACTGGGGCTATAGCTCAGCTGGGAGAGCGCTTGCATGGCATGCAAGAGGTCGTCGGTTCGATCCCGACTAGCTCCACCAGTTTCCAAGCGGAGCGGTGCACACCGGCCCGCGACTCAAAGGTTGTCCGTCCCCATCGTCTAGAGGCCTAGGACATCGCCCTTTCACGGCGGTAACGGGGGTTCGAATCCCCCTGGGGACGCCACTCATAAAGGAACCGGCCAATGGCCGGTTTTTTTATGCGTCCTGTTTTCAGGTTGCGACGAGAACCCCTAAGTTCGACGAAACCACGCCAGCGGGTTCGGACGCGCGCAGCGCCCCCCGCAGGGGTGAGCGACTGCATGAGCGTTTGCGAATCAATCCCCCTGGGGCCCTGTTACAGAGTTATCACTCGAAGGGCTTGCCGTGAGGCAGGCCTTCCTGCACGACAATTTTATCGCTCGCCGCAGGGCGCGAATTTGCAACCAGTGGCACCGAATCTGATGCAAAAGCTGACCGCACGCTTGTTCTTGGGCTAATCAGGCGGCGTTGGACAACTTCGAAGACGCCACTCTCCAGCCTTTGCGGGTAGTCTCAAGAATAATGCTCTGAGCCGCTGTCTGCTCATCGCCACCCATTCGGGCCAGTACTGCACGGATTGGCTCATCACCGTCTGCGTGAGCGACGTACAGCAGGCGCACCAGTTTTTCTGCCCATCTTGGTACCCTTCCGGATTTCTCCCAACGAGCCACTGTCTGCCCGTCGACTCCCAGCAATTTGCCCAAGGCAGGCTGGGTCATCAGTAGGCCGCTGGCGCGCAGATATCTGAATTCTCCTCCCGTCAATCGACTTGCCTTGCATGCCAGTGCAAGGCAGATCGCGCGAATCAATCCATCGCCGTCGACAAAAGCCACGGCCTTTCCGTAATCGGTATCATGAATTTCAAAGCCGTTGCGCAACCAGACGTTCCGCAAGCCTCCATCTGTGTAGTGATACATCGGTCAACCTCAGATATTCATGACGGTGACGACAGGCAGCCGGTCTCGATCCATCGCAAACGCAACCACTGCGCCAATGTCGCGCCCTTCGACGCGAAGCTCCATCCGGCATTCGAGAGCATCATGCCGCAGGTCTCGCTCTGGCTCCCGCCGCAGGACCCCTTTGCGCAAGACTTCGTACACCATGGCAATTGTTATCTGCCTTTCGCGCATCCGACCGAGGGCATGGCGTGTGAAGAGGACGTTTGCCGTGTTCTGGGCCCGCGCGCGAATTTGCTGCTGGATTTGGTTTCTGGGGAGTCTGCTTTCGCCTCTTCCTATCATTTTGACAGGCTATCATGGGCTTGCATTCGGACTCCATAACGGAAGTCACTGGATCCGGACCGGCCCGAGGAGCGTGCGGCGCCCGCCAGTCGGCCAGGCGATACGCGGAGAGATGGCACCCTCCACTCAAGCTGCCCTATCCTTGGGGCTCTCTCCTCGACGCGGGCCCGGGCGAGAGTGTGCCCATCCCCAGCCGGGGCACATGGGTACCGACCAACCTGCCCCGCGGGCACACGCCAAACACGACCGAGGATCCCGAAATGCAGATAGGTATCGCGCAACTTGCCCAGCGTTATGGTTACGGCGACATGACCGAGGCGCAGGTCTACGACGAGGAAATCCGCAGCACCATCCTGGCGGACGAGCTGGGTTACGACCAGGTCGGCATGGTCGAGCACCACTTTGAGGACTACGCCGCCTGTCCTGACAATTTCGTCTATCTGGCGCATCTGGCCCCAAAGACCAGGCGCATCAAGCTCATGACCAGCGCGGTCATCGTGCCTTGGAACCTCCAGCCTCTGCGGGTGGCGGAGAAGGCGGCCCTGCTCGACATGCTCTCGGGGGGACGCCTGATTCTCGGTCTGGGGCGCGGACTTGCGCGGCGGGAATATGACCAATTCGGCATTCCCATGGCCGAGTCGCGTGGCCGTTATGATGAGGCGGTCCCCATGATTCTGAACGCGCTGGAAACCGGCGTGATGAAAGCCCATGAGGGCACGTATTTCAAACAGCCGGAAGCTCCATTACGCCCCAGGCCTACCCGCTCATTCAAGGGCCGCACCATGCAGGTGGCTATGTCTGGCGATTCGATTCAGGAGGCGGCCAAGCTGGGGCTCAAGATGCTGCAGTTCTCCTACAAGGATCCCGCCACCCACAAGGACGAAGTGAAGGCCTATGCCAGCGCCTTCCGCGAGCATCATCATGCGGCGCCGCCCATTCCATTCTTCATAGACTTCATGGTCTGTGATGACAACGCGGACCGCGCGCAGGAGAATGCCGTGAAGTATGTTCGGACCTATCTCATGAGTCTCATCACGCATTACGAAATGATGGGCGACCATTTCCCGCAGGGCTACGAGGAGTATGGCCAGAACGCCAAGGCGCTTGCTGGCGCTGGGCTGGATGCCATCGCTGAAGCCTATGTGGCCGGGCAGACCTGGGGCACGCCGCAGCAGATCCTGGAGAAGGTGGAAGCCAGACGGCAGACCATCGGCGATTACGATGCCATGTATGTGGTGCGCTTCGCCGGGGCGCCCTATGAAGTTGTTGAACGCTCCCTGCGAATCTTTGCTACCAAGGTCATGCCCGAGTTGAAGAGCTGGAACATCCCCACCCACATGGCCGCTTGAACGGCTCTCTCATGGCGGTGCGGCCACGCGATAGATGAGCGAGTGCCGTACCCGCATCACGGGTCTGGAAGTGACGTAAACCACTTCCAGATCCACGAACTCGTTGCCCTTGCGTTCATACAGCTGCATCACGCGGCCGTGAATCTCTACGGGCTCGTCCAGCCGCACCACACCGCAATGCTCGATATCGCTCGCGACATGAATCCAGGGCCCGACCGCGAGATTCCTGTCCACCACGAGATTCGCCTGGCGCAGCAGCCAGGCGGGATGGGCGAGGGTCTGGTAGAGCGCAAGGTCGTCACCCAAGCCTGAGGCGAAAGCCCTGCCGGCCTCGGTGGTCAGGCACTCGTGGAGCGTGCCGATGGGCGGGGCCGCGCCCAGCGCCGCGGCAGTCGCCGGAATCTTATGGAAGGGCATGGGCTCGGTCACCGGCATCTCGAGCACGGGTGGCGGTGTCTCGGGCACGGAAGCACGCCCAAGCACGCAGGCTTCCCCGGCTGCATTGCAGAGCTCGAGTTCGAAGGTGCTCGGCGCCCGCGCCTGCCCGCTATCGTCCGCAACGGCTCGGCATCGCGCGGTGACTTCCTCACCCTCATAAACCGGACGCCGGAAACGCACCTCGAAACGCCCATGTTCCAGAAACGTCCGGCCGAGTCGCTCGATCAGTGGGTGGGTCAGGTAGCCGTAGAGCGTGACGCCGGGCACCAGCCCCCCTGCAAAACCGAGTCTGCGGGCGGTTTCGTCATCATGCATGGGGTTGCCGCTGTCGATGGCATCATTGCGCGCGACTACCCGCCAAGGGGGTAGGGAGTCGTCAGGTGCGGCTTGCGTGAGGGTGCTCATCGAACTTCATTCCTGATGTGACGGCTCGGCCTCTTCGCAAAGCATGTGCTATTGGCCCCGCTTCACGGACTTTCCGGGCTTGAGGTGTGATGGCCAGGCGCGATAGCAGTCCGCGCGCCGACGGCGATCCTTGAAGGTGGTGGCCACGCCCTTCTTGCGGTTCTCATGAAGCAGTGCGAGGTCCACCGTGCCGTGCAGCACCATTTCGACATTCGTTTCCGCTTCCGCGACCACCCCGTTCGGGGCCGACCATGGGGTATCGCAGGGGGAAAGAATGGAGCTGCGGGTCCAGCCATTGGGCACGGGGCCGCGCGGGAGCTTGCCGCCCGTGGCGCAATGCGCGAAGTACACCTGGTTTTCGATGCAGCGGGACTGCGCGCAATGGCGCACACGCCAGAAGCCGGGTTCGCTGAACGTGAACGAGGGGCAGAGGATGATCTCCGCGCCCTGCTCGGTCAGCGAGGCTGAGCATTCGGGGATCTCCGCCTCGTAGCAGATATTGATCCCGACCCGCGCAAAGGGCAGATCGAAGGCCTCCATGCGGTCACCTTCGCGGGTCTTCCATTGCGATTCGGCCGGGAAGATGTGCGTCTTCTCGTGCGCGTGCACCAACCCGTTCGGGCCGTACACATACGCCACATTGAAATAGCCGCCGGTCTTTTTCTTCTCCAGATGCGAGCCGGCCACGATGTGCTGGCCGCGCCGTCGCGCCTCGTCCTCGAAGAACGAGCGGTAGGCCTTGGTGTAGCGATCGACCTTCACGAGTTCGGCAACGGGCCGGTTACGCCAGTCCTCCAGCGTGGTGAAGAGCGCCAGGGTGAAGAGCTCCGGTAGCAGGACGAGATCTGCCCCCTTGGCCTGATCGAGCAGGCGGGCGGCGTGGCGGGCAAACCCGTCAAAGTCCTTGACGGGACGCATCACAAACTGGCAAGCGGCAATGGAGACGGGTTTTGACATGAGGACGTGCTCCCGGCTGGCGTGACTGGGAAGCATTGTGTTCAGGTTCGCGCTGCACACGCAATCATCCGGAGTGGCTGCCCGCCCTTGCCGGCGGTGCCTCCGCAGATAAGGAAGGAACGATGACCATGCCTCGCAAAGACATCCAGGTCTGCTTCAACGTCCACTTCGATTCGGTTTCCCTGTGGCTGGGCTCCTTCGGGGGCGAGGATTCACCCTGCGACATCTCGCGTGGTGTTCATGCCGCGAGGGTGGGCACTCCAAGGTTGCTCGACCTGTTCGATCGGTATGGCATCACCACCACCTGGAACATCACGGGGCACTCCATCGAAAGTTTCCCCCGCGAATCGAAGCTGGTGGCCGATGCTGGCCATGAACTCGGACTCCACGGCTATGCCCATGAGAACCCTCTCGCCATGTCGCGCGAGCAGGAATCTGCGGTGCTCGACAAGACTTTCAATCTGGTGGTGGAACTTTGCGGCAAGGCACCCAAGGGATATTCCGCGCCCTGGTGGGAACTCTCACGCAATACGATAGATCTGCTGCTTGCCAAGGGCATTGAATACGATCACAGCCTGATGGAGCACGATGTCTCGCCTTACTACCTGCGCCGCGGCGACAAGTGGACCAAGATTGACTACAGCCAGCCGGCGGGGAGCTGGATGAAGCCCTGGGTTCCCGGCACGCCAACCGGGCTGCTGGAGATCCCGTGCAGCTGGTATCTGGATGACGCTCCGCCGGTGATGTTCGTCAAGAAATTCCCGAACAGCCACGGGTGGGTGCCACCGCGCGATCTGGGCCAGATGTGGCAGGACCAGTTCGACTGGATGTATCGCAATCTGGATTACGGCGTATTCAACGCCTGCCTGCATCCGGATGCAGCGGGGCACCCGCAGATGCTGATGATGGTGGAGCGCCTGATTGACCACATGCGCCACCACGAAGGGGTGCGCTTCATGACGCTGGGTGCCATTTGCAGTGAATTCAAGGCGAAGAATCCGCCGCCAGCCTGAGGCGCTGCGCGGCCCGGTTGAACACCTGCAGCGAGTCCTTGATGACGGCGGGGTCGAGGCCGTCGGTGGTGAACACCAGACGGGAACGGTCATCTCCGTCCGGCCAGGCCGGGAGATGGTATGGCGGATGCACCAGATGCTGGACGCCATTGATGACCACCGGGGTGTCAGTGCCGGCGATGCCAAGCAATCCCTTCACGCGCAGGATGCGCCGTCCGTGTGTGTGCAGAAGCATGGACAGCCACAGGCCGAAGCTTGTCCAGTCGAGCGCTTCATCGAGAAAAAAGGCCGTCGCCCGATAAGGCAGTTCGTGGGCATGGATGCCCTTTGTCCCATGCGAATGAGCATGAGGTGATGCCGACCCAGCTCTCCGCCGGCTGTGTGCCGAGCCCATCCTGCTGTCAGCGGTGAGGAGCAGTGTTGCTTCAGCCTCACTGGCGGGAAGCATGTCGGCCTCCGAATTCAGTGCCTCGAGCGCCGCAGCCAGGGCCTGCAAGTCGGCCGAGGGTACGAGGTCGGTTTTGGTCAGCACCAGCACGTCTGCCGCCGCTACCTGCTGGGCCAGTTCGCGTCTTGCCATCAGATCCGCGTGGCCGTTCACTGCATCGACGGTGGTTACTACGAGGCCGGGACGTACATGGTGACGCAGCTCCGGGTCGTTCAGCAGGGTTGCGAGAATGGGGGCCGGATCGGCAATCCCGGTCGTCTCCAGCAGGATGCGTCGGTAGGCGGGGATTTCGCCCGCAAGACGGCGTGTCTCCAGCAGCAGGATTGCCTCCTTCAGATCCTCCCGGATGGCGCAGCAGACACAGCCGTTGGCGAGCAGCACGGGGGCGCCATCCAGAGTGTCGACCAGCTGATGATCAAGCCCTATCTGGCCGAACTCGTTGATGAGCACAGCGGTGCCGGCGAGAGCGGGGTCTTGCAACCAGCGATTGAGCAGGGAGGTCTTGCCGCTGCCGAGAAAGCCGGTCAGCACGTTGACTGGCAATGCTTCGCGTCGCGTGCTCATGGAGCGCCCTCAGGCGCGAAGGCTGCTCAGGCGGGCGAGGAGATCCGGATCGAGCGGGTCCACCGCTCGCCCCGCAATGTCCTCCACGCGCTGCCACACCTGGGGCAGGGCAGGCACCAGCTCACTGCGGCCGCGCTGGCTGCGCACGATGTACTGGCCCATGGCCCAGTCCTCGAGTACGCAGCCGTGGCCGGCAATCACCGTGTTCACGAGCTTCACACGGAACAGACGTTCCAGACGCTGGTCACGACCGTCCGTCTCGGTTGTCGAGCCCGACTCCGGAGCCTTCTCGGTCCAGTGGGGTAGCCCGCTGACCATTGCACAGAATCCGCACATGGGTGCGAGCATGCCACAGGGCGGGTAACTGGTATAACCGGGCCGAGCGATCAGGCCGCGGAGTCTTGACTCTCCATGCCTCGGCGGCAATGGTAGCTGTGCCAACACGAATCACAACAGGGGAGGCCAGCACCATGACACTCGAAGAACGCATCACCCGGCTCGAAGACATCGAGGCCATCAAGCAGCTCAAGGCCCGCTACGCGGAGATCTGCGACGACATGCACAATCCCGATCGCATCGCGTCCGTGTTTGCCGAGGATGCCATCTGGGAAAGTCCAGATTTCGGCAAGGCCACGGGACATGCCGAAATTCGCGAACTGTTCCAGAACTTCAAGGACATGTTCAGCTTTTCCCAGCACAACATGATGAACCCCATCATCGAAGTGAATGGGAATCGAGCGACGGGTATCTGGTACATCATGGGCCCCTGGACCTATACCAAGACAGGTGCGCAGAAGTGGTTCGCTCTGCGCTATGACGATGACTACGTGAAGATCAACGGGCAGTGGAAATACGCCCACCTCCGTGCGCGCATGCGCATGGTGGCGGACCGTAGCGGCGAGCAGGGCTGACGCGCGACCGCCTTCGCAGACGAAGTCTCGCCGGGGTGCATGAGATCACCTGCAGGATGCGGTAAGCTCCGCCCCGCGCGAGGCATTCGCGCCTCACGGTGCCATTCACGAACATGACGATCAAAGGCAAGGCGTATATCGCCGGCATATACGAACATCCCACCCGCAAGGCCGAGGGCATTCCGCTTTCCCAACTGCACGCGGAAGTAGCCAAGGGTGCACTCGATGACGCGGGGCTTACCGTTGCAGATGTCGACGGTTATTTCTGTGCCGGTGATGCACCGGGCTTGGGTGGCTTTTCCATGGCCGAGTACATGGGGCTCCGGGTGCGCCAGACGGACTGCACCGAGACCGGCGGATCTTCTTACATCGCGCACCTCAATCACGCGGCGCAGGCCATAGCCACGGGCAAGATCAAGGTGGCGCTGATCACCCTGGCCGGCAAACCCCGTACCGGTGGCGCTCCACCCGGCAGGCCGCCCATGGCGGTGGTGCCGCCGGATGCGCCCTTCGAGCTGCCCTTCAAGCCTACGGTGCTCAATCTCTATGCCATGTGCGCCCGGCGCCACGTGCATGAATTCGGCACCACGCCGGAGCAGCTCGCCTGGATCAAGGTTGCCGCGTCCCAGCACGCCCAGCACAACCCGCACGCCATGTTGCGCGATGTGGTCACCGTGGAGGAGGTCGTCAATTCACCCATCGTGGCCGATCCGCTGCATCGTCTGGATTGCTGCGTGGTCTCGGATGGTGGCGGGGCGCTGGTCGTGGTGGCACCCGAGATTGCCGCCCAACTGCAGCGGCCCAAGGTACGGATTCTGGGCGCGGGAGAGGCCATCAAGCACACCAATGGTGGCGAGATGGACATCACCTGGTCCGGCGCGGTGTGGTCGGGGGCCAAGGCCTTCGAAGAGGCCGGTGTGCGCCCGACAGACATCAAGTACGTCTCGGTCTATGACAGCTTCACCATCACGGTGCTCATGCAGCTGGAAGATCTCGGTTTCTGTGCGAAGGGCGAGGGTGGACGTTTCGTGGCGGATGGCAATCTCATCTCGGGTGTCGGCAAGCTGCCTTTCAATACGGATGGCGGCGGTCTGTGCAACAACCACCCTGGCAATCGAGGCGGCATGACCAAGGTGCTGGAGGCGGTGCGACAGCTCAGGGGCGAGGCGCACCCGGCCGTGCAGGTGAAGAACTGTGATCTGGCGCTGGCCCATGGCACTGGGGGATATCTGCCCACCCGGCATGGCAGTGCAACGGTGATTCTGGAGAGGGCTTGATCATGTCCGCAACAAAAGATGACACCGCCGTGGCGGATCGCGCGCTCGCCCCTTACTGGGAGGCTGCCCGTGCCGGTCGCTTGCTGCTGCGTCGCTGTAATGCGTGCAGCGAGCTGCACTACTACCCGCGGCCGCTGTGTCCCTTCTGCCTGTCTGCTGACGGCGAATGGGTGGAGGCCAGCGGAGAGGGCGTGATCTACAGCTGGAGCGTGGAGCGGCGGGCCAATCCTCCGTATGCGATTGCCTTCGTCACCTTGCGGGAAGGCCCCACTCTCATGAGCAATATCGTGGACTGCGATCTGGACGGACTTGCCATCGGTCAGCCGGTGCGCCTCAAGTTTGAGGAACGCGAAGGACAACCTTCGCCGGTGTTCAGGCCTGCTTGACAGGCTTCAGTCCGTGGCCCCGGATCCAGCGCGGAGTGATACGGATGGCGTACTCGGTGGGGATACGGGCACGTAGCGAGGCCGCCATGTCGCCTTCGGGATCAGGCAGGTAGCGGGAGATCATCGCTTCGGTGATGCGCCCGCCTTCTTCCAGCAGGAGCTCGGCATCACCCTGGCCCCGCAGCAGCTTGTAGCGTGCATCATGCAAGGTGATCTCGAAGGCGCACCGTGGGTTGGCCGCAAGATTGCGTCGCATCAGCGTGCTCTGGTTCGTGATGCACCAGAAACAGCCTTCCTCATACAGAAACCACAGGGTCGAGATGAGCGGATAGCCATTGGGCGAGAGAGAAGACAGCCGTACCGGGCTGTGATGCGAGGAGAGCAGCGTGGCCACGGCATCCGGAGCGAGTGAGCGCAGTCTGCGCGGGGTGGCTTGATTCATGGGCGAGGTGAGGGTTGGCGTGGACACCCTCAGTAGAGATAGACCACCTGATCATCGATGAAAGTGTAGCGGGGATACTTGTACCAGCCATAGACCAGCGAGCGCCGGGGCTCCTTGTGGACCTTGGTGTCGTAGATCCGGAGCTTGCCTTCCACGGGGTTCATCCAGAAGTCGAGGTCATAGACCTTGTCCGGATCGCTGGCGGAAACAAAATCGGTGCAGGCGAAGTAGGTAGTGCCGTCGATACGGCGCACCGGGTCGTGAATCTTCACGAACTTCAGCGCCAGGCGCTCGCCGGTGTGGCTGTCAGTGAGATGGAAAACGCCGTTGCTGTCCACCTCTGCTGCCACATGCGCCAGCATGGCTGCCTTGATGTCCTCCACGTAGTACTTGGGAGGATTCTGGTCGGGCACTGGCACCGGGGATTCCGCATGCCCCGGCAGGGAGAGGGCAAAAGCCAGGCAGGCGAGCACGATGCGGGGCATGCGTGCCAACCTGCCGGGCATGCGTGCCAACCTGCCGGGCATGCCTTTCACCTACTTCTTCTCTTCAGCGGGTGCGCCGCCGTGCTCGCTCTTAGCTTCTTCCGCAGCCGGGGCCTTTTCTTCGGCCGGGGCGCCACCATGCTCCGCGGGGGTACCGCCATGCTCGGTGGCATGTTCATCGGCAAACACGGTGAGGGGCAGGCAGAGCAGCAACAGGGTAAGCAGTCTCATGAAAGTCTCCTGGATTGGGATGGGACGGACGACCATTCAACGCTACTACAGCTAAGCAGTTGCCGCCAGCCGGACAGGATGCATCAAGCCGGCGGCCTGTCCGCAAGATTGAGGTTGCGACGACGGAAGGGCTCCTCCACCCAGGCACGCAGGGAAGATGCCGTGTCGCGACCTTCCGGCAGGCCCAGGCTGCCGGGCGGCCGCGTGGTGGCGCCACCGTCCGCGGGGCGGGCATAACTGCGGCACAGGTGGTCCCATGCGCTAAGGATGGTGGAGAAATTCGCGTTGCCGAAATGCTGGTCCACCGCATGGTGCGCGGCATGGAAACGGGGTGTCACGATGATCTTCGACAGCCAGCGTTCCACGCCATCAGGAAAATCGAGGTTGCTGTGATGGAATTGCGCGCACAGGCTGACCAGCACCTCGAACAGGAACCACGCCACGACGCTTGGTCCCCAGATGAGGATCCAGCTGGCCTTGGCCACGAAGGACAGCAGCAATTCACCAGGATGGAAGCGCAGTGAGGTGGTGACATCCATCTCGGTATCGGCGTGATGTCCCTTGTGGAAGCGCCAGAGGAAGCGCACGCGATGATTGGCCCGGTGCCAGATGTAGTCGAAGAAATCGAGCACGACTAGGGAAGCGGCAATCTCCACCCAGCCGTGCAGGCCCAGCCATCGCGAGAGTCCCCAACCTTCTTCTTCCACCTTGACGGACCACAGGAGGAAAGGCACGAAGGCAAGGATGCGGATGGTGAAGGTATTGAGCACCGCAAGGCCCAGATGAAAGCCCAGCCTGCGCAGGCGCCCGGACGCCCAGGCGCGCGCCGAGAAGAGGCTCTCGGCCGCGAAGAAAACGCACAGCCCGCCGATGAAGATCAGCAGCTTTGCCGTGTCCAGATTGAATTCCATGCGTCTGTGCTCCCAGGAGTGTGCCTGCCTTGACCCAGTGCAGTGAGGACGGGCCCGATTCTGCTCTAATCCCGACCCTGAATACCACTTGCCCACGCTGAGGAGGCTGAATGTTCCCCGAATACCGCGATCTGATCACCAAGCTCAAGCATGTCGATATGCACTTCACCCATCTGTTCGACAAGCACAACGACCTCGACCAGAAAATCAAGAACATGGAAGCCCATATCGAGCACGGGACCCACGAGGAGATCGAGAACCTCAAGAAGGAAAAACTCCATCTGAAGGACCAGCTCTACGTGTACCTGAAGGGGGTGGCCGCCAAGCAGGCCGGCGCCTGAACCGGGGATGTTCTCGACCGGATCCTGCGGTCCGCGGGATCCGGTGCCTGCTATAGTGCGAGGCATTGTTCCGCCCCCGCGTGGAGAAAGTAGTGCCCAAATCCAAACTGCTGCTGAGCGCGTGCCTGCTGATGCTGGGCGTGCTGCTCGGCGGCTGTAATGAAAAGAATCTCGTCATCACAAAGCCTGAGGACGCCGCAAAGGCTCGGATAGGTGTGATGACCGGCTCCACGGGTGAAGCCATCGCCGGCGCCCGCTTCCCCGATGCCGAAATCAAGAGCTTCGATGACATCATGGACGCGGTTGCCGCCATGCAATCGGGGCAGCTGGACACCTTGGTCACCGGCTATCCGACCGCCCTCCAGGTCAGCAAGAAAAACCCGGAGCTGATGCCTCTGCCGGATCGCCTGGCGGATGAGGATACGGCCATTGCGTTGCGCAAAGAGAGCGCGGCCCTGCTCGCCGAGGTCAACTCGATCCTCGAGGAATTCCGCGCAGACGGCACCCTGGAGTCGCTTGACCGCCGTTGGTTCAAGCCTGATCTCAGTCCCTACGAAGAACTTTCGATCGACCTGCCTACCCAGGGGGATCCTCTGCGGGTGGGAGTGAGTGCCACGCGCGAACCTTTCAGTTTCGTCGACAAGGATGGTCGGGTCACCGGCCATGACGGCGATCTGGCGCGCCTCATCGCCGCCCGGCTCGGGCGGCCGGTCGAATTCTCCAACATGAAATTCATGGCGCTGATCCCGGCCCTGCAATCCCGCAAGGTGGATCTCATCATCACCGGAATGACCGCGACAGCAGAGCGCCGCAAGGTCGTGGATTTCTCCAAGCCTTACTATGCCAATGCGCAGGTCTTGCTGGTCGCGAAAGCCGGGACAGGCAGCGCAGCTGCAGGACAGATCCGCAGTCCGGCGGACTTTCCGGGCAAACGGGTCGCTGTGCTTCTCGGGTCGGCGCATGAAGCCTGGATGCGCGCCCATTATCCCGGTTCAGAGCTTCTGCAATTCCAGAGCGTCCCCGATGTGGTTCTGGCGGTGACTTCGGGCAAGGCCGACGGTGGCTTGATGGACGCCGATCCCCTAAAGGAAATCCTGGCCACCAATCCGACCCTGGGTGTCATGACCCCGGATCTTTTCAGTTTTCCGGTGGCGGTAGGCTTTGCCAAGGAGCACCCCGAGCTGCGCGATGCCTTCAATGACTTCCTGGCTGGTCTCAAGGCGGATGGCACTTATGCGGAGATGGTGGAGCGCTGGATGACAGGCAAGAACGCGGATCTTCCGGAGATTCCCGCATCCGCCGAGGCACCCCCGTTGTCGCTGGGAACCACGGATGTCGGGCTGCCGTTCGCGGCAGTGAAGGACAACCGCATGGTGGGTTTCGACATCGAGCTCGCGCAGCGTTTTGCGGCCAGTCAGGGACGGCGGCTGGAGATCTCCAATATGGAATTCGCCGCGCTGATTGCCGGCGTGGTCGCGGGCAAAGTGGACATGATCTCAAGCTCCATCTTTGTGACCGAGGAGCGCAAGAAACAGATTCTTTTCGGGGATCCCTACTACGAGATGGGAACGCAGTTTTTTGCGACCAAGGCGATGCTGGGACAGGCTGAGGGGCAGCTGCCGCCCGTGGCGGAGGACTCCTTCCTCACCCGCACCGTGACGAGCTTCCGCAACAATATCCTGCTGGAAAATCGTTATCTGCTCATCCTGGATGGGCTGAAAACCACGGTGGTGATTTCCATTTTCTCCACGCTGATGGGGACCCTGCTCGGCGGGCTCATCTGCTACATGCGCATGTCGCGCAACGGCATCCTCAATCTCGCTGCTCGCAGTTACATCAACCTCATCCGAGGCATGCCGGTGCTGGTGCTGTTGATGCTCATCTTCTACGTGGTTTTTGCCTCGGTGAGCATCAATCCGGTGCTCGTGGCGGTGGTCGCTTTCGGCATGAACTTTGGGGCGTATTCAGCGGAAATCTTCCGCTCCGGCATCGAGAGCATAGACAATGGCCAGCGCGAGGCGGGTATCGCGATGGGTTTCACGCCGGTCCAGACTTTCTTGTGGATCATCCTGCCCCAGACGGTGCGACGCATCCTGCCGGTATACCGGGGTGAGTTCATTTCGCTGGTGAAGATGACCTCGATCGTCGGTTACATCGCCGTGCAGGATCTGACCAAGGCCAGTGACATCATCCGCAGTCGCACCTTTGATGCCTTCTTCCCGCTGGTGATGGTCGCCATTCTCTACTTCGTGATTTCCTGGGTATTGATGCTGGGCCTCGAATATCTGGAAAGACAAACAGACCCCCGGCAGCGCCGCGCGAGGGCCAGCGCATGATCACGGTACACAATCTCTGCAAGCAGTACGGCGAACTGGAGGTGCTCAAGAGCCTTAGCACCGAGATTCGCAAGGGTGAGGTGGTCTCCGTCATCGGCCCCTCGGGGTGTGGCAAGAGTACGTTCCTGCGCTGCCTGAATCTGCTCGAAACACCCACGGCCGGCGACATCCTCATCAATGGCGAAAGCCTGCTCGCGAAAGATGCCATGGTGCCAAAGGTGCGCCAGCGCATGAACATGGTGTTCCAGTCCTTCAATCTCTTCGCCCATCTGACGGTGCTGGAAAACCTGACCTTGGGGCCGATTCGTCTCCTCGGCAAGAGCAGGCAGGAGGCGGATTCCCACGCACTGGAACTGCTGCGACTGGTGGGGTTGGCTGAAAAGGCGGACAGATTCCCGGACGAGTTGTCCGGTGGCCAGAAGCAGCGCGTGGCGATCGCCCGGTGTCTTGCCATGGATCCGGAGATCATCCTGTTCGACGAGCCCACGTCAGCACTCGATCCCACCATGGTCCGCGAAGTGCTGTCCGTCATCCGACGCCTCGCCAAGGAAGGCATGACGATGGTCATCGTCACCCACGAAATGGACTTTGCGCGAGATGTCTCCCAGCGCGTGTTCTATATGGACGAGGGGGGGATTTACGAGCAAGGGACTCCCGAGCAGATCTTCGAATCCCCACAGCGAGAGAAGACCCGGGCCTTCATCAATCGGGTGAGGAGTTACGTGTGCTCGCTGGACTCCCCTGATTTCGACCTCTATGCCTTGAATGCGGATCTGGAGGCGTTCTGCGAGAAGCAGATTCTGCCGCGCAAGACCCGCCACAACCTGCTCCTGCTGGTGGAGGAGTTATTGCAGCTGCACAGGCCCCGTCTTGGCAGCGCGCCCCTGAACATCCAGGTCAGTTATTCCGAGAAGACCGAAGTGCTCGAATTGCAATTCGAGCAGCGCGGCCCGCGCTTCGACCCCCTCGAGGCGAGTGATCAGGAAGATGATCTTGGCCTCATCCTGATCCGGAGCTTTGCCGAAGACATCAGCTTCGCGCATGAGCAGGGGGTCAACCGGCTCACGCTGATCGTGCGCAAGTGACGCACCCGCCGCAGCGCCCGGGATGATCACGCCGCTGCGCGCTCGTTGCCGCTACCTGCTGGCTCTGGTTCAGGGCCTGCTCGGCACCGGGCGGCGACGCATTCGTAACGGCCGGCCCCAGGTGGCGTTTCTTGTCTGGGGTTTCCCTCCCGCTGTCTGGGGCGGGGTCTATCCACCCCAGTCCCTCTGCCGGTATGCTGATGTCCATAAGGTGGACCTGAGCGTGATTGCCGGTCCGGTGCCGAATGTCATCAGCGACGCGGGTCAGTATCTTTCTGCCCAGTTACCCCGCGAACTTGCGCTACACCGGGTGGATGCAGGCGAGTTGGCCCGATTGCGTGAGGCTGCCCGCGAACTGCCGCAGATCGATGGCGGTTTCGATAGCCTGTTGGCGCACTACACGGCTGCAATCAGGGGTTTGTCCCGTCCACCGGATCTGGTTTTCGCGAGCGGCCCGCGCTTTGAGAGTTTCGTGGTGGCCTATCTGCTCGCGCGGCGTTTCCGCGCCAAGCTGGTGCTTGAATACCGTGACGAATGGACGGAGTGCCCGTTCCCCTTCGTGAGGGCAGGTGCCTTTGACCTGAAGTGGGAATGGCGCTGCCTGCGCTCGGCGCACCACGTGATTTTCACCACCGAATCGCAGCGGCAGCATCAGCTCACATCCTTCCGTGAACTCACTCCGGATCGCTGCAGCGTGATCCCGAATGGTTGGGAACCTGCGGACCTTGCCGGTCAATCCGCGAGGGCGGCGGAAAGCGAGCGGGGGGCGCGGCGTCGGATAGCCTTTGTCGGCTATCTTGGTGATCACACGCCTCCGGATCGATTCCTGGCCGAGGTCGCAGGGATTCTGGCGCGCAGATCCGATCTGCGTCGCGAAATCAGTCTGGAGTTCATCGGGAAAAAATCTCCGGCGGCCCTGAAAGCGCTGAGCGAATTTCCTTTCCCAGAGGCCCTGAGACTGGTGGATCACCTCCCCAAGCCCGAGGCACTTGCCGCCATGCAGAGCGCCGATGCGCTGCTGGTGCTGAATCCACCAGCACTTGCTCGCTACCTGCCGGGCAAGCTTTACGACTATCTCGCCATGCGCCGGCCTCTGCTCGTTCATGGCGAAGGTGGGGAAGTGCAAGAACTGGTCGAGTTGCATCACGCGGGATCCATCATTGCAAGCGATGACACCCCAGCCTTGGAAGCCGCCCTTTCATCCATCAGTCAAGGTAAGTTGGCCCCGCCGCAGACGAGTGAGCAATGGTTGTCTGCCCATACCCGCGAAGCCTTGGCAAAGCGCACCTGGAGACTCCTGGAGCAGATGCTTGCCTCGGATGCCAAGTCATGAGCCTCGCAGACCTCCGGTGGGGAAGGCGTCCACGGTCTGGCTTCGCGAGAGCTGGATCTCGCCCCGTGCGGGTGCCCTGAGCCCCTTTCCCGGGCCTTCCCGTGCGCTACGCAAGCAAACTCTCGGTCCTCGTGGTTTCCCTCTGCGGACTGACGCTGGTTGCCTCCGGTTTTGCAATCTGGGCCGCGCGGGAAGGGCACTGGATCCTGGTTCGCAGCGATCTGGCCCATCGCTCCTACGAGTCCTATCTCGAGCTCATGGGGCAGGTGCGGGCACTGCAGTCAGGTGAAACTGTCCGCGTGAAAGATCCTGCCACGTTCCTGCCCTTTAGTGATGCGGAAGTGTTGAAGGCAGCGATCCGGAAACTCCGGACGCTGCATGAGGCGGAATATGAATGGGTAGGAGCTGCGGAAGCCGGGGAGCTGACCGAGCTGGCACGGCTTGAGTCCACCCTCGAGGTCTTCATCGCGGAAACGCGCGCAAATGCGGAGGGGATGACCCGACAGGGCCGTGAGGCCAGCACAGCCTCCTCGGCAGGTCCTGAGCTGCTGGCGCTGATCACCGCGGCCCTCGGTCGCGAGAGTCGTGAACTGGAGGAGGCCAGGCGGCTTGCGCAATCTGCGACATCCCAGCGCCAATGGCTGGCCGTGGCATGGGCGAGCCTCGCCTTGTTGGGCGCCATCATCGCCTGGCGCTGGATGGTCAGGGATTTCCGTGAGCCCGTCGCGAGATTGATCAAGGAGGCTGACCGTCTGGCACGTGACGAGTGGCAGGAGCCGGTGGCCATTTCTTCCGACACCGAACTCGACCGTGTGGCGCTGGCATTCAACCACATGGCGGCCGAGATTCGAGTCCGACAGGCGAGACTGGAAGCCTCCAACGAGGCGCTGGGCGTGGCCGTGGCAGAACGCACGGCGGACCTGGAAGACCTGCTCCAGTCCTTGCGCCAGAGTGAAGCCGGGCGACGCGAGCTGCTGGCCGATGTGAGCCATGAGCTGCGTACCCCGCTCACCATCATCCGGGGTGAGGCCGATGTCGCTCTCCGCGGCGGCGACAAGCCGGTCGGTGCCTACCGTGATGCCTTGGAAAGGTCGCGTGAAGCCGCCGTGCACATGGCGCGCCTCGTGGATGATCTGCTGCTCATCGCACGCCATGAATCCCGCGAGCTCGTCATCCAGCGAGAGACATTTGATCTGGCGGAGCTGCTTCAAACCACCGTGGAGGCCAGTCGTAGCGTGCTGGGGGTACTCACGGTGGAAATCCGGATCGACTCTGTCGCGATCCCCACGCGTGTACACGCAGACCGTCTGCGCCTGCGCCAGGTGCTCCTCATCCTTCTGGACAACGCCGCACGCTACGGAGCGCGACACGTGCAGGTGAGCCTGACACAGCAGGGCGGCAGCTGGTGCGTCACGATCGGGGACGACGGCCCGGGCCTTGCACCCGAAGAATTGGCGCGCGTCTTCCATCGCTTCTATCGCGGCGGGGACGCTGCGGCGAGGTATGCGGCGGGTGCCGGTCTGGGCCTGCCGGTCGCGAAGGCCATCCTGGAGGCGCATGGGGGAATGATCACGCTCGACAGCGAGCCATCGGCTGGGCTCAAGGCCACTTTGACCTTGCCCCGGGAGGCCGGAGAAAATCCGGGCGCATGAACATTCTTCTGGTGGAAGACGAAAGCCGCGTGGCGGATTTCATTCGACGCGGCTTGCGGGCGGAAGGTTGGCGCGTAAGCCATGCACCTGATGGGCGTGCCGCGCTGAATTTGCTTTCCTGCGACGCCTACGACGTAATCATCATGGACGTCATGCTGCTTGATGTTGATGGCCGTGAGCTCTGTGGCAAATTGAGGGAATGCGGTAATGCAACGCCGATCCTCATGCTCACGGCGCTTTCCGCGGTAGAGGAGCGAGTGCAGGGATTGCGCGCCGGAGCCGATGACTACCTGCCGAAACCCTTTGATTTTGACGAGTTGCTCGCGCGGCTGGAGGCATTGGCCAGACGCCCTCGCGCCCTGTACAGGGAGGAATCTCCAGTTACAGAGGAATCCCCGATGCGCCGGATTCCCGAAGGGCGGGCAGTAGGCCTCGGGGGCCGTGAGGTCGAGCTCACGCCAAAAGAGAACGAACTGCTAGCCTTGTTGACGTCTTCTCCCGGCGAGGTCTTCTCCCGGGCAAGGATTCTCAGCCGGGTGTGGGGCCTGCATGAGGATCCACTCACCAATGTGGTGGATGTCTACATTCGGCGTCTGCGCAAGAAACTGGGACAATCGGGCGCGGCCATCAGAACCGTGCGCGGCGCTGGCTATAGCTTCCAAACCGATCCCGGAGAAACCCCGCATGACTGATCACAACAGATCGGAGTGGCGTCATCTTGGTGGCCTGCAGTTTTTTCTTGAAGTGATCGAGGGGCGACAACCTCAGGCGCCCATGGACGAGTCGGTGCCGTTTCGGCCTGTCGCGGCAGGGGAGGGCTGGATTCGCTTCCGGACCTGCGCTGACCTGCGTCATCGCAATCCCTTCGGGACAGTGCACGGGGGCTTCGTGGCAACGGTGCTGGATGCCGCTACGGCCTGCGCAGTGCATACGCGTTTGCCCCGCGGCAGGCTTGCCACCACCATTGACTTCCAGATGAAGCTGATGCGGCCGGTGTCAATTGGCGATGAACTGGAGGCCGAAGGTCGGGTGATCAATCTCTCGCGTCGATTGGGGGTCGCCGAAGCGACACTCAAGGATGAGGCGGGGAAACTTTACGCCCACGCCACAGCCACCTGCATGATTCTGGAGTCCGACCCGCCTGCCTGATGCCGGGAATGTTCGCCTGCAAACGCCCCGCCCCTCAGGCGTTCTTGATCGTGAGTCCTCCGTCCACGGGAATGGCGGCCCCGGTCAGATAGGAGGCTGCGGGCAGCACCAGGCTGAGTGTCATCTGCGCGATTTCCTCCGGGTCCGCGTAGCGCTTGAGCGCCACTCGGCGGCGGGCAAACTCATGCTTGCTGGTGTCATCGATATTGGCGGTCATGCCGGTATCCACCGCGCCCGGGCAAATGCAGTTGACCGTGATGCCGCGACTCGCGAGCTCCACGGCCAGCGAGCGCGTGAGGCCAATCACCCCGGTCTTGCTGGAGGTGTAAGCGCTGATTCCGCGTGTCGCCCCCAAGGCCTCGGTGGACGCGATGTTGACGATGCGTCCGGCGCGGC
>VGUA01000013.1 GCA_016874535.1 Gammaproteobacteria bacterium
CGGAGAGCAAACCTTGGGCACCCGCACTGAACTGGGCCGTCGTGCCTATGGTGTATCCGAAGCCCCTCAGTTCCTGCGGGTCCAGAGGCGTCCACGCTGAATCAAGCGAGGGCAGCACTGCAAAGCTGCCATCCAGAGGCAGGACATCCTTGCTGCCGAGCAGTCCGGGCAAGAACTCATACGCTTGCAGATTCCCGCCACCAGAGAGATCAACCTGAGCTCCCGCCGAAAGATTGACGGTAGGAGCGGACAGTGACAGCACCGGTTCGGGGAAAGGGTCCACGCCCCTGTTGGATTGGGGAGTAAAGACCAGTCGCGGTCGATTGAGGCCGGGAGAATCCAGGAGATATACCCAATCCTTGGCGAGTTCGATGGTGCCGAAGGGCACAGTGGCACCCTCAAGCGAAGTCGAGGTGAGGCTGCCCGACGCGAAATCGATCCTGCGGGTGGCCTCCAGGGACAAAGCCCCCATGGGGGCTCGCAACACCCCCGCCTGAGTGATCTCTGCAGCCTTGACCAGAAGATTGCCGCCAGCTGACAGGACCGTCGCCCGTGATGAGTCAAGACCCGCATTGGCCGTGAACGATACGCTGCCGTTGGCCTGATCGAAGGTGCTGACCAGGTAATCGGTCAGCGTGACCGGATAGCTCTGATCCGCGGTGAACAGCAGGTTGGCAGAGGACAGAAGACTCCCGCGACCACGCGTGTCGATGGTGCCATCAGCCTTGGACAGCACCTGCACGCCACTGAAGCGAATGTCGCCCGCGCTTTCGAAGTGAGCATTCCGCCAACCGTCCAGCGCCCAGTTTCCCACCAGATCGATGAGTCCAGCGTGGACATGTAGATTGCCATTGCCAGTGCCTACTGCCGTGTTGACTGCCTGGGGTGCCCTGTGCCGGTTATCTGCATTGTTGTCTGGATTACCGAGAATCACCCGGGGGCGAATGAGATTCAGCTGTGCTTCGGCACCGTAGAGAGAAGCGGCTGCAAGCGTGATGCTGCGACTCGCGGACAGCGTGATGTCGCCGGCGAAGCTGATGACACCGGGCGCTACAGCGCGTCCGTCGCGTGAAATATTGCGCGCTTGGAGAAAGATTTCACCAAAACCGGCGTCAGCCACTTGGGACTCACTCAAAAGGCCGATTCCATTCAGCTCTGACGGCAGGGCTCTCCCCGGAACGAAACCCTCTGGAATAACGGCCGTAAATGACTCCGAGACCCGCAACTCGCGAGTCCCTTGTGGCAGGCCAAGCCCGGCGGCGGAAAGTTCGAGATTGTCATTGCGCTGCTGGGCATCGAGCACGATGGAGAGGGACCCCGCTCGCACTCCCGGGAGAGCGGCGCCAGCGGCCATCCGGCCTCCAAAGAGGATCGCTTCTGCCGCCCGCAGGGCGATATGCCCGCTGTCGCTGCCCACGAGCTGTCGGTTTATCTGCAGGCTGCTTCCGTCATCCTGGAACAGATCCAAGGTGGCGCTGCTGCCGCGAACATCGAGGAACGCGCCGGGTTCAACGATCAGGGCACCACTGCGTGCGATGAGATCAATGGTTCCACCAGACTGCAGATCACCGCGCAGCAGTCCTCTCGCATCGGGCTGTTTGATGAACACACCCGGTGTCAGGAGTTGGGCCTCTGAGCCCAGCCACAGGGTCTGGGAAGGCAGGAATTGCAGGAGGCGCGAGCCTGAAATGCCACTGGTCAGCTCCGCATGGATCCGCCCGCCCGGAGCGCTCACGGTGCCGTCAATCAGGAGACGCGTGTCACTCAGCAAGGAGATCGTCGCGCCCGCCTCGCCCAAAATCCCTGCACCGCGTCCAATATCGAGAAACCCGAGTGTCTGGAGGGTGGCGTCTGTGAATTGGTTGAGCGGGGTTTCTGCGCGCACGCGCAGACCTAGATCCACGGGCTGTCGCTGGGACTCGGGCAAGGTGCCGAGTGAGGAGAAGGCGCGCAGGTCGGTACCACTGGTCCGGGTGCGGAAGTCGGCATCCAGCACCCGATTCTGCTGGGAGAGCGTGATGAACACGGCATCTTCTATCCGGACCCCGCCACCTACTGCATTCAGTTCATAGGCAGAAAAACCACCTTGCTGGAAAAACCTCGGGGCCAGGTCCAGTCGAGTCTTGGGGTTACCGGCGCAGCTCCCGATACAGATATCAGGAGCCGTGATCTCGAGCGTGCCTCCATCCAGGAGCCCATAGGCCGAGAAGGTGCCGGCGAGATTGAGAGGCACCGCATATGGAGTCTGCAATGCGTCGGCCCGCGCGACGAGTTCAATTGTCCCTGCACGACCCGCCTGCAGACGGCCTTCAGCGGAGAGTACGGCGCCACCGTCGGCACGCAGTGCGCTGCCGGATTCCAGTACCAGACCACCGAGCCCCGGACCTTTGCCTTGCGCGAGAAGACTGATCTGTCCTGCGTCTGGCAGGCGCGGACTCTCACCGCCCGGGGCGACCGGATTCTGGCTGCGCAGGTCATTGGTCCACAGACCACTCACATCCAACACTGCGCTTCTCGCCAACCTCAATCCGCCCGTCGCAGGCGTTACCCCCGCCGGCTCGGACGTATCGCGTGCTGAAAGTTCGATGTTGCCGCCAGGGGCGTAGACGGCGCCGGCAATGAGGATGTCTCCCGCTTCCACCCGGAGGCGGCCCGCCGGGCCCAGATCGAGAACCGTTTCGGCCTCGAGCAGAACCTTGCCGGCACTGAACAGGGTTGCTTCGCTGAATCCTTCGGGGCCGAACCAATCGGGCCGCAGACGCGTCGCGCGCGGGATCCTGGATATCGGCAGGGTGAGCAAGTTGGCGTTACCCGACGCGCGGAACGGATCAATGCCACCGAGTCGAATATCGGGAGCAACAAGCATCGGGTCCGGCTCCTGGAAGGAGACCTCAGAGCCAATCCGGAGTTGGCCACCGCGCGGCCTCTGGTCGTAGGGCCTGGCCAGACCATTCAATGCCGCAAAGTCAGGTGCGAGTCGTTGGTAGGTCCCTGCCAGCACAGAGCCACGAGCATCTCCCGCCAGGAACATGCGTGGGGCGTTCATGGTAAGACTGCCGGCATCCTTGCCTTCTGTGTAGGCGTCACCTGCAGGATTGACGAAAAGATCCCAGCTGATGCTCTGTCCCCACTTGCGGTCCTGCACCTCCACTCGCTGGATGACGGCTTGAATAGGCAGGCCGGGGTCCACCTCGGCAATGTCCAGCAAGCGTCCACCTATTGCGACGAGCGAGCTACCCACGGTGCTGGCGGAGTGATGAACCACGCCACCCGAAACATCGATCAAGGAGCCCTGTTCCAGAAGAATGGCACCTTGGCTGGCGAGGCTGACGCTGCCCCCGACACTGTGGCGCTCTGCGTTTGTGCGATAGAGCCCCGCCGCCGCAGCTTCCCGCAAATCGGCAAGCGGAGTGCCTATCCATGGGGTGCCATCGGCGAGAATTCCGGCTCGGCGCAGGTCAACCGTGATTTCAGTGCCTCGGAGAACACCCGTGCGCTGCTCGGGACGGTCTTTCAGCTCCGCGCCCTGGAGCTTGACCTTCAGGAAGTTGCGGTTGGTTTGCGCAGTGGCGTCGGTTCCGGAGACATCCACGCGACTGCCAGCACGCGCCAGGATCCGGCTTTCGGAATTGGCAGGCACATCCATCACCGCCAGCCGCTCATTACCGGAGTCATTGGCTGTTATGGAGATGTCTCCGCCCTTGGACTGCAGCAGACTGTTCTGCCGGAACTCAACGGTCTTGCCAGTCAAGTCCACCTTGCCCTTGAGCACCGGGCTGGCATCCACCGCCAGCGTGGTTTCATCGAGTTCCGGGTTCGCTGCCGTCACGCTGTTCTCGCCCAGAGTGAGCTGGCCGCCGCGGGTTGGCACAAGCTGTGGAGTTCCAGGCAGTGCCACGGACTGGCGCGCGAGAAGGCGAACGCGCCCGCCTTGCCTTACGGCTGAGCTCGCACTCACCCGCCCCAACTGGTTGACAGAAAGTCCGACCAGGGTGGCCGTGCCCCGATCAGCCACGACCTGACCAATGAGCTTCGTGGGATCCGTTTCGCCGGCGTTGTCTGCCGAGCCGTTGGTGAGGGTCCCACCCTTGCCCACCTCGATGATGAGGCCACTGCCCTGCCCCTCTCCTGGCTGGCGGATAAGGATTTCGCTGCCGGCGGCAAGGGCAACCTGCCCATCGTTAGCCGTGATGGTGCCTTCGTTGCTGACTTCCGGCGCAAACAAGAAGGCGCGGCCATTGGGTCCGTTGGTCTGGATCCGCGCGCCTTGCTTGACTCGCACCGCACCGCTTTCCGGCGTCCCATCCCGGGCAACATTGCCGCGAAAGGCAGGCGCGCCACTGACTTGGGCATTCGGTGGCGCGATGCCATTGGCGAGCGCGTCGTCAGTGATACTGAGGGATGAGGCAATGAGACCACGCACATCAACCTGACTACCCGCGCCAAAAACAATGCCATTGCGGTTGAGCAACCAGACCTCACCATTTGCAGTGAGGCTGCCCCGGATGACAGAAGGATCAGCCTGATTGATCAGATTCAGCGCGATGGATCTTGCATCCGGTTGCTCGAACCTGACGGCATGCTCGCGTGCGATGTTGAAACTCTCCCAGTTGAAGGTGGCACTGGGAGAAAGTTGTTGGATGTTCATGGTCTGCCCGGCCACCACCGGGGCATTGGCCGCTCCGGAAGTCACGAACACGCTGGAAGGGACGGGTAGCGGCGGATTCGCGTGAACCAGTGCCTGAAGCAAGGCACCACAAGCCAGTGCAAATGTGCGAGCCGCGAACCTCGACAGCCGCCACCGAGGGCGTGTCGCCTCTGCGAGATGCGTCTCAGAAAGCAAGCGGAAATTCCTCAAAATCCAGTCGGTTCAGGGAGGGAGGACGGTGTGCGCAAAACAATCCTGCGGGGCGCTGCGATGATCGGGAGGAAATGTGACGATTGCGTGACAGAAAAGAGGGAGGTTGGAACCTTGTGCTCCAACCTCCCACCGAGGTCAGGACTTAGAGGCCGGCTTGGGCCCTGTTGCTGACCTTCACCGTCATCCGGCAGGCATTCGGAGTGCCCGTGACGCCGCGGGTGCTGGTAGCGATTGGGCGGTTGTAGACATCGTTTTTCGCGGCCGGATCCGCACCCTTCGCGATGTACGGCGTCAATGCCGCCGCAGATTTGTTTTTCACCGCATTCCCAAGCAATCCTGCACGGCCGAACGGGTGTCCGAACGCGGTGTTGAGGCGGGAGACCACGTCAGGCTTGCCCAGCTGATTCACGATGGCCTGAGCCACATTCTGCTTGGCTTGAGGCAGTGCCGGCAGGTCACTGTTGATCGTCGTCTTGCGCCACTGGATGGTGGACTCGAAGAAGAACTCGTGACTGCCCTTGACGGCATTCAGCACACTGGGGGCGGCGCCGTCCACCTTGATGAAGCGCCAGCCATCGCTGACTGCAGCAACACGCTCCGAGGTCAGCACGCCAATGGAGCCCTTGCGCGCTGTGTTGTCAGCATTCAGGCCGGAGACCACGTTGCTGGTGCCAGAGTTCTCTGTCACCCGCGCATTGGTATTGCTCAGGAAGGGGGGTGCGCCATTCACACAATCGGTTCCTGCGAAGAAAATCTCGAAACTGCGCTCGGTACCCGACGTTGCAACGCGACGCTGGATGAAGATGTCGGTGTTCGGGAGACCAAATGTCGCGACATTCGCTGCATTGACAGGGCGGGTTGGCGACCAGATCTGGTTCCACTTGGTGATGCGGCCGGTGTAGATGCCGCCAAGCAGGTCACGACTCAGACTGGGCATGCAGGCTTGTGAACTTGCCACCGAGCCCAGGGCGTCAAGGTCGCCGTAACCCGCGTTCCCAGGATTGCATTTATTGTCTGGCGGGAACTGGATCGCCTGCAGAGCCTTGTAAGCCACCTTCGTAACCGGTACGCCAAAGATGACGCTGGAGATGCCGTTCACCTGCAGGTTGGCAAGCTCGGCATCGGTCAGGTTGGGCCTGTAGATCTGCTTGAACTGCGCAGGCTCCACATCAGAGATGCCAACTTCGGACTGCTGGTTGGTAACCACCGCACTGGAATCCAGATTGGCGTGTTCGGTGTAAGCCGAAAGCGGACCTTCGGCCGCTTTCGGCGTGCCGGTGGAATTCGCGAGTGCCGGCGCGGTGGGATCGATGAAATTGCGGGTGATGGTCGAGCCATCCACGATATTCAACGTGGAGGTGGAGCGCACCAGCGGACCGACCCCCACGCCGGAACCACCATCAGATTCCTTGAATATCGCAAGGCGCTTGCCCTGCGCGCCTGAGGCATCTCCACCCGTGCAGAAGTAGAGCGCGTCGTTCTTGGTAGCCAGGATGTATACGTCCAGAGTATCCGGCACGCAGATCTGCGCACCCACTGCGCTGTCGCGCAGCAGGGTCAGGAGGCCTTTGTCATGGGCGGTGGCGCCAGACATGCGAATGGTGACCTGATTCGCCGTCTGGGCCTCGTTGAACTGGGATATGTTGAGCGCCTGAGCGCTGCCGGTGGCAGCCAGCGCGATGGCTGCGGCCAGTGATTTCACGGGGGTGGGAAATTTCATGGGGTGCTCCTTCTGGGGTGTGATTGCGATCCAACCGGGCATCCGTGAGGGATATTCCTGACCAGCACTGCGCTCCTTGCGCTGTTCCGGTCGCGCCCTCACTGCCCGACTTGCGGCGCAGGATAGGGAGGCAATGTGTAAGCTCTGTGACAATCAGGATTTTGTGCGTGTAGGGTTTCCTGTCACCATCTGCATGCGCGCACTGCGCGCCGGGCGCGTTATGGACCTGCGATACCGTCGCCGCCTGTCACACACCTTCACTCTGTTCGGGATTAATGCCATGAAACACCTGCTGCTGGGCCTCATGCTCGCCTCAACACTGCCGGTCTCGGCAGACGACTCCACCGCTTTGCTCACCGAATGCGCCGGGAAGAATTACGAGGCTTGCGCAATCGTTGGATCCCACTACCAATGGGGTACGGGCGGACTGCCTCAGGATCGCAAACTGTCATTGGAGTACTACGAAATGGCTTGTGAGGGGCGGAGCGGCACTGGCTGTTTCGGCATCGCGCTCATTCACGATGACGGCTCCAATCCGGATCGCGATCCGGCGAAGGCCCTGGAGGCGTATCGCAAGGCCTGTGACTTCGGAAATGAATATGGGTGCGGGGCCTACGAACATCTGACTGGTCAATGAGCGGGTCCCAGCCCCTCGAGCGGGCTGGTCTTGGATTTGGTCAGGCGGCGGGATTGCCTCGAAAACGCTGATGCGTTTTCTCGCCCCTGCGGGGCGCACTGCGTGCGGCCCGATTCGCTGCGCAAATCGGTCGAACCTCGGGCTCTCATCCGCACACCATCTCCCAACCAACAAAAAAGCCCCGCGAGGGGGCTCTTTTGTTGGTTGGCGGAGAGGGCGGGATTCGAACCCGCGATAGGCTATGAACCTATACACACTTTCCAGGCGTGCTCCTTAAACCACTCGGACACCTCTCCCGGGAAACTTGTCGCAGCCAGTGAGCGAGTGACCGGCCGAACCCGCCGCGAGCGTAGTCCGCAAGGGTAAACCACGGGGTGCCTGGGGCGCAATCAAAGGAGCGCCGGCGACAAGGCTCCGTGGCCATCGCACAGGCCGTCCGGCTCCAGTATCGCAACCAGCGTTTCTTCCACCAACCGCACGGCCGGGAAATGCTGAGGTGTACCTGTGGGAGCCTGCGCCGAGTCGAGAACATCATCATCCGGGAGGTCTATGGCGCCCGAGACCTTCTCCACCGGTAATGCCAAAGTCCGTCCACGGCACTCGAGCAGAAGGATGGCGTCACTCGGGACCGTAGGAGGTCCCAGCACGCACTCGGTCTTGAGCACGGGGAGCACGTCGCCCCGCCAAGCCAGCACGCCAGCAAGTCTTTCGTCGCCCTGCGGCACGGCAGTGATGCTGGCCTCCCTCAATACACCAAGCAGTTGGCGTGCACGCACCGCATAGTGCTGCCCGGCGTGTGAAAAGCCCACCCACTGGCCGGGTCGCGCGTCCGGCTGCGCGCTTTCGCGCCACTCATATTCAGAAGGCATCGGGGTTCAGGACCAGGGTGACTCCTCCGTCTGCGCGGATGACCGCCCCGTCGCACCAGGGCCCTTGCTGCAAGACCGGAGGGAGCGGTTTGACGAGCGCCTGCTCGTGCCCGAGCACTGCATCGACGATCAGCGCACGGGTCTGTCCTTGAACGCTGAGAAGCACGACTTTCTGCCCGGACGTCAGCTGTTCATCGAAGTCGCTTTTGGGGGCTGGAAAGCGCTCCACCACTGGAATGATGCCGCTGGCATGCGCCAGCACACGACGTCCGGCGAGCGTGGTCAGGCGTGTCGACTCCAGCGACTCCACGGCGATCACCGCTGTTACGGGCAACGCGTGAACCTGGCCACACTGACGCACGGAAAGAAGTTCCTCCACCCGCTTGCCGGCACTGCCATCCACCGCAGGCGCCGCAAGCTTCCACAGCAATCGGGTAAGCAGATCGAGTCTCCCCGCCACATGGCGAATACCGGACGCCGCATGTGTCCCGGCCAGGCCTTTCAAATCATTGCGCACACCAATGAGCTCCAGGGCAATGTCGGCCACCTGTGCCAGCTTGCCGGGATCCTCATTGGAAGCATGACCGGTGGGGACCAACAGCTGCGTCGCTTCTTCCGTCCCGGAACCGATCTCGGGAGCGATCTCGGGAGCGGCACTCGAACCATGCAGCGCGTCCAGCCATTGTTCAAATTCCTCCTCGGTGATCTGGTCGGCACCCGAGGTGCCAGTGATGGCCCGGGCAGGCGCGCTGACAGGCAGAGATGCCGGAATTCCGGGATCGAAAAATTCAGCAGTGTCGATGGAGAGCGCTTTGCTCGGCATGCTCGACAGATCAGTGGTCTCGAATTGCCAGTCGTTCCACGCACCGGCGAGCACTTGGGTTGCCTCATCCCCGGCGGTCATTGCTGTCTGATAAAGCGCCTGCATGTTCGTCTCTCCAGTCAGGCGGCTGCGGCGAGGCGCGTCTGGATGCGCTCGATGCGGCCCTTGAGATCCTCAACCCCGAAAGGCTTCAGGATGTAACCATTCAATCCAGCCTTGGCGGCTTCGATCATCTGCTCGCGCCCCGCCTCCGCGGCCACCAGCAGCACCGGGAGTGACTGGGTGCGGGCACTACCGCGAATCACCTTGAGCAGGTCGATGCCGGTCATTCCGGGCAAGTCCTGATCGATCAGGAGCAGGTCATAGGTTGCCTTCTCCAGCCGCGCCAACGCGCCCTGCCCGTCGGCTGCTTCTTCGATATGCTCGCAGCCCGCTTCCCGCAGGAGAGCGGCCACCATCCTGCGTACGCCTGGATGGTCGTCCACCAGCAGCACTCGCGAAGGCTGTCGCATCGGGGCGTCCTCCGCTCAGGCGCGCCAGCCAGCCATGCGGGACTTCAGGCGCACCACGGCCTGCGAGTGAATCTGGCACACCCGGGACTCGCTCACGCCCATTACCGCACCCGCTTCGCGCAGATTGAGTTCGTCCTTGTAGTAAAGGGACATCACCAGGCGCTCACGCTCCGGCAGGCTGGCGATGGCTTCGGCCAGCGCCTTCTGGAAGAGGTCCTGCTCAAGACTTTCAAGCGGCTCCGGGATGCGATCGGTCAGGCCTTCGGACAATGAGTCCTCGCGGGAGGGCAGATCTTCGAAGCTGAACACCTTGTAGCTGCTCGCATCGCGCACGGTCTCATAGTAATGATCGAGATCCATACCGAGACGCTGGGCGATTTCCGTATCCCGTGCGTCGCGCCCTTTCTCGTGCTCAATCTCGGAAACCACCTTGGCGATTTCGCGGATTCGACGATGCAGGGACCGGGGCGCCCAATCGCCCTTGCGAATCTCATCGAGCATGGCGCCGCGAATGCGAATCCCTGCATAGGTCTCGAAACTCGCACCCTGCGAAGGGTCGTAGTTTCTGGAGGCATCGAGCAGACCAATCATGCCGGCCTGGATCAGGTCATCGACCTGCACTGCCGGCGGCAAGCGGGTCATGAGGTGATAGGCGATGCGCTTGACCAGCGGGGCTTAGTTCCTCACCAGTTCGTTTTGATCGACCGCCACGGCCTTGGACTTGATCACTGCGGTTTTCTTGGCTGTCTTGTTCATGTGCGTGCACGCCTTTCCATCACTTCGTTGTGAATCTTGTTTTCCCAGAAAAATTCGGATTGACCACTTGCCGTGAAAGACAAGGGCCAGCGCCCGGTATCGCGGGCGAGCTTGGTGACTGCAGTGGCGACCGGCGCATCGGGATGCGCGACCACCGCGGGTTGTCCTTCGCGGGCAGCAGTGGCGACCGTGCGGTCGTAAGGCACGCTGCCGGCATATTCCAGACTGACTTCGGCAATGGCGTCGGTGAGGTCCACCAGACGCTGGAAGGTGAGCCGAGGATCCTCGCCCGCAGCCACCATGTTCACGAGAACGCGGAAGCGGGAGCGACGACCGGTGTCCTTCAACACGCGGACCATCGCACAGGCATCCGCAAGCGACGCCGGCTCATCACATACCACGATCAACACATCCTGCGCGGCGGCGCAGAACTGAAGGGTGGAGGGCGTCATGCCCGCAGCAGTATCGATGACCAGCCAGTCGAGTTCGGGGCCGAGGTCACTGAAGGCTTGGATCAGTCCCGCGTGTTCGCGCTCCGAGAGCGCGGACATCCTGGGATTGCCCTGCGTGGCGGGGACCACGCGCAGCCCGGCGGGACCGTGACGAACCGCGTCGTGCAGGCCGCAACGTCCCTCAAGCACATCCTGAAGGTTCATGCCCGGCGTTAGCTCCAGCAGCACGTCCAGATTGGCCAGCGAAAGATCTGCATCCAGCAGCACCACGCGCTCACCTCTGGCGACCAGCGCGGCAGCAAGATTGACAGCGACCGTGGACTTGCCCACGCCGCCCTTCCCGCTGGTGACGGCGAGAGCCCGCGTGCGGGTCACTGCGCGTCGTCCGGTCGGTTCAATCATTCGGTGTTCTCCATTTGCGACCCGGCATCGAGGCTTGGTCGTTGATCCGCCCCGTGTGGGGTTCGAACAGGAGAGAGCAAGCGGTGTACCAACCAGGCCAATTCCTGACCAAGGGGCACCGTTCAACAATAAAAACAAATAGTTGGATAAATTCGACGTAGCCTCAGGGGTGTCATTCGCAGTTGCGCAGGCGTCGGTTTTTTGACTTCTGTCGCTGATTGGCGACAGAAATCCGTGACGGAAATCCGGAGTGCAGGCCCGGCAGGGAATCTGTGTTGCGGGGGACGGGCTCGACGGTACGCAGGGCGGCAGCCCGGGTAAGGAAGCGAAAGGCAGGTAATTGGAACCCGCAACGCCAGCTGGAGGCGTCGCGGGTACTGACCGACGGTCAGGCGGAGAGATTCAGCAGGAAGAGCGCAGCGGTCAGCGGCAGGCACAATTGTTCCCGCTCGCCGTTGGGGTGTTCGATGTAAAAGAAGATAAGCACAGGGCTCGCTCCGGAAACGTTCTCGGGTCTCCGGGTGAGGAGCAAGCAGGATGCCAGCCTGTGCCGGCGGCTCGTCACACTTTCAGGGTTCGGGATTTTATTCGCTGGAACAGAAGGTTGAGGGAAACGGACCCTGCGAGATGCCGCGTGGAAAGGCATCAAGGGTCGGGCTTCCGGTGACAGGAACCCGGCAATGCGTCAAGAATCGGTGACTTCTTCCTGACGCTGGGCGCGAGACTGAACGGATGCGCTCTATTTGCTCGGCCGGATACAGTTCTTGCATTGTGTTGACTGGACGCGCGGCGAGACAATGCCATCCGCGCTCAAGCCCGACGTCGGATATTGGTTTCGATTCGCCAACCAGGAACAAACCCATGGAACTCTCAGCCGTTTTGACTCCAGCTCCCGAAGGAGGTTATGTCGCCTTCAATCCGGAGACAGGAACAACGTCGCAAGGAGAAACCGTCGAGCACGCGTTGCTGAACCTGCGGGAGGCCACTGCGCTTTATCTGGAGGAGTTTCCACTCAGGGACGTTGGGCGTCCGCTGCTGACGTCCTTCCAGCTGCCTGAGCGTGCCTAAGCTCCCGGTAGTCGCCGGCAGAGAGGTGGTTCGCGCCCTCGAACGCTTGGGTTTCGCGGTAGCTCGCCAACGCGGAAGCCATGTCATGATGCGCGCGGTCCGACAGGCTGCGTCGTTCCTGACCATGACGAGTTGAAAATTGGCACGCTGGTTGGCGTTCTCAAACAGGCCGGCATCTCTCCGGAGCAGTTCATTGAAGCCTTGAATGCCTGATTGCAGTCCCGAACTCAGGCGACGGCGTGCGATGGCAATCCGGCGACGGGTCAAGAATCGGTGACTTCTTCCTGACGGTTCAATCCCAGCTTGCGCATCTTCTCGACCAGCGTGGTCCTGCCGAGCTGCAGGCGGCGGGCCGCGTGGGCCACCACCCAGTTCTCCGCATCGAGGGCCTGGGTGATGAGGGATGTCTCGATCTTCGCGAGATGCTCCTTGAGGTCGATGGCGCTCGAGGGCAACTCTGCCAGCGAAGCCGCCGCCCCCGGCAGGCGCGGTAACGGCTGTACGTTGGTCGCATCACCCGCAAGCGCGGACGCGGTATTGCCGGCACGGTACTTGGCCGGCAGATCCCCCACATCCACTTCGCTCTCTGGATGCAGGATGCACAGACGCTCCACCAGATTCGCCAGCTCGCGCACATTGCCTGGCCACGGGTAAGCACTCAGAGCTTCGATGCTGGCCTCACTGAGCCGGATGGAGCCGCGTCCCTCATGTTTCATGCGCTCGGTGAGGTCGCGAATCAGCAGCGGAAGATCTTCCGCCCGCTCACGCAGGGGCGGGGTCTCGATGGGAAACACATTCAAGCGGTAATAAAGATCTTCCCGAAAGCGACCATCGGCAATCGCCTGCTCGAGATTCACATGCGTGGCGGCGACGATGCGCACGTCCACCGTGATGCTGCGACTGCTGCCCACCCGTTCGAAAGTCCGCTCCTGAAGCACACGCAGCAGCTTCACCTGCATGGACAGGCTCATGTCACCAATTTCATCCAGAAAAAGCGTTCCGCCATCGGCAAGTTCGAAACGGCCCTGGCGACTGCTCACGGCGCCGGTGAAGGCGCCCTTTTCATGACCGAAAAGCTCGCTCTCGAGCAAGTCTGGCGGTATCGCGCCACAATTGAGCGGCACAAATGGCTTGCCGCGGCGCGTGGACTGATAGTGGATGTGTCGCGCCACCACTTCCTTGCCCGAGCCGGACTCGCCGATCACCAGCACATTGGCATCGCTGCCCGCCACGCGCTCGATCATGCTGCGCACCCGGAGCACCCCTGGACTGTTTCCAACGAGATTCCGGAAGAGCTCCGGGTTGCGCTCCGAGCCCGGCATCTGCCGCGCTTCGCGGTAACGCTGGACCTTCTGCAGGGCGTTGTCGAAATGGGAATGCTTGAGCGGCAGGAACACGCGGGCCAGCACGCCCCGATCAAAGCCCTCTCCGGGCTCATGGGACGCCTGGGGTCTCTCCAGCAACAGGAGTGGTGTGTAGGGGTCGAAGCTCTTGATCTCCCGCAGCAGCGAGAGCCGGGTCGGTCCCCCACCACACTCACCGAGCAGCACCATGTAAGGCGTACGCTCACCTTCGAACTGGTAAGCCCACGGGCCATCGGACGCAGAGGCAATCACCTGGAATTCCAGATAGCGAAGCAGGTCGGCAACCTGCCCGGCGATCTCGGAATCATCCTCTATCAAGAGCACGGGAATGTTGGCCACCGTTCGCTTGCCTCTGTTGCGTCGAGGATTTGACGTTTCAACCGCGGCAAGTGTACTGCGCGATCACAGGGACACAAGCGAACCCGTAGCGAGAGGCCATCGCCTTGCCAGGATGAGAGCAGGTCCGTAAGGTCGAGCGCACCCGAAGCAGGCATCAGGATTTTTGTCATGTCCCTCTCCAGACGCGCTGCCGTCACCGGTATCGGTGAGACCGTTTATGCGAAGTCATCGGAAAAATCGGTGTTGAGACTGGCACTGGAGGCTTCGCTTGCCGCCATCCATGATGCGGGGCTACAGCCCCGGGAAATTGACGGACTCATCCCCTATGCCGGCATGGGCGTGGTGGCCGAGGATTTGATCGTGAACCTCGGACTGGATGGGGTGAGGTTCTCCGCGACCACGCCCTTGGGCGGCGCGAGCCCGGTGGCAGCCGTGCAGTGTGCGAGCGCTGCCGTCAGCAGTGGTCTCTGCCGCCATGTACTGATTCCCGTGGCCCGTAATCTTGCGACCGGTGGGCGCATCAGCGAGCGTCTGCGCCAGATGCCGCAGTTCAACACCGTGGCCGAATTCGAGCTGCCGGTCGGCGTGTTCGCGCCGGCCCAGCTCTACGCGCCGATGGCGCGACTGCACATGGAGCAATACGGCACGCGGCCCGAGCATTTCGCCGAGATAGCCATCTCCACGCGGCACAATGCCTGTCTACGCGGCAATGCCATGATGACCGCGCCATTGACGCTCGAGGACTACCTCGCCTCCCGGATGATCGCGGACCCATTCCGCCTGCACGACTGCAGTCTGGAGAGCTCGGGTGCGGCCGCTGTAATCGTCTCCAGTGTTGAAGGCGCGCTCGATCTGCGTCATCCCGTGATTACCGTACTGGGAACCGCCGAGGGCCACCCTGATTCGCCGGTCTCCATCACCCAGCGCAAAGACCTCATCGAGATCGGGCTAGACAAGGCCGCTCCGCGCGCCTTTGCCATGGCAGGCGTTGCCACTCATGACATCGATGTCGCCGAGATTTATGACTGCTTCACCTATGTGGTCCTGCGCCAGCTGGAGGCACTGGGTTTCTGCGGTCGCGGTGAAGGGGGAGCTTTCGTCGCCTCGGGCGCGATTCGTCTCGAAGGCAGGCTGCCCATCAATACCCATGGCGGCCTGCTCTCTCAGGCGCACATGGTGGGCATGAACCATATCGTCGAACTGGTGAGGCAACTCAGGGGCAGCGCCGGCCCCACCCAGATTTCCGGCGCGAGAGTGGGGCTCGTTACCGGCTACGGCGATCTGGGCGATGGCACCGTGGCGATCCTGGGAAGGGAGTGAACGAGATGTCCGAACTGCTTCAACCCCAGTCCCAAGCCTCCGTCGATTCCCCGCCCTACTGGCAAGGCCTGCGGAACCATCAGCTGCGCCTGCAGCGCTGTCCTGGATGCGGCACTTACCGCCATTACCCCCGCCCCCTTTGCCCTCACTGCCACTGCTTTGAAGCCGAATGGGTCACGGTCAGCGGGGAGGCCGAGGTCTGCAGCTGGACCACCCTCCATCACGCCTTTCATCCGGCCTTCAAGGCCCTGATCCCCTGTGTGGTGGTGACCGCGACCTTGCGCGAAGGAGTTCGTCTGCTGGCGCCTTTCCGGGGTGATTCGGCGCGACTGACTCGGGGGCTCGCGCTGCGGGTGGGGTTTGAGGAGATCTCTGCTGAACTCACCCTGCCCATGCTGCTCCCCGCTTGAACCCGTGGGTCTCATAGGACTCAAGCCCAGGACAGCAGGGCCGCTAGGTTCAAGGTCAGTTGTGGAGTGAGGTGGATGGCGGAAGACGAGACCAGTTCCGGCTTGAAGGTGGTGGTACTGCGCAAGGCTTCCAGGGAGGAGAAGGACGGGCCGGTGAGCCCAATGCCTGATGAGGTGGCATCCGCAGGTACGGTGGTGTCTTTGCACAACCCCGGGTCACCTTTGCAAGCGCTGGCGGAAGCCGTGGCCACCGCTGACCCGGTGGATGAGCCGCGCGTGAAAGCCATACGCGAGGCGCTGGGCAGCGGTGACTATGGGGTCGATGCTGCCGCGATTGCCGAAAAGCTCACAGCAATGGAGAAAGATCTCCCTGAGGTTCCCCCCACCACGCCGGATCCTTGAGCGCCCCGAGCTGGGCCGCGTGCGTGTGCAGATCCTCCGGCACGTCGATGTCATGACGCAGCGCGAGCTGCTGTAGACGCAAGCCCAACACTTCGCAACGTCGGCAGGTCTCGCGATAGACCTCGGCCCCACCCCAGGCGAGTCCCGTGAAAAGACTCGTGGGTATTTTCACGCGGGCACCAACAAGCCAATAGCCGCCATCCGCCGCAGGGCCGAGGACTACTTCGGCGCCTTCCTTCAGCGCGAGCAAGCCTTGCGCGAGATCCTCCGCAGCAAAATCGATGATGTCAGATCCGATGAGAATTGCCGCACCCGCTGTTGCCAGACCGGCAAGTAGCGCCTCGTGCATGCGTCCACCCAAATCCTCGCCTCGTTGAACGATGAGCTGCCAGCCTGTTGGCAACGCGCGACGGGCCAGCCAGGCACCGGATTCCTCGCTGTCCGCGAAGAGGACTTTCCTGGCATCCCGGACTTTCGACGCCTCATCAAGCGTGCGTGCAAGCAGCTGCGCTTGCAGCTGAGCCGCGCCAGAGGCACCCAGCGCGGGAATGAGCCGGGTCTTACTCGTCCCGGGCACCGGCGCGCGGGCAAAGACCAGGATGACCGGCTGACTCATCTGCCGCGCACTTGGCGGTAACGTGCCGCCACTGCCGCCGCGTCACCAGTCCACCAATAGGCAAGCCGCAAGCGCCACATCAGGAGAATGGTCGCGAGGATGCCACCTTGCTCCCAGCGTCGGGACGACGTGACCACCTTCTCACGCAGGCAAAGGGGTCGGCGGTGGCGCCTCAGGCGCGAAGAGAGCTCGATATCTTCCATCAAGGGCTGCTCCGGAAAACCACCTACCTCAAGAAAGAGTGTGCGCGACACGAACATGGCCTGGTCGCCAGTGGCGATACCGGTCAGTCGCGAGCGCAGGTTCATCAGGGTTTCCACCATGCGCAGCGCGAGACTGGGACCGGACAGGCGCACATCAAAACGACCCCATGTTGCCTCGCGATCGGAACGTGCAATGTCCTGCAACACCTTGCGCGCCCCCGGGGGCAGCGAGGTGTCGGCGTGCAGGAAGAGCAGCAGATTGCCGCGACTCGTCCTCGCGCCCTCATTCATTTGATGTGCCCTTCCTCTGGCTGTGATGAGGTGCGAGTCGACCAGGGGCTGGGCCAGCCGGACAGTGCCATCTGTGCTGCCACCATCGACGAGAATGATTTCAACGCCCTCGGAACGCCATGATTGCAACGCCTCCAGGGTTTGCGGAAGGCTGGCGGCTTCGTCGAGTGCGGGGATGATGATGGAGAGCCAGGGGTTTTCAGGCATTCCTTGGGACCCGTTCCCCGCTCAGTCCTGCAACGCCCCACCACAGCTGCTGCCCTGCCCGGCAGTGCAGCCATAGCAGTGGGAATCCACCGCCACCGCGGTGCCGCTCAGGTCACGCTCCATCAGATCTCTCAAATGGACAGCCTGCCCGGTCTTTTCCGTCGCCCCCAGAGGGATGCCGAGCATCTGGTTGAAATCACAGTCGTGGACATATCCCTGCCAATCGAGGCTGATGAGGTTTCGGCACATCACGCGGGCAAGATTTTCCTCGGCGAAGTTCTCAACCAGCAGCTGCATGTAACTCGCGAGCTTGCCCTCGCGCTCCAGCTGGTGGCGGAAGCGCGCGATGGGCATGTTGGTGAGCGTCAACAAGTGGTTGAAGTGGATCCCATGAGCCTCGCGCAGTTGCTGGCGATAGGTTTCTTCGAGCCCGGCCTGGCCTGGCGGGAGATGCGCTCCCACAGGGTTGTAGACGAGGTTGAGTTCGAGCCCGCTCTCCGGCATGCCATAGCCCTCGGCATTGAGGCGCTGCAGACCGCGGATACTGGCCGCGAACACACCCTTCCCGCGCTGAGCATCCACGTTAACGGCGCTGTAGCAGGGAAGCGAGGCAACGACCTTCACGCCGTTGGATGCCAGAAAGCGAGCCAAATCTTCCTGCCCCGGCTCTTCCAGAATGGTCAGGTTGCAGCGGTCAATGACTGCAAGACCCGCGCCCCGGGCTGAAGTCACGAGAAATCGGAAATGAGGGTTGAGCTCCGGCGCCCCGCCGGTCAGATCGAGGGTGGTGGGCCGATGACGCCTCGCGTACTCCAGTACCAGCTCCACGATGGCAAGGCTCATTTCCTCGGTCCGTGACGGGCCCGCCTCGACGTGGCAATGCGCACAGGCCTGATTGCAGCGATAGCCGAGGTTGACCTGCAGGGTGAGGAGCTTTCCTCGCGTGACTGGCGGAAAATCCGGGCGGCGGATGTGACTGATGGGGACGGCCGACATGGGGGGCATCCGGGGAAGTACGCCTGAGGGCGCGGGCCCCAAGTGTAGCCAGCCGCTCACGGGCTGGCACGCGGGAGTGCGCAGAGCCAGTCGGGCAGGCTGGCGCAGCCCGACCGGGACGGATAGAATCGCCCCCTGCGTGGGGGCTGTAGCTCAGCTGGGAGAGCGCTGCGTTCGCAATGCAGAGGTCAGGGGTTCGATCCCCCTCAGCTCCACCAAATCTCTCAAAGCCTGAGCTTTAAGCCCGGCTGGCGAGACTCCGGAGTTGGAGTCCGACAAATAAAGATTCAAGTCGCCGGTTAATGGAAGATCCGACACGCGGCCTCTTCCCACTCATACCGGAGACCGTCTGTCCATGTTGTGTAAAGATCCCTGCCGTCTTTCCTTGAGCGGATTCGCCCTCGTCGGCGCCTGCTCCTTCCTAGCCTCACCGGTCACCAGCGCTGCTACCGTCGCAATACTCAACACCGGCGTGGATGCCGACGGCATCCCAACCGCTGGCGGCAGTATTGACTCCCGGTATCAGATCACCATGGACGGCGGCGTGCCGCTGTCGCCGGCGGGCACACTGTATGTTTTGCAGCCGGACGTCTTCAACAGTAACTACCCAGTCAATTTTTGGTTTGTCAACGACCAGTCATCCCAGTGGATCTCAACCTACAGCAGCTCGCCGGCTACAGCTCGCCGGTGCAACTGGGCACCACATCATCACCCGAGGGCGGCCAAAGCTATCGATTCAGCGTTGATCTGAAGGGCTACGACCCCTCGACAGCCCGGGTACAGGGCCGATGGGCCGCGGACAAATTCGGCTCCGACATCCTGATCAACGGTATCAGTACAGGTCAGCAGACAGAGGCCACGGGGTTTTTAGCCTTCACCGATTTTGAAATCACCTCGGGCTTCGACCAAGGCATGAACACAATCGATTTTGAGACGGATAATGAGGACGACGTGGCCGGCCTGCGAGTGGCAGGTACCGTTACAGCCCGATTGTATGAATCCATTCTTGCGCCCCGCCAGAATCTCACGATGGCGCGAGCCTGGACGACCCTGGTCTCCAACCAGTACGACCTGCTGCATTACGCGCCTCGCGTCGTGCCTGAACCCTGCGGTTTTGAGACTTTTGTGGACGTGCGTCACACGGATCATGAGCGCTCCACGACCCCCGTCGAGGGCGCCAGCGACTACTCCGCGAACACCACCACCGTCGGGGCTTCTTACGGCTTCTGCAAAGGCCCGGTGGTCACCGCTCAGTTCGGCTACACCGATGCCGAGCTTGATGCTGAAGACTCCGGTCGCTGGGATGCGGAGTCCTACAACTTTGCTGTTCGCGGCGATCACAACGTCGGCCTTCTGGGGCGCGCGTATCTCTTCAGCCTGATCATCTCCGGCGGCAAGGGTGACAGCGACAGCGATCGCACGTCCCTGCTCCCGACCGGCGAGCAGGTCTTCGCGGATGGCGTGGATGCCTGGAACATCATGGGCATGGCACGTGTGGCGACGACCTTCGAGTTCCAGAGCGTCAAGATCTCGCCTTTCGCGTCCGCGGGCGCCTGGCATGTGAACATTGACGACTGGCGTGAGCGAGGGGCGGCAGCAAACGTCAGCGTACTCGGCGCTGAATTCAGCCAGACCGTTCCCCTGACGACCGTGGGGCTCGACCTGCGTCGCGACTTCCTGCTCGGGAACGTCAAGATCGCTCCCAACTTCAGTGCTGCCTGGCGGCACGAATTCGCTGATCGTATCGGCAGCGTCCAGGGTCGCCTCGCAGGGGAAACCGTCATGCTGACAGCGCTTCCGCTGGATGACGATCGCGACACGGCCCTCGTCGAACTCGGGCTCGATGTACAGCCGGCCAAGCGGGTCACCATGAATGTGGGCTACAACCGTGAACTGGGCGGCGCCTATCGCAGCTATGAATGGTTCGGTGGCCGTCTGAGCATCGAATTCTGTTCTGTCTTCCCTGGGGGCCGGGAATCCCGACCCCCAGGTCCTCCCTGTTCCGCACTCCCCCTCGCGCCTATACTCCAGCTTCCGTCAGTGCCGCCTGGCACACGTTTCAGCATCAGGAATGCCCATGCGCGTCATCAATTCTCCCAAAGACATGAAGAACCACCTCGGCGAGGACTTCGGAACGTCCGAGTGGGTCAGCATCGATCAAGCCACCATCAACTTGTTCGCCGAGGCCACTGGTGATCACCAGTGGATCCATGTGGATGTGGAACGGGCGAAAGCTGAAATGCCCGGCGGCAAGACCATTGCGCACGGCTTCCTTACCTTGTCCCTGGTGCCGCGCCTGAGCGCCACGCTCTGGAAAATCGAGCATCGCAGCCGCGGCATCAATTACGGACTCAACAAGGTCCGCTTCACAGCCCCGGTGCAGGAGGGCTCGAAAGTGCGCTTACGTCAGAAACTGCTGGCCGCCGATGATGTGAAGGGCGATGGCGTGCGCCTGACCTTCGAGAACACCATCGAGATCGAGGGTCAGGCACAGCCGGCGCTGGTGGCCGAGGGATTGAGCATCGTCTATCCCTGAGAGACTTTCGGAAGATCATCAACCCAACACGAGGAGGCATCCCATGGCTATCGTCGTTCGCCCCGAATGGCTTGCACAGGTAAAGGAAGAGACCATCGACCCCTCCCGCAGGATCGTCGATCCCCACCACCATTTCTTTGCGCAGAACCCCGACTTTCCGCGCTATGACCTCGAGAGCCTGCATGCAGACACCGCCACGCACCACGTGGAGCAAACGGTTTATCTGCAGTGCTGGGAGGGTTATCGCACGGACGGTCCCGAGCACCTCAAA
Source organism: Gammaproteobacteria bacterium (assembly GCA_016874535.1). Classification (GTDB taxonomy): domain Bacteria; phylum Pseudomonadota; class Gammaproteobacteria; genus CAIKBL01. The sequence continues at coordinate 21,056 of VGUA01000013.1, forward strand.
GTGGTGGGTGAAACTGAATGGGTGGACGGATTCGCCGCACAGGCATCGCGGATTCCGGGTGCCGCAAGGATCGGCGCCATCATGGCGACGGCCGATCTCTGCACGGGCACCGCCGTACGCGAAGTGCTGGAAGCCCATCAATCCGCAAGCCGGCTGTTTCGCGGCATACGCCAGATTGCGGCGTGGGACCCCTGCCCGGATCTGCTCTCCATGCCCGGCCTCGAGGATGGAAATCTGTATGGCCAACCGGGGTTTCGCGAAGGTTTCGATGTGCTCTCCCGGATGGGGCTGGTGTTTGATGCCTATCATTACTACCACCAGACGCCCCACCTGACGACGTTGGCCCAAGCATTTCCAGACACGCCCATTGTGCTCGACCATCTTGGGACACCACTCGGGGTAGGGCCCTACGCCAACCGCGATGATGAGATTTGGCAGATCTGGGCACAGGACCTGAAAGCCCTTGCCCGCTGCCCGAATGTTTACGTGAAGCTGGGTGGGCTTGCCATGCCGTGGACTGGTTTCGGCTTCGAGCTCGCCCCGCGCCCGCCGACCTCGGACGAGATCGTGGCGCGACAGTCGCACTACTATCACTACGCCATCGAGACCTTCGGTCCTTCGCGCTGCATGTTCGAAAGCAACTTCCCGGTGGACAAGTGCGCTGTCTCCTATCAGGTACTGTGGAATGCCTTCAAGAAGATGGCCGCGCGCTATACGGAATCGGAGAAGGATGCGATGTTCCGGGATACCGCCAGCCGGGTCTACGGTCTGGAATCTTGAGAACCAGGACGAGTCACGCGTGGCCGCGACGTTGCTGCCTGAGGCTCAGGCGGCCGATGAGGGCTTGTGCGTGCGGCGACAACGCTCCGAACAGAACTTGACGGCCTCCCAAGTCTGGGCCCATTTCTTGCGCCAGATGAAGGGGCGTGCGCACTGCACGCAGATCTTGCTGGGTAGATTGGCCTTGGCAACACTGCGTCCGTTGGCGTTCTTGCGGGATCTTTCACTCATGACGGGATTGGAGCACTCGCCACGAGAAATTGCATCGTGAACGGTGGCCACCCCCCGCAGGTTGCAATCATAGGCGCGGGCGTCGCCGGCCTGGCGTGCGGGAGACGACTCTCCGCGTCCGGACTGCAGCCCAAACTTTTCGACAAGGGCCGAAGGCCCGGGGGGCGCCTCGCTTCCCGCGAAATCGGCACCCCGGACGGTCCTCGATTTGTCGACCATGGTGCCCAGTTTTTCACGGCGCGCGGGGCGGCATTTGCAGAGGAGGTTGCAGCATTCGTCCACCAGAACAAGATCAGCCCATGGTCCTTCCGCGCCCAGATGCGCGACCGGAATGGCCAGCGCCCGCTGCCGGATGACACGGGATTCGTGGGCGTACCCTGCATGAATGCATGGGCAGCGGAGCTTGCCAAGGATCTGGATGTGGCTAGCAATAGCGAAGTAAAGGCCATCCTGTCGCGCGGGAGTCGATATGCGTTGAGGCTGCGAAACGGCTCCATGAGCGAACAATTCGACGCCGTGATCCTGGCCATACCTGCGCCGCAGGCCGCAGATCTGCTGGCAGATTCCGCACCCGATCTTGCGGCTGCCGCGAGGACTGCGCAGCTTGCACCGTGCTGGGCCGCATGGTGCGCGCTCCCCTCTCAGCCGGCTCCTGCCTTCGATGCACTGCGTCTGGACGATGAGGGTCCGCTCGCCTGGATTGCGCGGCAGGACGGCGGATCGGCGGACCCTGAATCGATCTGGCTGATTCACGCGAGTGCGGCGTGGTCGCGTGAACACCTGGAAGATGACCCTGGCATGGTCGCAGCGTCACTCGTCACGGCACTGCAGGCCGAACTCAAGCTGGATGTGCGCCCGAGGCTTATAGGGACACATCGCTGGCGTCACGCGCTCGTGGAGCGCGCGCTCGGGGTGTCCTTCCAATGGGATGCCGATCTTCACCTGGGGACCTGCGGGGATTGGCATCTCGGTCCTCGGGTGGAACTGGCCTGGCAGTCCGGTCACGAACTTGCAGAGGCAGTGCTCTCCTCACTCGCTGTGGGCGGCTGACACGGTCAACTGTCGACGCTGGCGCGGCAGCCGCGGCGCGGCTCGTCAGCGCGGTTGGCAATGCTCGCAGACGTAGACCTTGCGGGTAGCCAAAGTGAAGCGCCGAATCGCCGAGCCGCAGGCGGGGCAGTCTGTCTTGCCAAAGATGTTCACCCGCTCCCGATAGCGTGAACGCGCGGGTGGCGCATTTTCGACAGTGATGATGGCGTTGCGTTTTGCGCCAAGGGCCAACAGGTTGCAGGCGTCCTGCCAGATTGCCTCAAAGCTCGCGGCACTGAGATCCTTGCCAGGCAGCTCAGGATGCACACGCTGACGCCACAGAAGCTCCGTGCGATAGATGTTTCCTATCCCCGCAATCACTGACTGATCCATCAACAGCTGTCCCACCGGCAACCGGCTGCGGGTGATGCGCGCATACGCAAGTTCCGGCTCTGCATCATCGCGTAGGGGGTCAGGGCCGAGGCGAGAGAGCAGCGAGACCACTTCCGCGCTGGACAGGGTTTCACAGATGGTGGGCCCGTTGATATCCACATGATGGCTCTCCCCCGCGAGCCTCACGCGCACCTCTCCGCGCGGATCGCCGGCAGGGACCTTGCCCTTGAGGATACGCCCGAAGAGTCCCAGATGGATGTGCAGCGAAGGCGCCGCCTTGAAGTGATAGAGCAGGTGCTTGCCGCAGGCTTCGACGGCCTCGCAGATCCGTCCGCTGATTCGTCCCGCGCCCACATCGAAGCGCCCCTGCGGAGAAGTGACGGTGAGCCTCTGCCCAACAAACATCCGGTGATGGTCACGTGCCGCGCGATGGATCGTGTGTCCCTCAGGCATGGATCGCTGCTCGCTCCGTGGCCAAGGTGGGAATAGTGCGGTCCGGACACAAAAACATGCGTTTTGTGACGAAGATCACAATCTGCCTGTGCTTCTCATCAAACTGTGTCTGAAACACGCCTTTCAGCTCACTTTTTTCGGCCATTTTCGCGAATTTGATCACGTTTTTTCTTCCCTTGGAGTGTGACGAGGTTATCATTCCAGAGCACTCCACGCAGTGCTCATGGAAGGGACCCTTCACGCATGCAAGCCTTTCTGCGCAGCATCTTCGCCTTGGCGTGCCTGTCGGCGAGCGCCATTGCAAGCTCGCCTCTGTCCGCCGCCGAATCAGGTCATCCGGTCGAGGTATTCCATCAGGGTGGCATGGGGCATGTGACTGTGACGGCAACCAAAATCTCGCGGCGACATGCTCGTTCTCATGTTCTGGTCAGATTCAGGGGCCGCCCCACCAATCTGTCCGGCGCGGGCACAGCTCGCGCAGTGGGTGCGGGCAGGCTCCATCGGGTCGCCACCCCTGCCGGCTTCTCTGTTGAACAGGTCCTCGCGAAGTACCGGCGGGATCCGAATGTACTCTATGCGGAACCTGACTATGTGGTGCAGGCAGATAACTTGCCTGATGATCCCGCATGGCTTGCCGGAGACCAACCCAATCTTGGTGTGATCTCGGCTCCAACGGCTTGGCCACAATCGGCCGCTGAAGGTGATGTGGTGGTTGCGGTGTTCGATACCGGCATCGATTTCAACCATCCCGAACTGCTTGACAATCTTTGGTCACATCCGGACAACCCGGGAATACGCGGCTACACGTGCGCCCAGGGAGTGTGTGCGCGGGGCGGTACCGACGACAACGGCCATGGAACCCATGTGGCGGGCATCATCGGCGCACGTGGAAACAACGCTATGGGTGTGGCCAGCGTGAACTGGCAAGTCAGGCTCATGCCCATCAAGTTTCTCACCGCGAATGGCTCGGGTCTTGTCTCGGATGCAATCGCTGGACTTGAACTGGTCAGGGCACTCAAGGCCAGTGGCGTCAATATCCGGGTTGCCAACCATTCCTGGGGTGGTTCCGCCTACAGCCAGGCGCTGAAGGATGCGCTGGCTGCACTCGAGGAAGCGCCACTCCCAACCCTGCACATCTGCGCCGCCGGCAACAGCGCCAGTAACACAGACTTCACTCCCGCCTATCCCGCGGCCTTCGACAACCGGGGAATCATCTCCGTGCTGGCGAGCACCACCGCGGACGCGGCCGCAAGTTTCAGCAATTACGGGGTAGCCAGCGTCGACATCGCGGCACCGGGCGTCGAGATCCTGTCCACTGCCGGTCTGGGCCAGTGCAGATATTGCGATGCTTCAGGCTATCGTCGGTTGAGCGGTACCTCCATGGCCACACCGCATGTCTCTGGCGTTGCTGCTGCTCTGCTCGCTCGCCATCCCGGCCTGACGTCAACTCAGGCGCGCGACTTGCTCCTGCACCCGGACAGCTACGACACGCTGGAGGAGAGCAAGGCCTTGATGACCTCTACCGGAGGTCGTCTCAACTACGCGAAAGTCCAGGCCAACGATGCCTATGCCTATAACCCGGTACCCAATACTTTCCCGTCCTTGGTTCCCGGCGAAAATATCGAAGTCATGCCAGGCGCCCGAGTCGACTTTTCGGGTTCAGTGCATGCGATGGATGCAGATGGCGACCCCTTGCGTGTGGTCCATGGACGAGGCCAACCGGTGGACCGCCCGGCGTGGTTGGTCGGTGCGCAGGCAGAGCAGATTTTTCACCAGACCACGCCCTACGCGGCCCCGCTACTCGCAAGGGCCTATGCCATGCCTTACTTCACGTCTGTGGCGGATGGTCGCGGTGGTGGCGCGACTGCCAGTCGCTGGGTGACGGTGGAGGCCTCGACCAGCCCAGGATAGCCGCCCACAGCAAGCCTGAGGCTACCCGACCAGGCTGCCGTGAATGAACCGGTCGTTCTGGGATTCCCCGCCAGCGATCCAGAGGGCGGACCAGTGGTTTGGGAGCGCTGGGTGGCTGGAGGGAATATCGCGATGGGCAGCTGTTGTTATACCAGCGAGGAAAACACCCTTTATTTTTCTGCTCCGGGCATCTATCGGGTTAGCGCGCAGGCCATGGACCGCGAGCTCAACCTGTCCCAGACCTACAGCGCCACGATCGCCGTTGGTACCAGCAATTCGAAGATTCCGCCGGAAGCCAGGGCCGCGCTCAGTGCGACTTCAGGGCGCGTTCCTTTCACCGTGAGCATCGATATGCGGGATAGCAGCGATCCTGATGGCCGTATCGCGAGTTACATCATCGACTGCGGGGCCGCTGGTTTCTACAGCGGAACGGCGGGCGTCGGGACTTGTACCTTCACGCGGCCGGGACCGCACTGGCTGTTGCTTCAGGTCACGGACGATGATGGCCAGATCGGGATCACCTCAGCCTATGTGGTGGGGCTGCCGGGCAATGGCCCCGCCGCAGACACCACAGCCCCCAATGTGAGTTGGTCGGGGCCGGCCCCGGGAGCCATCCTGCGCGGTGTGAATGTGCTGAGCGTATCTGCCACCGATGACACCGATGGCAGTGGTGTTGCTCATGTGGAATTTTTTCTGGATGGCGAAAGCCCAATCCAGCAGCTGGGAACGACCGTCAAGTCACCTTACATACTCGACTGGGATACCTGGGGCGTGGCAACGGGCGTGCATCGCCTGTTCGCTATTGCCGTGGATGCTGCGGGAAACCGCAGCAAGCCTGCCGTCCTTGATGTGACGATTGCATCACATCGCTTGCCCAAAATCTCGCTCAGCGCCAACAAGCCCTCCGTAGTACGAGGGGGCAACGTCACCTTCACGGCGAAACTGACCAACCAGCCGACCTATGGTGTGGAGCGGGTCGAGTTCCTCATTTCGGGCACACGGATTCTCTGCACCGACACTTCCGCACCTTGGACTTGCCGCTGGACGGCACCGACCAAGACCGGAACCCGCAGTTTCCTGGCGCGGGTTCGGGATCATCGGGGCAATGTCCGTGACTCGAATACCCTGAAGGTCCAGATCTACTGAACAAGGTTCACGGCCTGCGGAATCCGGTGAGCGCCCCGCGCCTCCGGGAACACTGGACAGTCCACTTTCACTCCAGCCCAGCTGCACCCGCGCGAGGTGCACGCAGCGCCTGCAAGAAGAGAGCCCCTGACGATTTCTGTTATCGTGAAGACACTCTGAACGGAGTGGTGATTACATGACCGGATCCACTTCCTGCTGCGGTAAGACTTCCACCAGTGCACCGACAGAGGATGTGCTGGCGTTCAAGGACCCCGTCTGCGGCATGGCGGTCAAGGCCGATTCACCCCATGTCCTGACGCTGAATGGCGAAACCTGGCGATTCTGCTGTGCGGGCTGCCTGCAGAAGTTCAGTGCCGAGCCGGAACGTTTTCTCGCCAGAATCCTCTCGCCGCAGACCGATGAGGGCCATGCCCAAGCTGCAGTGGATGCCGACCAATACACCTGCCCCATGCATCCCGAAATCGTCACCGATCGTTTTGGTGACTGTCCGTTGTGTGGCATGAGTCTGGAACCGATGCTCCCCACCTTGGAAGACACGGGCGCGCGGGCAGAGCTTGAGGACATGCGGCAAAGGTTTTTCGTCGCCTTGCCTTTCACGCTCCTGGTTTCATTCCTCGCGATGGTCGGCCACGGCTCGCCGCTGTCACTGCCATTGCCACAACCTTGGGTGGAGCTTCTGCTCGTGCTGCCTGTGATGGGATGGTCAGGCCGGCCGATTCTCGAACGCAGCTTGCAATCCGTGCGCCTCCGCTCCCCGAACATGTGGACTTTGATTGGGATGGGTTCAGTGAGCGCCTTTTTGTGGAGCCTGCTGGTGGCCTTGTTCCCGGAACAGTCCGCGGCGGCGGGCGGGCGCGCGCAGGGTGTCTACTTCGAGGCCACGGCGGTCATCATCACGCTGACCCTGCTCGGACAGATTCTGGAACTGAGGGCACGCGCGCGGACCGGAGAGGCTTTGCGTGCGCTGCTGGAACTCGCGCCCCAGATCGCCCACCGTGTGGCGCCGGACGGATCGGAAGAAGAGGTCCCGCTCTCCGAAGTGATGGTGGGTGACCGATTGCGCGTGAGGCCGGGCGCAAAGATTCCAGTGGATGGTGTCGTGCTGGACGGTCGCAGTGAAGTGGATGAATCCATGCTCACGGGGGAACCGCTGCCGGCCCTGCGTGAGGCCGGTGATACAGTCAGCGCCGGGACGCTCAATCTGACCGGCAATTTTCTGATGCAAGCGCAGCGGGTTGGGGCTTCGACCCGGTTGGCACAAATCGTCCTGCTGGTGGCGCAGGCCCAACGCTCCAAGGCACCCATGCAGGGTCTGGCAGACAAGGTTGCCGGAATCTTTGTCTGGGTGGTCGTTGCCGTGGCCTTGGCCAGTTTCCTCGCCTGGGGCTTGGTGGGTCCCGGGTGGTCCGCCGGCCTTGTCAACGGGGTGGCTGTGTTGATCATCGCCTGTCCGTGTGCTCTGGGCCTGGCAACACCGATGTCCATCACGGTGGCGACTGGACTCGGTGCGCTCCACGGTCTGCTTTTTCGCGACGCTGCCGCCATTGAACGGCTGGATTCGGTTGACACGCTGGTCATCGACAAGACGGGCACACTGACAGCCGGCAAACCGGCCGTGGTGAATATCATCCCCTGCCCCGAGGCCAACGCGGAGGACGTACTGCGCATCGGAGCCAGTCTGGGCCAACGCAGTGAACACCCGCTCGCGCGTGCTCTGGTGGGCGAGGCGCGAGCTCAGGGTCTGGAGCTTCTTCAAGTGTCGGGCTTTGCCGCGGTCATCGGTCGCGGTATGAAAGGACTGGTCAACGGCACACCCTGCGCTGCCGGAAATGCCCTCATGCTGCGGGAGGCGAACATCGTCACCCCTGTTGCCACTGAATCACTGGATACCGCCGTTGCGCAGGGTGCAACGGTCATTCACGTTGCACTGGGTGACCGTCTTCTTGGGAGTATCGTGCTGCGGGACAGCCTCAAGCCCGAAGCAGCCGCCACTCTCGAACAGTTGAGAGCGGAGGGCCTCAGCATCGTCGTTGCGTCCGGGGATGACCCGCGCGCAACGAGAGCCATGACGGCGGATCTGCCTCTGCTTGAGGTGCGGGGCGGCATGTCGCCGGAAGACAAACGTGCGCTGGTCGCTCGCTACCAGTCCGAGGGTCGGGTGGTCGCGATGGCGGGCGACGGCAGCAATGACGCCCCGGCGCTGGCACAGGCGGATGTCGGAATCGCAATGGGTACCGGTACCGACGTGGCGGTTGCGAGCGCTGCCCTGACCCTGCTGAAGGGTGATTTGCGGGGCATACTCGTTGCTCGCCGCCTGGCGCGCGCGACCAGTCGCAACATGCGACAGAACCTCGGGTTTGCGTTTCTGTACAACGCGCTCGGGATTCCGCTAGCGGCTGGCGCGCTTTACCCCGTCACCGGTTGGCTCCTGTCCCCGATGTTCGCAGCAGTAGCCATGAGCCTGAGTTCGGTATCGGTGATATCGAACGCCCTGCGCCTGCGGCGCCTTAGACTCCAGACCCAGGGCGGGTGATGCTCAGGGCGACTGAGTCCGCTTGATCAGCACCAGCATTTCGCCATCCCCCCGGCGGGCAAATCCCTCGATGGTCTCCACCTCATGGATCTTTTTCAGGCTGTCGAGGCGTGAGGCAGGGATCACGAGCGCGCTCATTCCATCAGGCGCCGAATCCAGCAGCGTCTGCAGTTGAGCCAGGCTCTCGACCCGCGGCACATCCCGCGCTGCGTAATACGCATAGAGGGTAGGGCTGACATCGAGGGTTGCCAAGCTGATCCCGCTGTCCGAAAGCTGCGCCGCCTTGCGTGCAAGCGCGTGTGACGCGTAACGCTCTTCATCCCACAGGCGCCCGGTCACGGCCGCTGCGGACCAGACAGCGCTCATGAACACGGCCAAGGCCAGTGTTGCCTGCAAGAGACGGGGTTCGCGCAGCATGCGGATACTGCCAAGGGCAAGACACAGACCGGCAATCAAGAGCACGGCAATCCAGAGACCGTGATCTCCTCGCGCCGAGATCACCCAGCCCGCACAGGCCAGCAGCAGGAGACCTTGAACCTGATACGCGAGGCTTGTGCCGAGTGCCCATCGACCCGAGCCAGCAAGACCACAGACCAACGGCCGGGCAATGAGCAAGGTCATCGGCCCAAGCAGAGGCAGGAGATAGAAATAGCGAGACTGGCGACCCAGGCTGAGCGCGAGTGCCGAGGCAATCAGGGGAGTCCACAGAAAACCCAACCCTGCACGCGCCCCGCGATTGCGCGAGGCGAAAACTGCTGCAAGCACCACGAGCGGAAGCCATGGCAGCAGCAATTGCAGTGGCCTCCATGCGTAGTAGAACTCGCCCAGATGCGCCAGCGATGGCACCAGCAAGCTCCCGCCCAGTTGGCTCCGCTCCACACTCAGACCGCTCAATCGCTGGTCCAAGGCCCACCACCAAGGCGCACACAGGAGCCCTGTCAGCAGCAACCCGGGCACGAAGTGCAAGCTGGCGAGGGGTTTCCATCGGACATCGCAGTTACGCCAGAGGAAAAAAGCGACACCAAGAATCATGAAAACAGGGAGTTGAGGCCCCTTGGTGAGAATGGCCGTGGCGCACGCCACCCAGGCCAGCGCGCACCACCACAGTCTCTGCCGCGCGGAAGATGATCGCGTGCTGGCGCATTTCGCAAACCCGAGCAGCATCAGATTGCAGAAGGCGGCATAGAGCATGTCCGGCCGACCATCATGCATGAAGCTGAAGAGGCCTGCGCTTCCGAGCAAGAGCCCACCTGCGGCCAGTGCAGTGGTTCGATCGAACAACAAGGCACCGAGTGCCAGGGTGCTCAGCATGAGCATGCAGCCGGCCAGGACGGACACCAGTCGGATGTGCCAGGCTTCCACCTCAGGCAGATCACCCGCGAGGGCCGCGACTCCGCCCGCCGCCCAGTAGCTCATGGGAGGCTTGTTCAGGCGCGGCGCGCCGTTGAACCATGGGAGTATCCAGTCGTTGCGGATACTCATGTTCCTGGCGGTGCCGGCGACGAAAATCTCGTGTGAATCCAGGGGCACGCTGGCAATGCGCGGCAGGCCCAGTCCCAGGGTGAGCAACACGAGGAGGGTGCAGCTCACCCACCAGGTACGATTGTCCGGCATTGCCGTGCGACCGACGGAGTGCAGTGACTCAGCGCGAGACACGCTTGAGTTCGGTATTCCAGCGCGGGTCTTCGTAGTTGACTGACTTCACGACGGCCTCAAGCGCAGGCGCGTACCAGGTGGTGCTGGTGACGCTGCTCTCCGCATCCGCCACCTTCCAGCGATCCTTGCACTCGATGCGGAAGGCATCGAGATCTCCGGCCGCCACGCTCACTTTCGCGAAATCAGCCACTTCGCAGCTGACATCTCCTTGCCATGCAATGTCCTCCAGCAGGGAGTGTCCTGCGTAGGCCTTGCGCCACTGCTTGCCTACGGCCAGCGGAAACCGCAGCGATGGATAGGCGGGGTCAAAGCGCACCAGCTCCTTGCCATCCGCAGTGGTGACCCGATGCAGATTCATCTGCTCTTCGCGCTTGAAATACATGCGGTAGTCCCCGCACGCGCTCTCCACCAGAGCGGGATCGGAAGATTCGAGAACCTCCCAGCGACTGCAGGGAATCGTTGCCACCGAGCCCGTGAACTCATGTACCTCACCCGGTGAGGGTTCCGGCATTCCGGCTTCAGTCGCCGCAGCCACCAGCGAGACGTCTGGTAGGTCGAGGTCGTTCGCAGCAACGGTACTGGTCACGAAGACCAGCAGGAGCATCGATACCCGATCGAAAGGACGCTTGGCAAAGGGGACATTCATGGGGATGGCAATCTCTCGGGATTCGCGCGCAGGAGCCGCGGAATGCATGGGGTGTAGATGGTGGCCGGTTTGACACGTCGTGCGACGAATCCCTATGTTACCGGACCTCGGACCACTGTCGCAGCCACCCGGAGCCCGTCCCATGTTTTTCGCCGTCGCCGATGGGCTCCGCCCGGCACCGCTGAGCCATAACCCGATGAATGCCTTGGTCATGCCGCGACCCATAGGCTGGATCAGCTCGATCAGCCGGGACGGGGTGGTCAATCTGGCCCCCTATTCCTACTTCAACCTGGTGTGCGCCGAGCCCCCGTACGTGATGTTCGCGCCCAACGCGGCGCGGCCCGGGACCTGCAAGGACACCTACAGCAACATCTGCGAAGTGCCCGAGTTCGTCGCCAATCTCGTGGGCGAGCACGATCTGGACGCCATGAATGCGAGCTCGAAACCCTATCCGCCGGATGTGGACGAATTTGCTGCCTGTGGCATTGCCAGTTCTCCCTCGCGCATGGTGCGCCCCCCGCGGGTGGCGAGTGCCTTGGGCGCTCTGGAGTGCACGGTCCACGAAGTGATTCACCTGCCCCCCACCCCGGATGGGCGCGAGAATCACGTGGTCATAGGTGCGGTCGTCGGAATCCACATCGACGACACCTTGATAGTGGATGGTCGGGTGGACGAACGGGCACTGCGTCCCTTGGCACGACTGGGATACATGAATTACGGCACGCTTGGAGACGTGTTCGAGCGTCTGCGCCCCGACTGAATTCGACTGGAGGAGCGAACCCATGCCACAGATCCAACATTGCGCGCTTTACGCCCTGCTGCGAGCGGGCGAGGTGGAGGAATTCAACCGGCGTCGTGCCGCTGGGGAGACCTGCGAACTGCGCGGCGCCGACCTCAGCCGGCTCGATCTTCGCTAGCTCGATGCCCGAGGCCTCGATCTGCGGGACTGCTACTTCCGCATGTCCGATTTGCGTGGCGTCGATTTCCGCGAGGCGCGCCTCGAAGGGGCCAGCCTCGCCCAGGCCCATGTCTCCAGATGTTACTTTCCCGAGGGGATTCCGGCGGCAGAATTGCAGCTTGCACTGGAGCACGGAACCCGGATTCGTTCGCGAGGCTGAGCACGGCGTTGCGCCGCCGGCAATCCTCTGATCAGTGGGCGTGCCCTTCGTGCCCATGTTCCTCATGGTCATGATGCCCATGACCGCCGTGATGGTGATGATCATGACCATGATCATGGTGGTGTTCGAGAGCTTGGGCCGTGTGCAGGGCCTCGCGGGTTGCGCGCAGGTGTTCTTCTGCAACAAGTCCCTGACTGGCAACCAGTCGCTCTGCCGCAGCAAGCCACAGCAGGTAGTAGGGTGTTTCAGTGGCACGCTCCCGGTCTGCCGCGATTTCAGCTGACAAGGTATTCACCCAATCCGCCCAGGCGAAGGCACCACGCTGATGGAGATGCACCACCAAGGCGAAAGCCTTGGCTTCCCAGGGCGCCGCAAACACCGCGCCTTCTTCGCCACGAGGTATTCCAGGTACGGCACCGAAATCCGGCAGGGACGGACAACTCCCGGTTTCCATCAGCCGGGCTCCAGATAGTCTTCCCACACATCCACCAGCAGCTCGTCCTTGGCACCTCCCTGAGGTCCCCAGAGCTCGCGCGCACTGAAGCGCACCACATAGACGTGTTGCGGTTTCTCTCCGAGGCCAGCCGCGTGGGTGTCGGGGAACACGAACACACCGTGATCGCGCTCGATCACGCCTTCCTTGTCGCGGATGTAGCGCGGCAAGCGGATGTGTCCGGGCGGGTTGAGATTGAGGGTCCGTACCCGCGTCCCCGGCGTGAAGCGGGGCAAAACCGCCGCGTCCACGCGTGCAGTGGCTCCAACCTTGGTGGCAGCCAGCGCCTGTTCAGCATTGATGGCCATCAGTTCATTCCTCCGGCGAGCGCTACGCGGCGGGCTGCGAATTCATCAGCCGAGATGACCCCTTTCTCAACCAGCAGGGTCTCGAAGGCTGCCAACCAATGTTCGTAATAGGAGGTCGCCAGATACTTCGGGCCCATGCGCTCGATCGCGTGACGGAATTCATCGATGTTGAACGCGCCGGTGGCGAATACCGGCAGGAACATGCCGAAGACCCGCCGTTCCCACTCATGATGGAAAACCGGCTCATCCTGCTCGATGTCGATGGGGCCGAGGCCGTGCATGCCTCCGAGATCATGGACGCCGTTCATGTGCGTGCTCCTTCCTGGCCGGGGACCGCGACGCGCGCGACCCCAATCATGGAGTCTCGTGTCACGAGGGCCGCAAGTTGCTCCTCCGTCATTCCCTCGGTGCCGGCCGGGCGTTCCGGCAGCACCATGTAGCGCAGCTCGGCAGTGCTGTCCCACACGCGCACCTGCATTTTTTCGGGCAGTTCGAGCCCGAATTCCTTGAGCACACCGCGCGGATCACTCACCACGCGGGAGCGATAGGGCGCGGACTTGAACCATACGGGGGGCAGGCCCAGGGTGGGCCAGGGATAGCAGGAGCACAGCGTGCAGACGATGACATTGTGGGTCTCGGGCGTGCTCTCGATGACCACCATGTCCTCGCCCTGGATGCCGGAATAACCGAGCTCGGCAATCGCCGCCGTGCCATCGGCGAGCAGGCGCGCCTTGTAGGCAGGGTCCATCCAAGCCTTGGCTACCACGTGGGCGCCATTGCGGGGACCCACTTTGTGTTCATAGGTGTCGATGAGGGCATCAACGGCAGCAGGGTCGACGAGCCCCTTTTCGACCAGCAGGGACTCCAGTGCCTTGACGCGAATCTCCACATCGGAGAGCGGGCGGTTGTGGTTGGCGCTCATTCGGGGCTCCAGATTGACCGGTGAAGAGGGCTCCATGATAAGCCGGCTGCACCGGGCATGCAGCCTGGCAAAGAGGCCCGCGGCCGGGTTTTTTCTGGTCGTGGTTGGCCTTATGATAGGCGTTTGAATGCGGCGCAGCGTCTCCCGGCTGCCTGAACACCATGTCCATCCCCTCCTCCCGGTTTCCAGCCCAGCGTATCGGCATCGTCGGTGGCGGCCAGCTCGCGCGCATGATGGCGGACGCAGCGCCCTCACTGGGTCTGGACGTGACCGTCCTCGACCCTACCCCCGAGTGTCCCGCCAGTGCTTTTGCAACCCAGATCGTGGGTGATTTCGACGACCTGGAGAAACTCTCGGCGCTGGCCAGGGCCTCGGATGTCGTGACTCTGGACATCGAGGCAGTCAGCGCAGGCTGCCTGGAGGCCTTGGAGCAAAGCGGTGTGCGGGTTGCCCCTTCCGCCAAGGTCCTCGCAACCATCCAGGACAAGTTGGAGCAGAAGCGGTTTCTGCAAGCCCACGACCTGCCGACCAGCGATTTCGTGGCCGTGGATGCGGGCGATGTTCCGGCGCTGCAGGGCTTCGGGATCCCGTGCGTCATGAAGGCACGACGTCACGGGTACGACGGTCGCGGGGTCAAGGTCGTGCGCAATGAGGACGATGCGGTACCCATGCTCGCCGTGCCATGTCTGGCGGAGCGTCTGGTTGATATCGACAAGGAGCTTGCTGTCATGGTGGCGCGCAGTGCCTCGGGGGAGATTGCGGCCTATCCGGTGGTGGAGGCCGAATTTGACGCCCGTGCGAACATCCTGGACCTGATCCGGGCACCCGCCGTGGTGCCGGCCCCAGTGGCCGCCCGCTGCATGGAATTCGCCATTCGCTGCGTGGAAGCGCTGGACGGGGTCGGCATCTTCGGCATCGAATTCTTCCTGGACGGGAATGGCGCGGTGCTGATCAACGAAATTTCACCCCGGCCACACAATTCTGGCCACTACACCATCGAGGCCTGCGCAACCTCGCAGTTCGCGCAGCACCTGCGCGCGGTGGCGGGCCTGCCCCTCGGGCCGACCACCCTGGTGCAGCCGGCGGCAAGCTTCAACCTGCTGGGTGAACCGGGAGCCAGCGGCCGACCCGTGATGCAGGGCCTTGAAGCTGCCGGGGACGCTCCCGGCGTGGCTGTCCATCTTTATGGCAAGCACAGTGTGAAGGGTTTCAGGAAAATGGGGCACGTGACGGTGATCGGGGCTACACTCGACGAAGCCACGCACCGCGCGAATGCGCTGCGTGGGGTGCTCAAAGTGGTGGGGGACAAGGCGTGACTCAGACCCGCGGCAAGGCATCAGTCAAGAGAGGCACCACAGCCGCCCCCCCACGGGTGGGGGTCATCATGGGCAGTATTTCGGACCTGCAGGTGATGCAGGCCGCGGCAGACACGCTCACCCAGTTCGGAGTACCGCACGAGGTGGAAATCGTCTCGGCACATCGCACGCCGGATCGCATGTTCGACTATGCCCGACAGGCGGCGGCGCGCGGCCTGAAGGTGATCATTGCGGGTGCGGGCGGCGCGGCCCACCTGCCGGGAATGACCGCTTCACTCACCACCTTGCCGGTGATTGGCGTGCCTGTCGCGGCGACCCTCCTCAACGGAAACGATGCCCTGCTCTCGATTGTGCAGATGCCCGCCGGGGTGCCGGTGGCCACGGTTGCCATCAACAACGCGACCAACGCGGGGCTGCTCGCCGTGCAGATTCTGGCAACCGGCGATGAAAATCTCACCCGGGCACTGGAGTGCTACAAGCGGAGCCTGGAAGAGAAAGTGAAAGAAGCGGCTGGCAAGCTGACGCGAGCCCCGCGTGGTCGCAACGTCGCACAGCCGGGTCGAAAAAACAGTTGAGGAATGTTGGGCAGGGTTGGCTCAGTCCTTGAGCGAGCCATCCGCACGGCGCAGATGCTGGGACATGAAGTGCCCGCACTCGGGACAGTGCTTCTTGAAGATTCCATAGTTCCAGCTGAACAGAATCCTGTACAGCAGGTTGGGAAACCACCAGATCAGGCTGAAAAACAGGGATTCTGTGCAGCGTTCACAGTCCCGGCATCCCTTGGCCATCAGAAGACTCCCGCTTGTTGACTGGAGATGGTGCCGACGCGCGGAATCGAACCGCGGACCTACTGATTACGAATCAGTAATTGCACCTTATTTTACAAATAGTTACCGGAATAACCCCTGGGAAAAGCTACTCGAAGGGATACTTCTGCAGAAAGCGTTCCTAAGGCTGACACCATAGCGCATTTCCGCAACTGCCCGGGCGAGCCGGCGGCGGCAAATTGCGCTTCATCGGCGCTCCAGACCCTGTGCCCGTACCGGGCGCGTCGGCACGCGGTCAGGGCTTTTGCTTGCGCATCGAGTTCTTGATCGCGATCTTGCCGTTACGAAACGTGTAGACGTCGCAGCCGCGCGCCTCGACCTTCGCGCCGTCGCTCTGGCGCGTGCCGGTGAAAATCCATTCACAGCAGCCGCGGTTGCCGGTGATGAAGTCCTCGCCGACCGGCGTGAAATGCGCGTCCGGGTAATTGTCCCAGAGACTCGCGAAGCCTTTGCGCACCTCCTCGCTGCCGACCCAGTGCGCGCCGTTGACACCTGCGCCCACGGAGGCCATGAACTCGCAGTCCTCATCCATATGCGCCATCAGGGTGTCGATGTCGTGGTCGTTCCAGGCCTGGGTGAAGCGCGCCAGAAATTCGGGGGTGACTTCGTGCTTGTTGGTCATGTCGATTGATCCTTTCGCTTGGTATTCGATGCCGGTTAAATTCTCAGGTGCAGCAATCCGCCTGCGTCGTTTCGAGAAGTTTACTGGAGAGTTGCGCGATGATCCTCGGTCATGAACTCTACGGTCGCGGCGCCGATGGCGTGATCGTCATGCACGATTTCTACGGCTGCCGCGATACCTGGGCCTTCGCGCGCCAGTTTTTCGATGTTGATCGCTACACCTATGCCTTCGTGGAAATCCGCGGCTACGGCGAATCGAAGAACATGCCCGGTGAGTACACCCCCCGCGAGGCGGCGGCGGATATTCTCCATCTGGCGGATAATCTCGGCTGGCAGCGTTTTCACGTAGTCGGCCACTCGCTGAGCGGCATGCTTGCACAGCGAGTCGTGCTAGACGGCGGTGCACGCGTCAAGTCAGCCGTGCTAACCACCCCGGTCGCGGCGTCCGGATTGAGCTTCTCGCCGGAAGGTTTCAAGCTGATTGAAGGCTCGATCGACAGCGATGAGCTGTTAGGCCAAGCATTTGCTGCACTGACCGGCAATCGGCTCGGGCCCGAGTGGGAGCGCTTCAAGATTCGGCAGCAGCGCGCCTCGCGCAACCGCCTCGCGAATCACGCGTATCTGAAGAGTGCCGTCGAGCAGGGCTTCCTCGACGATATGCGCGGCAACCGCACGCCGATGCTCGTCGTCGTTGGCGAGTTCGATATGGAGCCGTTCACCGAGGCCACCGCGCGCGACACCTTCCTGCAGTGGTATCCGCACGCCGAACTCGCGGTGTGCCGCAATGCCGGGCACTACCCGCAGCAGGAAGCACCCGTCTACGTGGCCGCGGTGATCAACGAGTTCCTCAGGCGCCAGTGTCTCTAGCCGAGAGGCGACAGACCTGCCGCCATCTCGTTTGGTCTGTGCGAATCGACCAAGGCATCCAGGAAAACCCTTTATTGGCTCAGGCCGCCATGACCCACCTCGGCTTGTTCTAGCGGATGGTGGACAGTCCATTAGCAGCCCAATTCTTTGTGGCAAGGCCATTCGTCGCAAAATACCTTTCGCACAGAGCGAACCGCGAGGGTAATGCTTTTTGATTGAAGGGGTTACACCGCTTGGGGCCAGTGAACACAAGGGTTTGGATGGTGCCGACGCGCGGAATCGAACCGCGGACCTACTGATTACGAATCAGTTGCTCTACCAGCTGAGCTACGTCGGCGTGCGAAGGTTCAGGATTTGTTGCGAATCCTGATGACGATATCGACTCCCGTCGTCTCGGTCCCTTCCGGGGGTGCCGGAAGGCGGTCCACGGGGAGGCTTACCGGCGAGATATCGGTCAGGGTGCCATCATCCACGTTGAAGAAGTGATGGTGCGGCCCCGTATTGGAATCGTAGAAGACCTTGGTGGAATCCACGATGACTTCCCTCACCAGCCCTTTTTCGACCAGCAGTCCCAGGGTGTTGTAGACGGTGGCCTTGGACACGGTTAGACCCGCAGCCCGACTTCTGGCCAGCACCTGATCCGCGGAGAGATGATGGGGTTCGGCGAGCATCAGCCCGGCTATCTCGACGCGCTGGACCGTGGGGAGGATGCATTTTTCCTCCAGCAGCTCGGCGATACGGGCGCGATCCGGGGGCAAAGATTCGGTCGACTCCATGGGGTCGCGAGTATAACGGGCGACAAGTTCCAGTCCAAGGCGGTTCCCACGGCAGGTCCGAGTGCCCCGGCTTGCAGTGACAACCGCCGGTCACGCACGCCGCTCATGTCAAATTCTGCGCCATCCGGCGGATTCCCCGTGAACGGGCTCCTCACAGGGATCCGGACTGCGGCTCGCTCACGCTCAATTCGCGTGGAACTCGCGGCGCCTCCATGGCCGGCCTGACGGCCGGAGGCGAACTGTCGGGCGGCGATGCCGAGCGAGTCGCGAGGGAGTGCTGGCGTTGAGTCGTCGCACCCCCCTGCGCATCCTGCTCCCGGCGATGGGGGTACTGGCGGGACTCCTGCCGGCAATGGCGGCGGAGGTTTACCGCTGGACCGATGAAGACGGCAGGGTCGTGTTTTCCGAGAAGGTCCCACCCGGCGTCCAGGCGGAGAAGATCTCCACCCGCTCAGCGCCGCGCAGGCCGGTGGAGAGCAAGCCAGAAGCGAGGCCGGCGGGCCAGCAGCCGGTTCCGGAAGCCGGTCCGGCGGTTGGGGGGGTGGAAAGACTGCCCGACGATCCGGCGCTGCGCGCAGCGAATTGCCGTCAGGCGAAGGCTGTGCTGACCCAGTTGGAAACGCGTCCGCGCCTGAAGGCACTGGACGCGGCAGGTGAGCCCTATTTCATCACTGACGAAGAACGCGCGGAGCGCACGGCAGCCGCAAGGAAAAGCGTCGAAGACTGGTGCGACTGACGCCGGTTCTCACCTCGAGCTCAGGCGGCGTCCTCCTGATCACCTGCCCGGACCAGCTCCCTCGGCAGGCTGAAGACCACCTGCTCCTTGATACCCGGAACTTCGTTGACAGCCAGGCCACCCCAGGCTTTGAGACGGGACACCACTTCCTCCACCAACACCTCCGGCGCCGAGGCCCCGGCGGTCACGCCCACACTGCGCTTGCCCTCCAGCCATTCGCGCTGGATCTCGCCCGCATTGTCGATGAGATAAGCCGCAATTCCCTGCTTCTCGGCGATCTCCTTGAGGCGAGTGGAATTGGAGCTGGTCTGTGAGCCCACCACCAGGATGAGGTCGCAATTCTTGAGCAAGGTCTTGACCGCATCCTGACGATTCTGCGTGGCGTAGCAGATGTCTTCCTTCTTGGGGCCGACGATCTTCGGGAAACGCTTGCGCAGGGCATCGATGACCACGGCAGTGTCATCCATGGAAAGCGTGGTCTGGGTGACAAAAGCGAGGAAGGACGGATCCTTCACCTCGAGCTTCTGCACATCTTCCACGGATTCGACCAGATACATGCCGCCCCTGCCTTTGCGTGAGCGGTATTGGCCCAGAGTGCCCTCCACCTCCGGGTGGCCGGCATGGCCGATGAGGATGCATTCCCGGCCTTCCTGCTGGTAGCGTCCCACCTCCATATGGACTTTCGTGACCAGCGGGCAGATGGCATCGAAGACCCGCAGCTTGCGGCGCGCGGCTTCCTCGCGCACGGCCTTGGCCACACCATGGGCGCTGAAGATTACGGTTGCATCGTCTGGCACTTCATCGAGTTCGTCGACAAAAACCGCGCCCTTGTCACGCAGTCCATCCACCACGTATTTATTGTGAACCACTTCATGGCGTACATAAACCGGAGCGCCGAAGAGCTCCAGGGCTCTCTCCACGATGCCGATGGCGCGGTCGACGCCGGCGCAAAAACCTCGGGGATTGGCGAGATGGATTTCCATGGGGTGTCGGTTCCTGTTGGCTGGCCCGGGCCGGGCAAGGGCGCATTATAGGCGGCGTTTTCAGCCCTTCACAGCGTCGTCAGCCTGCGTGGAGCCAAGCGTTCCCAGCAGGAAAAACCCTGCGCCGATAGTGATTGCCGAATCTGCCACATTGAACGCAGGCCACGACCAGGCGCGATAGTAGAGTTCCACGAAGTCGATGACGTAACCGAGACGCAGACGGTCGATGAGGTTACCCACGGCTCCGCCCAGGATGAGGGTGAGCCCGAGGCGATATAGCCGGCCCGAGGGTGCCGAGGCCCGGATGAGGAAAACCAGCCAGATACTCACGGCCAGCGCGAGGGCCGCGAAGAACCAGCGCTGCCAGCCGCCCGCATCGGCCAGAAAGCTGAACGCCGCACCGGGATTGTGCATCAAGGTCAGGTTGAAGCCGGGCAGGACAGGCAAGGCCTGCTGATAGGTGAGCCATTTCACCGCTGCAATCTTGGTGGCCTGGTCGACCAGCACCAGAGCGCCGGCGAGTAAAACCGGACCGGCGCTCGCGCTCACGAGGCAACCCGTCTGTTCACCCCGGCCAGGATCCTGTGGCCCTGCTCACAATCGATGCGGATCTGCGCAGCAAGTGCGTCAAAGGTGGTGAATGGCAGATCCCCTCTGATCTTCTCGATGAAATCGACGCTGATGTGGCGACCGTAGCAATCCTCGTCAAAGTCCAGCAGGTGGACTTCCAGTACCCACTTCACGCCGTCGATGATCGGACGCGTGCCGACGTAGGCCACACCAGGCCACGGATCCGGACGGAGCCCATGCACCCACGCCGCAAAGATGCCATGCAGCGGGGAGCGTCGTCGGGAAAGATTGAGGTTGGCGGTTGCAAAACCCATGGCTCGGCCATTCTTGTTGCCATGGACGATGCGACCGGAGATCCGGAAAGGATGGCCGAGCAGTTCGGTGGCTGCGCGAAAATCCCCCGCCTGCAGGGCTGCACGCACGCGGGTGCTGCTCGCACGCTCGTCGAGCGCGAGGAAGGAACTCGTGTAATCGACGGAGAAACCGTGCCTGGTCGCGAAGTCCTTGAGCGTCGAGTAATCACCGCCACGATCGCAACCAAACCTGAAGTCATCACCAATGATGAGCGATCTGATGCCCAGCCCCTCGACGAGCACACCTTCGATGAACTGGGCTGCGGTCAAGGCGGCCAACTGGGCGTCGAAACGCAGTACCAGCAGGCGATCCACGCCGTACTGGGCGAGGAGCAGGCACTTGTCGCGCAAGCTGGTGAGTCGTGGTGGTGTGGCATCCCCTCGGAAATATTCCGCGGGCTGTGGTTCGAAGACGACCACCGTGGCCGGCAGTCCGTGCAGACGCGCCTGCTGCAGCAGTTTCTTGATCACCGACTGGTGCCCACGATGCACTCCGTCGAAGTTGCCGATGGTAGCGACGCAGCCTCGGTGCTCGGGTCTCAGATTGTGGAGGCCGCGGATGATCTGCATGTAGGCTGGGTCGTCCTGATGCACGGGTGAGGGGTAGGATTATAGCCTCGCCACGGGCTGCGCCACATGGGACTTCCTCAAGCCCAGCGACAGACAAAGCCCCGCATATACCAGCATGCCAACGGCTATCAGGAGCGCCAGATGGCTGATGCGCTCGCCCATCGTCCATGACGCCCACACCGCATGGGGTTGGCACAGGGCGTGAAGGATTGCCCCCATGCCAGCAGCCGCGGCCAGCAGCCTCACCATGAAGAATCCCCATCCTGCCTCGGGCGTGTAGACACCGCGCCGCCGCAGTCCCCAGAACAGCAGCCCTGCATTGACGAAAGCCGCCAGCGACGTGGCCAGCGCGAGACCGCTGTGTTGCAGCGGCCCCATCAGCGCAAGGTTCAGAATGAGGTTGCTCACCAGCGCGACCACCCCGATTTTCACCGGCGTGCGTGTGTCCTGCCGCGAGAAGTAGCCGGGAGCAAGCACCTTCACGAGGATGAATCCACTGAGACCGAAGGCATAAGCCATGAGGGCCTGCGCCGACATCAGGACGTCCGTTCCACCCATCCGGCCATACTGGAACAAGGTGCTCATGATTGGCGCCGCCAGCACGGCCAAGCCCACCGCCGAGGGCAGGGTGATCACCAGCACCAGACGCAAGGCCCAATCCAGTGTCCGGGAGAACATCCGCTCGTCCTGTCGAACATGATGCACGGAGAGGGTGGGCAGGATCACGGTGCCGAGCGCAACCCCGAAGATGCCGAGAGGGAACTCCATCAGGCGATCGGCGAAGTAGAGCCAGGAGATGCTTCCCTCGCGGAGGAAAGAGGCGATGAGGGTGTCGACAAGAAAATTGAGCTGCGCCACCGACACGCCGAAAATGGCGGGCAGCATGAGGCGCAGGATGCGTTGCACACCCTCGTGACGCCACCGCCATCGAGGTCGCGGCAGGAGGCCCGCCCGCCAGGCTGCGGCGCCTTGCAGGCCCAATTGGAGCACGCCGCCCAAGAGTACGCCGGCGGCCAGGGCCATGATCGGTTCCGCGAGACGTGGCGCCAGCCAGAGTGTTGCACTGATGAAGGCTACATTGAGCAGGGCTGGCGTGATCGCAGGGATCGCGAAGCGGCCGTGGGTGTTCAACACGGCACCGAGAAAGGCCGTCAGCGAGATGAAGAAGAGGTACGGGAAGGTCAGCCTAAGCAGGGTCACGCTGAGTCCGTAGCGGCTTCCGTCTTCCAGAAAACCCGGCGCGACCAGAGCAATGATCAGCGGCGCGGCCAGCACGCCCACCGCGGTGAGGCACAGCAGGATGCCTGCGAGCACGCCGCCGACCGCGCCGAGCAATTCTCGCACCTCGGCCGGTGATCGCTCGGTCTTCCATGCGGCAAGAACCGGCACGAAGGCTTGCGCGAACGCCCCCTCGGCAAACAAGCGGCGAAAGAGGTTGGGAATCTTGAACGCGACGAAAAAGGCATCGGTGGCGGCAGAGGCCCCGTAAACACCCGCAATGACGGCGTCGCGGGCCAGCCCGAGGATGCGCGAGATCAAGGTCATCTGGCCCACCAGCAGGGTGGACCGCAAGAGGCTTCGGCTCAGGGCAAGACCCTCGGGGATGACATGGAGACCGGAGTGCCCGCAGCCCGCGGAAGAGGTTCGGGATTGACACTGAAGGCCCGACCGAGCATATTTCGGCCCCTTTTATTCCAAGTTCGACGGAGCCTACATTGGCCAATACCGCCCAGGCACGCAAGCGTGCCAAACAGTCCGAGCGGCGGCGCCTGCACAACGCCAGCCGCGAGTCCCAGTTCCGCACGCGCCTGAAGCAGGTCATCAAGGCCATAGAGTCCGGCGACAAGGCCGCTGCCAAGGCCGCATACGCGGCGGCCGTGCCCGTGATCGATCGCATGACCAAGACCGCCCTTGTCCACAAGAACAAGGCTGCCCGCCACAAATCCCGTCTGAACGCCCGCATCCTCGCGATGGCGTGACCAGTCTGCCCCACGCAGCGCGTCAGTGCTGCGTGGACGAGCGGGCCAGAACATCACTTTCTCCGTCACAACACCGCGAGATTGTCGCGGTGAATCAGTTCGGGCTCCTGCGCATATCCCAGGACTTCCTCGATTCGGGTGCTGGGCATCCCCTTGATCGACTCCACCTCGCGCGCGCCATAGTTGGTCAATCCACGAGCGATCTCACGTCCTTGCGGGTCCACGCACGCCACGAGTTCCCCTCGCAGGAAATCGCCTTCCACCCTGAGCACACCCACGGGTAGCAGGCTGCGGCCCTCTTCACGCAGTACCCGGCACGCGCCCTCGTCGAGAAACAATCTCCCCTTGGCGTGGAGTGTGCTGCCCAGCCATTGTTTGCGCGCTGCCAGTTTGGCGGGTGGAGCGGCCAGGAAAGTTCCAACGGGGACGCCTTGCGCGAGGTCCACCAGAACGCCGGGCCGACGGCCGCTGGCGATCACCGTGGATGTCGCGGAACGCGCAGCCAGCCGTGCTGCGGTGATCTTGGTGCGCATGCCCCCCCTGCCCCACTCGCCTCCGTCACCAGCAATCCTGAGCAGGTCGGGATCGTCGAGATTGGCGCGGGAAATGAGTTCAGCATGCGAGTCGTGGCGGGGATCGGCTGTCATCAGCCCCACCTGGTCGGTCAGGATGACCATGAGGTCAGCCTCTATCAGGTTACTGACGAGACCGGCCAAGGTGTCATTGTCACCCAGCTTGATTTCTTCGGTGGCCACGGTGTCATTCTCGTTGATGACCGGAATCACGCCATAACCCAACAGAGTGGACAAGGTGCTTCGCGCATTGAGATAGCGCTCGCGACTTGCGACGTCGTCGTGAGTGAGCAGGATCTGCGCCGCCACGCAGCCCTGAGCCTGGAATGCTTGTTCCCACACGCGTACCAGACCCATCTGCCCCACTGCGGCGGCCGCCTGCAGCTGATTGAGCGCGTGCGGACGTTCCCGCCAGCCGAGGCGCACCGCGCCCTCCGCCACCGCGCCTGAGGTCACGATGACTATCTCGTGTCCGGCGCGGCGGATGGTGGCCACCTGCGCTGCCCAATCATGGATGCCATCGGCATCCAGGCCGGCGCCTTGGCGGGTGGTCAGGGCCGAGCCAATCTTGACTACCCAGCGCCGGGCATCGGCCGCCGTCGGCGGCATGGATCCCTGATCCCCCATGTCCTGATTAACCACGGTTCAGCGCGCTCCGCCTGCGGCCCGTTCCAGAGCCTCCTCCTGAATCTCGCGGAGGCGCCGCTCCAGGGCTTCGACGAGTGCCTGGCAGCCCTCTCCAGTAGCTCCCGAAATGGTGTACACGGGCCCTTTCCAGCGCAGCTTGCGTGCAAACTTCTGCCAATCCTGCGCGCGGTCCTCAGGGCTCAGCAGGTCGAGCTTGTTGAGCACCAGCCAACGCTCGCGCGAACCAAGGGTCCGACTGTGCTTGCGCAGTTCCCGTCCCACCGTGGCGAAATCCTTGACCGCGTCGCGTTCCGGGTCGGTCATGGAGACGTCCAGCACATGCAGCAGAATCCTCGTCCGTTCCACATGCCGGAGAAACTGCAGGCCTAGGCCAGCGCCTTCGGCCGCGCCATCGATGATGCCGGGGATGTCCGCGATCACGAAACTGCGATCAGGCCCCAGTGACACGACGCCCAGAACCGGGTGGAGCGTGGTGAACGGATAATCGGCCACCTTGGGCCGTGCTGCAGACACTCGACTGATGAAGGTCGACTTGCCCGCGTTGGGCAGGCCGAGCAGGCCCACATCGGCGAGCAGGCGCAACTCCAGGGTCAGGCGTCGGCTCTCGGCCGGCATGCCTTTGGTGATCCTGCGGGGTGCGCGGTTGGTACTGCTCTTGAAATGGGCGTTGCCGAAGCCATGGAATCCGCCTTTGGCGACCAGAATGCGGCTGCCATCGCGGTCGAGATCGCCCAGCAGTTCGCCGGATTCCTGATCGCGCACGAGGGTACCCACGGGCACCGGGATCTCGAGATCGTCACCCGAAGGGCCAATGCGGTCGCGGCCAGCTCCGGGCTGGCCGTTGCCTGCCTTGAAGCTGCGTTTGTGCCGGAAGTCGATGAGGGTATTGAGGCGCGCGGAGGCCACGATGAAGACGTTGCCTCCATCCCCACCATCACCACCATCAGGCCCGCCGTACTCGATGAACTTTTCGCGCCTGAAACTCAGGCAGCCGTCTCCGCCTTTGCCGGAATGGACGGTTATGAATGCCTCATCGATGAATTTCATGTCGGGGCCGGGCGATTCAAACAAAAAACCCCTTCAACGACGGGGTTTCGATGCGCTCAGGCTGTACAGCCGCGCTTCAGGCGGGAACCACGCTGACGTACTTGCGGCCGTCCAGTCCCTTGGTCAGGAACTGCACGCGCCCCTCGACGACAGCGAACAGGGTGTGATCGCGACCGCAATCAACGCCCGGGCCGGCATGGAAACGGGTTCCACGCTGGCGAACGATGATGTTGCCCGCGTCCACGAGCTCGCCGCCGAACCGCTTGACGCCCAAGCGCTTGGCCTGTGAGTCGCGACCGTTGCGAGTACTGCCTCCGGCTTTCTTGTGTGCCATGGCGATTATCCTTTCACGATACTGTTGATTTCGAGCTGGGTGAAATTCTGGCGATGGCCCATCTGCTTGCGATGGTGCTTGCGACGGCGGAATTTCACGATGCGAATCTTTTCGCCCCGTCCGTTGGCGACTACCGTCGCCACGACCTTGGCGCCCGCGAGCAGCGGCGTTCCGACCAGGGTCTGGCCGGCGTCGCTGATCATGAGGACGTCCCCGAGCTCGATGGAATCGCCGGGGTTGACGGGCAGTGATTCAACGCGGAGGGTCTGGCCCTCGGCTACGCGGTATTGTTTACCGCCGGTCCGGATGATGGCGTGCATTGCTTGGAACTCTTGAAGTAATCTTGCGCGTCGGGCGCGAAGGGGCCCGCGATTCTAATCGGCTCTCCCTGCCCCAGGCAAGACTCGGGAGACGGATGCGCTGTTCTGCAGACAGGAAATGCTCTTGGACCCCCAGAATTCCGACTCCACCTTGAACCAGCTCCGGGCCCTGATTGGTGGCGACATGACCGCGGTCGATCGCCGCCTCCAGGCCAGCCTCCAGTCCGAGGTGGTTCTGATCAACCAGCTTGGCGCCTACATCATCGGAGGGGGCGGCAAGCGCCTCCGCCCGGCGCTGTCCCTGCTGGCGGCCCGTGCACTGGGCTACAACGGTGACCGGCATGTTGAGGTCGCCGCCATCATTGAACTGGTCCATACCGCCACCCTGCTGCATGACGATGTGGTGGACGATTCGCGCCTGCGACGTGGCCGGGAAACGGCCAATTCCCTGTGGGGCAACGAGGCGAGCGTGCTGGTCGGGGACTTCCTCTATTCCCGGGCCTTCCAGATGATGGTGGCTCTCAGCGACCTGCGGGTGCTCGAGATCATGGCGGATGCCACCAACATCATCGCCGAGGGCGAAGTGATGCAGCTCGCCAACTGCCACGATCCGGACATCACCGAACAGCGTTATCTCGATACCATCCGCTACAAGACGGCGCGACTGTTTGAAGCGGCAGCCCAGCTCGGCGTGGTCGTCGCGAGCGGCTCACTTGAACGGCAGCAGGCGCTGGCGGCCTACGGCAGACATCTCGGAACAGCCTTCCAATTGGTGGATGACGCACTCGATTACCAATCGGACAGCGCCACGCTGGGCAAGAATCTGGGGGACGATCTCGCTGAGGGCAAACCAACCCTGCCCTTGTTGTACGCGCTGTGGAACGGGAATGCGGCCGAATCAGAGCTCATCAGGACAGCGATCGAGAAGGGAGGTCGGGAGCAGCTGCCGGAGATCCGCGCGGCAATTGAATCGACAGGTGCCATCACATACACTCTCGCGCTCGCTGAGCGGGAGGCCGCTGAAGCTGATGCCGCGCTGGTTGCGATACCACCCTCGGAATTCCGGGACGTGCTGTCGGGGCTTGCGCGGTTCGCGGTCCAGCGCCAGTACTGAACACCGGTCAGTCTGGTTTCTCGCGCTGAAGATGATTCGTCGGGGTGTAGCTCAGTCTGGTAGAGCACTGCCTTCGGGAGGCAGGGGTCGTAGGTTCGAATCCTGTCACCCCGACCAACTTTATAATCCCGCTGTCCAGGATGAGACCACTCCCCGGGGCGCTGCAGGCCGCAGGCCTGGAGCGGGCGTCGGCGAAGTTTCGTCGGGCGCGCCGAGGCAAGCGTGACAATATCTGCCGACGACGCCTACCAGGCGCATATCCTTCAGGGCGTTTCCCGCACTTTCGCTCTCACCATTCCCGTGCTCCCGCCGGCGCTGTATCGCGCAGTGGCCAATGGCTACCTGCTCTGCCGCATCGCCGACACGATTGAGGACGATGCGGAACTGAGTTTCGAGCAGAAACGCGAATACTCCGCGCGCTTCCTTCGCGGCGTGACCGGTGAAGACGACAGTGCCGGTTTTGCCGCGGACCTCGCACCGAGGCTTGCTCCTCACAACTCCCCGGCCGAACGGGATCTCATCGCCCACACCCCCCAGGTCTTGCGCGTGACACACTCGCTGGGCGCCGGACAGCAGCGCGCTCTCGCCCGCTGCGTACGCGTCATGATCGACGGCATGGTGCACTATCAGGGTCAGGAAACGCTCGATGGCGTGCCGGACCAGATCGCGATGGATCGCTATTGCTATTACGTCGCCGGGGTGGTGGGAGAAATGCTCACCGAACTCTTCTGCGATTTCTGCCCGGAGATGCGCGACAAGCGCGAGCTGCTGATGCCCTTGGCCGTATCCTTTGGCCAAGGCCTGCAGATGACCAACATACTCAAGGACATCTGGGAGGATCGCGCACGCGGCGCTTGCTGGCTCCCGCGCAGTGAATTCGAGCCACGCGGCATCACCCTGAGTCTGGTGACTCCCGGCCAGGGCGGAAGCGCCTTCAACGAGGGCATACGCGCGCTCATTGGCATCACTCATGGACACCTGCGCAATGCCCTCGACTACACCCTGCATATCCCTGCGCGCGAATCGGGCATGCGCAAATTCTGTCTGTGGGCGCTGGGCATGGCCGTCCTGACCCTGCGCAAACTCGACCAGCATCCCGACTTCGTTGATGGCCAGCAGGTCAAGATTTCCCGCCGGGCGGTCAAGGCCACAGTGCTCGCAACCAGCACCTGTGCCGCGCGGGACCCCTTGCTGCGAGGGTTGTTTGCCCTGGCGGCCCGCGGCCTGCCCCATCGCCGCGTGATACCGCGCGGCCCCACCTTCATCGAAGGCATGGAAGCCCTTCACGCCCTGTGAAGCCCGCCGCCCCGCACAGTCACGGCGCGGGCGCGAAAGCCTCGCGCAAGCCCGTCATCCTGGCGGCCATGCCGGCTGAGCTGAATTCGTGTGAGCCTCTCGCCAAGCGCTGCCATACCGTACTTGCCGGCGTGGGGGATTCCGCCGCCATGCATGCTGCGCAGTCAGTCGCGACATCCGGCCAGGCATCCTTGCTCATGTCCTGGGGCACCGCCGGCGGACTCGATCCGGCTCTCAAGCCCGGGACACTGGTGATCTGCACACGCATCGTCGACGCCACCACCGGCCAGTACTTTGAGGCGCGACCGAAACTTGTCGCGCGCCTTGGGGAAATCCTCAAGCCGCTGCGCGCAGTGACCGGTGCAGGACTTACCACTGGAATGGCGGTTACCACCCGAGACCGCAAGTCAGCTCTGCACGTGGCCCATGAATGTACGGTGGTGGACATGGAGTCCGCGGCCATCGCGCGCGTTGCGCGTGACGAAGGATTGCCGTTCATTGCCCTGCGTGCCGTGCTTGACCCGGCAGGCAGCAATCTGCCGGTCAGTGCGCTCGCCGGCATGGACAATCCGGATGAGGCCACACGCGCGACTTTGCGGGCGCTGGCGCGGCGGCCTTGGGAATTGCCGAGCCTGTGCCAACTGGCCCTCTGGTACCGCCGCAGCCTGCACATGCTTAGCAGCGCCGCCTTGTTGATGGAGAATGCGCCCGGACTGTTTTCCGAGGTCACATCACGATGAGCTCCGCTTCTTCCAAGCCCTGGGATGCCCGCCTCGCCGCGGCTCTCGTGCGCCCGCTTTGCCACACCTCGGTGAGCCCGAACGTGTTGACGACGGTCCGCCTTATGGTTGGCCTGTACGGTGCGGCCCTTTTCGCAGGCGGAGAGTCGCCCAATCTCGCGGCACTGGTCATCGTGCTGTCGAACTTCCTGGACCACACCGATGGCGAACTTGCCCGCATGAGCGGACGTTCCAGCCGTTTTGGCCACAACTATGATCTCGCTTCCGATGCCCTGGTCACCGTGGGGCTGTTCGTGTGCATCGGATGGGGCCTGCGCGACAGTCTCGGCCAGGTGGCCGCACTGCTGGGCCTCGCCGCCGGTCTCGCGGTGGCCGGGATATTCCACCTCCGCAATCTCATCGAGAACGCCCACGGCAAGCAGGCCACCGCGCAGCCGCGTTTTGCCGGCTTCGAGGCGGAGGACATCCTCTACCTCCTGCCGCTGGTGACACTGTTCGATGTGCTGCCCGGTTTCCTGAAGGCTGCCTCCATCGGTGCGCCGCTGGCTTTCCTCATCGTGCTGGGGCAGTACCTGCTGCTCCGACGCCGCGCATGAAGCTGCTCGTCACCGGCGCCACAGGTTTTGTGGGCAGCGTGGTGGCGCGCCAGTTGTTGGCGCGCGGGGATGAGGTCCACGTACTC
>VGUA01000014.1 GCA_016874535.1 Gammaproteobacteria bacterium
GCTGGTAATAGGAATGACGCCGGACGTGGACCAGGATCATCAGGAACATGCACCAGAAACTGAGTGCCGTCCCGAGCCCGCAGCCTTCAACCCCCAGTGGCGCCAGACCGAACTTGCCGAAGACCAGCACGAAACTCAGGCAGACGTTGATGACCAGCGTCAGCCCGGTCACCACCATGATCGGGACCGTGCGCCCCACCCCTTCATTCATCTGCCGTAACGCATGATAGAAGTATGCGCCCGGCACGCCCCAGGACAGCGCGCGCAGATAGTCCACGGCAAGCCCCCTGATTTCAGGCGCGATTCCGATGAGCTCCAGCAGCGGTGCGACATGGCGCATGAGAATGATTGCGAGGGCCGAGATTGCCAGTGCCAGCCACAGGGCCTGACGCGTGTCATGCCCGATTTCCATCATCTTCTGGGCCCCGTAGTGATGGGAGACCGTTGGGCCCAGGGCCATCAGAATCCCGAGCCCACCGAGGAAGATGCCGATCCAGAGCCCGGAACCCACTGCAAGTGCGGCCAGCGGCGTTGCGCCCAGGCGGCCGATCATCAGGGTATCCGCCACGTTCACGCCCATGCTGAAGAGGTTGTTGAGGATGAGTGGCCAGCCCACCACGAACAAGGCACGCAGATCCCCGCGCAGATCCGGAAATCGGGCCGCATCCATCAAGGCAGGCTCGGGACGGCGGCGATCAAGGCGCGGGTATAGTCCTGCCGCGGATGAAAGAGCACTTCGCGTGCCGGGCCGGATTCGACGATCCGCCCCTGGTGCATCACCAGCACACGATGCGCCAGCTGCGCAACCACCCCCAGGTTGTGGGTGATGAACAGGTAAGCGAGCCCTCTCTCCTCCTGGAGGGATCTGAGCAGCGCAAGGATTTGTGCCTGCACCGAGACATCGAGCGCACTGGTGGGTTCGTCACAGACGATCAGTCGCGGCTCGACCGCCAGGGCCCGGGCGATGCTGATGCGCTGACGCTGGCCACCGGAGAATTGATGGGGGAAACGCGTGGCGCAGGCGGGATCCAGTCCCACCTTTTCCAACAGGCGGGCCACATGCGCGCGCCTCGCACCCGGTGCCAGCAGCAGGTCCTGGGCAACCAGACCTTCTTCGATGATCTGCTGCACGGTCATGCGCGGGTTCATGGAAGCAAAGGGATCCTGGAAGACCACCTGCAATTCCCGTCGCGCTCGCCGCAGGGATTCCGGGGGCAGGCCAAAGAGGTCCCGCCCCAGAAAAGCCACACGACCGGAATCGGCGGGCTGCAGGCGCAGGAGCGCTCGGCCGAGCGTGGTCTTGCCCGATCCGGACTCTCCAACGACGGCGACGGTCTCGCCAGCGTGGACATCGAGGCTGGCCTCAGTGACTGCTGCGAGAATCCGTTTGCGTCCCCACCAGCGGGGACCACGTTGCGAGAAATGCACCGCGAGTTCACGCACGGCAAGCAGAGGCTCTCCGGCGGTCATCCGTGGTGCGGGAAGTGTCGCCGATGACAGCCGCGGAGAGACGGCAAAGAGGTGTCGCGTATAGTTCTGCCGCGGCGCCGAGAAGATGGCATCCCGGGTGCCCTGCTCGACCACCCTGCCTTCCTTCATCACCACCAGACTGTCGGCCATACGATGGGCGACAGCCAGATCGTGCGTGATGAACAACATGGCCATGCCTCGGGCGCGCTGCTCATCCCGCAGCAGGTCGAGAATCTGGGCCTGGGTCGACACATCGAGCGCAGTGGTCGGCTCATCGGCAATCAGCAGATCAGGCTCTGCAGCAAGTGCAATGGCGATCATCACCCGCTGCTTCATGCCCCCGGAGAACTGATGCGGATAATCATCCAGCCGTCGGTGCGGCTCGGGAATGCCGACGGCGGCAAGGAGTTCGACCACCCTTTCGCGCAGCTGTCTGCCGCGCAGACCGCGATGGCGAACCAGTACCTCACCGACCTGGTTACCGATACCCATCACCGGGTTCAAGGCCGCCTGCGGTTCCTGGAACACGAACCCGATGCGCGCGCCGCGCACCGAATTCATTTCGCGTTCCGGCAGACTCGACAGCTCGCGCCCCCCGAGCTTGATGGAGCCTTCCGCCAGCTCTACCGCGGATGGCAGCAGGCGGACGATTGCCAGTGCGGTGAGCGACTTGCCGCTCCCCGATTCCCCGACGAGCACGGAGGTTTCGCCCTGCGCGAGCCCGAGATCCAGAGACTCGACCACCGTGACGCTGCGACCTTGCGCGTGCGCAACGAGCTTGAGTCCAGAAATTTCAAGCAAGGCCATGGGTTCCCCTCGCCGCCGGGTCCAGACGCGGGTCGAAGGCATCGCGCACGGTATCGGCGAAGATATTCGCGGCAAGCACCAGGCCGAACATGCCCCCCAGCGCAGCGGCCAGGCTCCACCAGATCACCGGCTCGCGCGCGAGCTCCAGGCGTGCGCCATTGATCATGTTGCCCCAGCTCTCGGTACTCGGGTCGACGCCAATGTCGATGTAGGTCAGCACCGCCTCCGCCAGCACCAGGCTGCTGAAGTCGAGCACCGTGGTGATGATCACCAGCGGCATCAGGTTGGGCAGCAGGTGCCGACGCAGCAGCGTGCCCGGGGAGCTGCCGAGCGCTTGGGCCGAAGCAATGAATTCCACCGTCCTGAGCTTCATGGTCTCCGCGCGCAGAAGGCGGCACAGGCTGGTCCAGCCGGTGAGACCGAGGACCGCGCAAAGCGCCAGCAGGCGGAGATCGGCGCGCAGGGCGAGACTGTGCAGGGCACCGACCTCACGGCTGAGGAAGAGATCCAGAGACAAGGCCGCTGCGGCAATCAGCAAGACCCCGGGAATGGAGGACAGGGTCGTATAGAGATACTGAATCACATCATCCACCCACCCCTGAAGGTAGCCGGCGAGGATGCCGAGCACCACCGCGATGGGCAAGGTGATGAGCGAAGCAAGCACGGCGAGCACGAGCCCCGTGCGTACACTCTTCAGGGACAGATACAGCACGTCCTGCCCGACCTTGTCCGTACCCAGTACATGCCAACCGCCCGCCAGGTTGCCCACGATGCCAACACCGAGGCAAAGGATACCGAGCGCGAACCAGTGCCACCGCCAGGCGGGCTCGAACCATTGTCTCCAGGCGCGACCAGGCGGCCTGCGGCGGACGAGATTGATGATCAGGGTGAGCAGCCCGAGGCTGGCCAGTCCGATCGCGGCGCCACGCAGGCTGCGTCGGGCAATGTCACCTGCCGCTTCTTCTTCCGGGTGCACCAGATGCCGCCCACCGAATTGCAGGCGGGGATAGTCGCGCACCCATGTCCCGGGTGCGCTCTCGAGGTTCTCGCGCGCATACGCGTGAGTGGAAAAAGGCGCCGAGTAGGTCGTCTCGACACCGGTTCGCAGCGGCGTGAGCAGATGGTCGAGAAGCGTGAGTGGCGCCTCATTTTCCGACTGGACGCGCACGCTGTCGAGCACGGCCACGGTGACATGGAGAGCCAGCACCAGGCTTGCGACTCCACCGCCGACCGAGCGCAGCACCTTGGCCCAGCGAGCACGCGCAAGCGGATCCCTTGCGACGTTCCGGCAGTAGACGAGACCCAGCATGAGCGTGCCGAGGAACAACAGGTCGGTGGGCAGGAAGTGGAGGCCCATGACCTCAGCCTGAGCCCAGGCGTATGCGAGGATCGGCCCACGCATACGCGAGGTCGGTCAGCAACAGGCCCAAGATGTAGAGCAGGGAGCCAATGAAGACCATCGTCCTGGCGATGGCGAAATCCTGATTCTGGATGGCGTCGATGGTGTAGCTGCCGAGACCCGGGATCGCGAAGAAGGATTCCGTGATGAGACTGCCGAGAAAGAGGCCCGGCAAGGTCACGACGATGGTGGTGATCAGCGGCAGGAGGGCATTGGGCAGGACATGCCCGAAGAGTATGCGCGTTTCCGCCAGACCCTTGGCGCGCGCCGTACGCACATGTTCACGCGAGATCTCCTCGAGGAAGACCGTACGATTCCAGCGCACCCGGGCGCCGAGACCAGCCAGCACCTGGACCATCACCGGCAGCAACAGGAACTTGATCGCGCCCCAGCCTTCCGCGAACCCGGAAATCGGTATCAAGCGCAGCAGTCGGGCGAACAGGAACTGCCCCGCGATGATGAAGAACAGGCTGGAGATGGCCATCGAGGCCACACACAGCAAGGTCAGCCCGCGGTCGAACGTACTGCCACGCAGCAGCGCGACGGCAAGGCCCAGCGGCACCGCGATGATCAATTCCAGAATCAACACGGGGAGGGCAATGGCAAGGCTGGGCCACATGCGCTGCCGGATATCCCAGGCAATGTGTCTGCCGCCATCGGAGCGACCAAAGTCCAGCGAAAAGAGTCTGACCGAACCGGTAAAGAACAGAGTGTCGGTCACGACCGCCGTGCCACTCCGATCGGCATTGATGAAAGCCGGTCGATCATATCCGTGCGCTCGCTTCCAGTCGGCAATTGCCGCAGTCGTGACATGCCGCTCACCGAGGTGCCGTCGCGCCATGTCGTCCGGGGAATTGATCACGAAGAACAAGGCGAAGGTGAGCAGATTCACGCCGAGAAGAATCGGCAGCACATAAGCCAAGCGCCGCAGGAACCAGATCGTCACGAAATCATCGCCCGTGTGCGTTGACGCAAGCGCCACAAGACCAGAGCTCCAAGGCCGAGGATGCAGCCAGCCAGGAACCAGACCACTCCCCGCGCGGGCTGATTCCAGCGCGCCTGCAACTTCACCCGCAGGGCCGGGTCGAGCTGGCGGTATTTCAGGGTGTTGCGCGCCATCAGATTGGGTTCGGCAGCGTCCATCCAGGCATGTTCCAGCGCGTACGCCTGGGGATGGAAGCCCCACAGCCACGGGCTGTCGTTACGCACCAAGGTCACAATCTCGTCGATCACTTCCTGACGCTCACGACTGTTGGGCAGATCACGCATACGTTGGAAGAGCGCATCGAATTCCGGGTTGGCGTAGTTCGCCGCGTTCTCTCCCTGGTATCTGGCCTTGCCGTTGGGCCCGTACAGCAGGAACAGGAAGTTCTCAGGGTCCGGGTAGTCCGCATTCCACCCCCATGTGAAAATCTGGGCATCTCCCTGCTGCATCTTTTCCTGAAAGCGATTGTAGTCCGTGCTGCGAACCACGAGGTCGAGTCCGAGCTTGGCGAATTGCTTGCGATACCACCCGAAGAGCGCCTTGGTATCGGGGCCTGAGGAAGTCGCATCCAGATGCAGCACCAGCGCGCGGTTGGTCGCGGGGTCCATCCCGCCGGGATAACCCGCATCAGCCAGCAAGACCCGCGCGTCCTCCAGCGCGCGCCGTGTCGCCCTGCCATGCTGCCAGCGATACACCTTGGCGTTGATCCCCGATTTGCCTGCACGGTGACCAAAGATACCGGGGGGCAGCGGCCCTTGGGCCGGCACACCCCGCCCGTTGCCGAAAATCGAGATCAGTTCCTCGAAATCCACGGCGATGGCAAGTGCCTGGCGCAGGAGGCGCGCCCGCCGGCTGTTTCCACCGACGACCGGGTCGAGCATGTTGAAGCCGAGATAGCTGATGGACATTCTCGTCGCCACGGAAAGCCTGGTCCCCTTCGCGGCCATTTCCGCCGTGATCTCCGGTTCGCCCCGCGCGTTGAACCTGATGGCCTGCTCAAAGCCATCAGGCGCAATGGGTGAGGTGTCGTAGTAGCCCTGGAGGAATTTGTTCCACTCGGGGATTTCCTCCTTCTCCAGCATGAAGTGGACCTCGTCGATGCGGGGCAGGAGCGGACCATTCCCGCCCGTCAGCGAAGGCCAGACCTCGCCCCGAAATTCGGGGTTGCGGACCAGCACCATGCGGCGATTGGGATTGTTCTCGATGAGCCTGTAGGGGCCTGTCCCCAACGGGTGCCAATCAAGGGTCAGGTTGCGCTCCGCCATGCCCGGTTGATCATGGAATCGATCGGCCTCCCATGGCATCGGTGCAAAAAAAGGCATCGCCAGCCAGTAGAGGAATTGCGGGTATCGCTCTTTCAGCACAATCTCGAAGGTGTAACGGTCAACGACCCGTGCGCCTTCCAGTGGAAATTTCGTCAGATCGAGCGGAGCCGTGGAGCGCGCGCGCGCGTCGCGCAGGGTCCCTGCAAGCTCCCCGAGGCCCGCGATGTAGCGCTCCATGAACCCGAGAATGGGCGAGTGCAAATCAGGGTGGGCGAGTCGCTTGATCTGATGGACGTAGTCCGCGGCAACCAGTTCACGGGTTCCGGTGTGGGCGAAATCCGCGAGCGCATCGGCCTCGGCAATTTCCTGCGCCGAGAGCGCATGGTAGTGATAACGCCCGGCAGCATCCTTGGCGAGCGCGGGATGCGGGGCATAGCGGATGCCCTGGCGCACACGCAACCTGTAGACCACCGAGGCCACCTCATCCCCGACCACGGGCTCCTCCAAGCGTCGCCCTGCGGCATTCCTGTACTCCACCTCGGGCATCTCTTTCAGCGTCAGGGGTTCGAGTTCGTAGGGGCGCTTCAGGTAGTGGTACTGCAGGGGTGGCTCATAGATCTGCCCGGTGAATACGGCCTCGTTCTCGCTATAGGAGGACACCGGATCCAGATGCCGTGGCGGCGTCTGAAACGTCGAGTAAAGAATGGCGCGAGCGCGGTCGGCACGGTCGTAAGGCGCATTCCAGGGTTCGCTGGCGGCAAGCGGTAGTGCCACCGGCAAGAGGAGGAAGGTGGCCACCCATGCTGCGCACAATCGCATGGGAAGGCGCAGGCTCCTCGCCAGGCGCGCAGACAACGCTCGGATCGCGACATCGACATCCATTGCGGGCGGCGTACCTGGGGAGACGGGACAGAGGATGGAGACCCACTGTACACTCTGGCCGACTCCGCGCCTACGCGCGGCACCATCGGGTCATGACAGGAACGGAGCGCGGATTTCATGGGCATCTTGGCAGGAAAAAAAGCGTTGATCGTCGGCGTGGCGAGCAACAAGTCGATTGCGTGGGGCATTGCCCAGGCCATGCATCGTGAGGGGGCCGAACTCGCTTTCACCTACCAGACCGAAAGACTGAAGTCCCGTGTGGAAGAGTTCGCAGCCGAATGCGGGTCCTCGCTGGTATTGCCGTGCGAGGTTCAGAATGACGACGAAATCCATGCAGTGTTCAAAATGTTGGGCGAACACTGGCAGCATCTCGATATCCTGATTCACTCCGTGGCCTTTGCGCCGCGCGAGGCCTTGCAGGGGGAGTATCTGGCCTCACTCACGCGCGAGAGTTTCTCCGTGGCCCACGAGGTGAGTTCCTACAGTTTTGCCGCGCTTGGCCAGGCCGCCAGACCCATGATGCAGGGACGTCAGGGGGCCATGCTCACACTGAGCTATCTGGGCGCCGTGCGCACCATGCCGAGTTACAACGTGATGGGACTGGCCAAGGCCAGCCTCGAAGCGAACGTGCGCTACATGGCCGAGAGTCTGGGGCCCGAGGGTGTGCGCGTGAACGCGATTTCGGCCGGACCAATTCGCACCTTGGCCGCCTCCGGGATCAAGGACATGCGCAAGTTCCTGGACCATGTGGAAAAGAACGCGCCCCTGCGCCGCAACGTGACGATCGAAGAGGTGGGCAATGTTGCGGCCTTCCTCTGTTCGGATCTCGCCTCGGCAGTCACCGGAGAAATCACCTACGTGGATTGCGGCTACAACATCATGGGAATGACGGGCTCGCTCTGAGCCACACGGCCAGAGGGCGCAGCCCGCGGGTCGAGCGCGGCGGGAATCAGGTCAGGGAGCGACCGCCCAAGGCCCGCCACGGAGGCGGGCCGCGGGTAAATTCAGAGACGGTCGGGGTGCAGCTCTATGCGCGCATCGGCACGCAGGCCTGTGACGAAATCACGCCAGGCGGTAAGCGCTCTTGCCCTGGCCAACCCCTCGCGGACGCGACCAGTTGCTGCCGAGTCTGCTTCCTGCAGGGTCTCCGGGGTCTTCACCCCGGAGACCTCCATCACGACGTAGCTGCCATCACCAAGCTCCACGCCCAGATGCGCGCGATCTTCCGGCTTGGCAAGTGAGGCCCGGAAGGCGCCACGCAGGACCGCACGATTGAGGCGGGTGTCATCCCGCTTGGCGTTCTCCACCCGCTCCCATTCGAGCTTCTCGGCCGCCACGAGTTTATCGGGCGACTCCCCTTCGCGAAGTTTGGCCAGCAGCGCTTCGCCACGCTCCCTGACCTGCTGGTGGCTGCGCTCGGTCTGTATCCGTACCCGAACCTCATCCTTAACCGCGGCGAGCTCAGGCAGGCGGGAAGGTTCGTACTGCGCCACGCGCACCGCGACGATGCGATCGTCACCAACTTCCACCGGCGCGCTGACCAGGCCCTGGGTCAGGACTTCTGGTTCCCAGACGGCATCGGCCACGGCAGCATTGAACTGGGCGACTATCTGCTCCCTGCCCTGCTTGCTGGTACTCTGGACCTCGAGCCCAAGTTGTCCTGCCGCATCGGCCAGGGAATCGGGATATTCGTAGATCGTTTCGCTGAAACGCTCTGCGGCTTCGAAGTACATCTCCTCCGCTTTCTCCCTGCGCAAGCGCTGCTCGATTTCCCCGCGGACTTCGGCATAAGCAGTGACGGCTTCAGGTTTGACCTCCGTGAGCCGGATGACGTGGTAGCCGAAATCCGTCTTGACAGGCTCACTGGTGTCGCCGGTCTTCATGGTGAACACCGCCTGTTCGAATTCGGGAGCCATCACGCCCTTACCAAACAGGCCGGTCGCACCGCCTTCGGCGCGAGACCCGATGTCATCAGAAAATTCCCGGGCGACGTCGGCAAAGTCCTTGCCTCCCGTGACCATCGCGCGCAGTTCCTCAGCGCGTGACTTGGCCTTGGCGAGATCTTCCGGCGAGGCATCAGCTTTCATCTGGACCAGGATATGGCTCGCTGCCCGCTGTTCTTCCACGGTGAAGTCGGGTTGGTGGGAATCGTAATAGGCCACCATGTCACCCTCGGCAAGCGCCACTTCCTTCATCAGGGTCTCGAGCCTGATTTCGGCATATTCCAGCGCGACCTGATCCGGGATCCGAAATTCCTCCGCGTGGGATTTGAAGTAGTCCTCCAGATCCGTTTCGCTTACCTCCACGGCAGCGACATTCGCGGGCTGCAGGGTCACCAGTCCAATCGTGCGCGTCTGTGCCTGCAGCCGGGACACTTGCTCGAATTCGGCAGTGGTTATGAACGCGGAGGCCACCACACCGGTTCTGAGTTGCTCGAGTGCAAGATCCCGCTGTGCCTGGGCTTCGAATGCCTGTGGGGTGAAACCGAGCATGCTGGTGACCTGCGCATAGCGCTCGGTCGAGAACTTGCCGTCCACCTGGAAATTCGGCGAGTTGCGCAGGAATTCGGCAACTTGTTCCATGCCCACCCGAATCCGGGATGATTCCAGCGCCTGGCCAAGAACCTTGTCGTCCACCACGAAGTCGAGGACACGCTGTTTGGCGGTGGCCTCAGCCCACACGGCGGGGTCGAAGGCGTCTCCGAGTTCCGCCTGGGCACGCTGCCTCAAACGTTGGAAGGATTCCTGATACTCGGCAAGCTCGACTTCATCGCCGTTAACCTCGGCCACCACCACCTTGCGCGCTTCATTGAGATAGGACTCTATGCCCCACACGGCGAAGGTCAGGCAGAGGAAAGCGATGATGACCCCGGCGATGATGCCCTGGATTTTCTCGCGTATGGATTGAAGCATGTTGGGCGCCTCGTGGATTCGCCTCGCAGGGACAGCCGTCCCGCGCGACAGGCCGGCATCACATCATGGACGGGAAGGGTGATTGGGTGCCGGACCGGTGCTGCGTTGGGCACCTGTCCGGTATCCCTGATGATGGCGGAGTGGACGGGGCTCGAACCCGCGACCCCCGGCGTGACAGGCCGGTATTCTAACCAACTGAACTACCACTCCGATGTTCTGCATAGGTGGTGGGTGCTGAGGGGATCGAACCCACGACCTTCGCCTTGTAAGGGCGACGCTCTCCCGGCTGAGCTAAGCACCCGAGGGCCAATCAGCTTAAGGCATCCTTGAAGGCTTTACCAGCCTTGAATGCCACGGATCGCGAGGCCGCGATCTCGATCGTCTCCCCGGTGCGAGGGTTGCGTCCCTGGCGGGCAGCGCGGTCCTTGACGGTGAAGGTACCGAAGCCGGCCAGCGCGACGTTGTCTCCCTTCGCGAGCGCCGCCAGGATGGCATCCGTCACTGCATCGACTGCGCGCGCGGCAGAAGCCTTGGACAAATCAGCCGCACCCGCGACGGCATCAATCATTTCAGTCTTGTTCATGCGATTCCCCGTGGTTTCTTGTTTCGTTTGATGTCCCGCGAGGCGGGACACGGTCAGTGTCGGCGCACCCGCTCCTTGCCCGCTGCGCCCGTTTGCTCCTTGTTGGTCACGGCCTCTTCGGCGAAGTCGGCCGGCAACGGCTCAGGCATCCTCTGCAATGCCACTTCCAGCACCTCCTCGATCCAGCGGACGGGCTTGATGCTCAGTCCTTGCAGGATGTTGGCAGGGATTTCCTTCAATTCGCGCTGGTTCTCTTGAGGAATCAATACCGTCTTGATACCCCCTCTCAGGGCAGCCAGCAGTTTTTCCTTCAGGCCGCCGATGGGCAGAACCTCTCCGCGCAGCGTGATCTCTCCCGTCATCGCGACGTCACCGCGGACTGGAATACCGGTCAGACCGGACACCAGCGCGGTACACATCCCGACGCCTGCGCTGGGGCCATCCTTCGGTGTGGCCCCTTCCGGCACGTGAAAATGAACATCGATGGCTTGGTAGAAGTCAGGTTGTATACCCAAGGTGGCCGCCCGGCTCCGGACCACGGTCATGGCAGCCTTGATCGACTCCTGCATCACGTCGCCCAGGCGCCCGGTGTAGGTCTCCTTGCCTTTGCCCGGCACGATGGCGGCCTCTATCGTAAGCAAGTCACCACCGACTTCCGTCCAGGCCAGCCCGGTGACCTGGCCTACTCGGTCCTCGTCCTCGGCCTGACCGAAACGGAAGCGCTTCACGCCCAGAAATTTCTCCAGCACCTTGGGCGTGATGGCAACGGTCTTGGTCGATGGTTTCTCCAGCACCTGCTTCACGACCTTGCGGCAGAGGTTTGCAACTTCGCGTTCCAGGCTGCGTACACCCGCTTCGCGCGTGTAGTAACGAACGATGTCGCGCAGTGCGGCCTCACTGATTTGCAGCTCCTTCTCTTTCAGCCCGGTGGCCTCACGCTGCTTGGGAATCAGGTATCGCTGCGCGATGTGAACCTTCTCGTCCTCCGTGTAGCCGGCGAGGCGGATGACTTCCATGCGATCGAGCAGCGGTGCCGGAATGTTCAGGCTGTTCGCGGTGGTGACGAACATGACTTCAGAGAGGTCATAGTCGACCTCGAGGTAGTGGTCATTGAAGGTGGAATTCTGTTCCGGATCCAGCACCTCGAGCAGGGCAGACGCCGGATCACCGCGGAAATCCATGGCCATCTTGTCGACTTCGTCGAGCAGGAACAGCGGATTGCGCGTGGCCACCTTGGACATGTTCTGCAGGATCTTGCCCGGCATCGAGCCAACATAGGTGCGGCGGTGC
Organism: Gammaproteobacteria bacterium; assembly: GCA_016874535.1. GTDB lineage: Bacteria > Pseudomonadota > Gammaproteobacteria > CAIKBL01. The sequence continues at coordinate 11,594 of VGUA01000014.1, forward strand.
CCGCGGATTTCCGCTTCGTCGCGCACTCCGCCCAAAGACATGCGAACGAATTTGCGATTCGTGGCGCGCGCGATCGAACGCCCCAGTGAGGTCTTGCCCACGCCCGGCGGGCCAACCAGGCAAAGGATGGGGCCGCGCATCTTTTTCACGCGCTGCTGGACGGCAAGGTACTCAAGGATGCGCTCCTTGACCTTTTCGAGCCCGTAGTGGTCCTCGTCCAGAATCTTCTGGGCCCTGGCGAGGTCGACACCCACCTTGGAGCGTGCCTTCCACGGCACATTCAGAATCCAGTCGATGTAGTTGCGCACCACCGTCGCCTCGGCCGACATGGGAGACATCATGCGCAGCTTCTTCAGTTCTCCTTCCGCCTTCTTGCGCGCTTCCTTGTGCATACCCGACTTCTCGATGCGGGTTGCGATCTCGTCAAATTCGTTGGCTCCATCCTCACCTTCGCCGAGCTCGCTCTGGATGGCCTTCATCTGCTCGTTGAGATAGTACTCGCGCTGGCTTTTCTCCATCTGCTTCTTGACCCGGCCACGCAGGCGCTTTTCCACCTGCAGCAGATCAATTTCGGTCTCCATCACCGAAACCAGATGCTCCAGACGCTCACGGAGATCGAGGATTTCAAGAATCTTCTGCTTCTCATGCAGCTTGATCGCGAGGTGCGCGGCGATGGTGTCCGCCAACCGGGAGGGATCGTCGATGCTGGTGAGCGAGGAGACGATCTCCGGCGGAACCTTCTTGTTCAGCTTCACGTATTGGTCGAAGTGTTCCATCAGCGAGCGCACGAGGATCTCCGACTCGCGCTCGGAGATGGGCTGCTGTTCCAGCAGTTCGACGGAGGCCGCCTGCCAGGTGTCCTCCTCATGGAAGGTCGTGACCTTGGCCCGCTGCACGCCCTCCACGAGGACCTTGATCGTGCCATCCGGCAATCTCAGCAATTGCAGGATATTGGAGACGGTGCCTACAGGATGGATGTCGTTGGCGCCGGGGTTGTCTTCACCGGCACTCTTCTGTGCGACGAGCAGGATCTGCTTGGCTTCCTCCATGCCCTTTTCGAGCGCCTTGACGGATTTCTCCCGGCCCACGAACAGCGGAATCACCATGTGGGGATAGACGACCACATCGCGCAAGGGCAAGAGAGGGAGGAGATTGGTGCGTTCATTCATCTGAGGAACGGCCCCTGTAGAGGGATGCCACGGCTATGCGCACATCCCGGAAGTGAAGGTTCAGATTCGCTGCCGGCTCGGGTGCCGGCGGCTCCGGGAAGGAGAGACCACTTGCAGTGGTCCCTCTCCTTGGGGTCTCAGTCCGAGGCAGCCTTGGGGATCTCGGCGGTCTCGTAGATGATGAGCGGCTTCGACTCACCCGTGATGGTGGCCTCGTCCACCACCACCTTGGAGACATTCTGCAACGACGGCAGATCGTACATGGTATCGAGCAGATTCTGCTCGAGAATCGACCGCAGCCCACGGGCACCGGTCTTGCGTTCCACCGCCTTGCGCGCCACCGCCCGGAGTGCATCCTCGCGGAATTCGAGCGTGCATCCTTCCATCTCGAACAGCTTGGCGTACTGCTTGGTCAGGGCGTTGCGTGGTTCGGTGAGGATCTGCACCAGCTGCTCTTCGTGGAGTTCATCCAGCACTGCGAGCACCGGCAAGCGCCCAACGAACTCCGGAATCAGCCCGTAGCGGATGAGATCCTCCGGCTCCACCTGATGGAGCATCTCGCCGGCGGTGCGGCGATCTTCCTTGCTCTTCACCTCTGCGGAGAAACCGATACCACCCTTTTCGGAGCGGTCCCGGATGATCTTGTCTAGTCCGGCGAACGCGCCGCCGCAGATGAACAGGATGTTGGAGGTGTCCACCTGCAGGAATTCCTGCTGGGGATGCTTGCGTCCACCCTGGGGTGGCACGGAAGCCACCGTACCTTCAATGAGCTTGAGCAGGGCCTGCTGTACACCTTCACCAGAGACGTCTCGGGTGATGGAGGGGTTGTCGGACTTGCGGGAAATCTTGTCGATTTCGTCGATGTAGACGATGCCGGTCTGGGCCTTCTCCACATCGTAATCGCACTTCTGCAACAGCTTCTGGATGATGTTCTCGACGTCCTCACCCACGTAGCCGGCTTCGGTGAGCGTGGTGGCATCGGCGATCGTGAACGGCACGTTGAGCAGTCGGGCCAAAGTCTCGGCCAGCAGTGTCTTGCCGCTGCCGGTGGGGCCCACGAGTAACACATTGCTCTTGGCGAGCTCCACGTCTCCCTGCTTGACCCGGGATTCCAGCCGCTTGTAGTGGTTGTAGACAGCTACCGCCAGGATTTTCTTGGCGTGTCCCTGGCCGATGACATACTCGTCAAGGATGTTACGGATTTCGTGCGGTACGGGCAGCTTGCTGCCGCCAGCACTGCCTGCCTTCTCCTGGATTTCTTCGCGGATGATGTCATTGCAGAGTTCAACGCATTCATCGCAGATGAACACTGAGGGGCCCGCGATGAGCTTGCGCACTTCATGCTGGCTCTTGCCGCAGAAGGAGCAGTAGAGAAGCCTGTCGCCGTCCGAACCTTTGGAATTCTTGCTGTCGCTCATTCGCGCATCCTCACTGCTGCGGACTCAAACGTACTCTTATGCCGACAGGCGTGGCATCCACTCAGCGCGCGCCGTCGACGCCGGCAACCGTACCGCGCTTCTCCAGCACGGCATCGATGATGCCATAGGCTCGCGCGTCCTCCGCGCTCATGAAGTTGTCCCGGTCCGTGTCTGCAGCCACGCGCTCCACGGTCTGGCCGGTGTGCCTGGAGAGGATTTCGTTCAGGCGGTCACGCGCCTTGAGGATCTCACGGGCATGGATATCGATGTCCGTGGCCTGCCCCTGGAACCCGCCCAAGGGCTGGTGAATCATCACCCGTGAATGCGGCAGGCTGAAACGCTTGCCGGCGGCTCCCGCGCACAGCAGCAGGGCACCCATGCTTGCCGCCTGCCCGATGCACAGGGTGCTGACATCCGGCTTGATGAACTGCATGGTGTCGTAGATGGCGAGGCCCGCGGTCACCACGCCACCCGGAGAGTTGATGTAGAGGTGGATTTCCTTGTCCGGATTCTCCGATTCGAGGAAGAGGAGCTGCGCCACGATCACGTTCGCGACGTTGTCATCCACCGGCCCTACCAGAAAGATCACACGCTCCTTCAGCAGGCGACTGTAGATATCGTAAGCGCGCTCACCCCGGGCAGTCTGTTCGACCACCATGGGCACCAGATTGAGCGCTCGTGTCTCCTGCATCCCGCTGTTGCCTTGCAATCTCAATTAAGCCTCTCCACTCGCAGATTCAGCCGGAGTCTGCCTCGGATTCATAAGGTCGTCAAACGACAGGGAAACCGGTTTGACCCGTGCCTTCTCGATGATGAAGGCTACCGCATCCTCTTCCATGCAGAGGCCCTCGATGTCGCTGAGGCGGCCTGGTTCTTCGTAATACCACTTGACGAGCGCCTCAGGTTGCTCGTAGGAGGCCGCCAGTGCCTCCACGCGCTCCCGGACCTTGGCCGGCTGCGGCTTGATTCCGGCCAGCTTGATGACCTCGGCCATGATGAGACCGAGTTTCACCCGGTTGGAGGCCGGACCTTCAAAGCCGGCAGCATCTTCGCCGCCGCCGAATTGCGATGGGTCCATGCCGCGCATGGCGAGCGTGCGGCGCATTTCCTGCAGCATGCGCAAGGCCTCGCTGCGCACGAGTGCCCTGGGAAGCTCCAGCGAATTCTGCTCACGCAGGCGTTCGAGAACCTGTTCATTGAAGCGGCGGGCCAGGGCGCGATCACGCTCACGTTCCATGTTTGCTCGGACTTCAGCGCGGAACTTCTCGAGTCCGCCCTCCTCCACGCCGAAGCGCGCGAAGAATGCATCATCCAGTTCCGGCAGCACGGGCTCTTCGACCTTGTTCACCTTGACCTTGAAGGTGACGCCGCGACCCGCGAGTTCGCTCTGGTGATAGTCCTCCGGAAATTTCAGGTTGAGCGTGCGCTCGTCTCCGGCACTGGCGCCGGTGAGTCCTTCCTCGAAACCCGGGATCATTCGGCCTTGGCCGAGGATGAGGTTGAAGTCCTTGGCGCTGCCGTTCTCGAACGGGGACTCCTCGCCTTCCATCGTGCCCTCGAAATCCATCTGCAGGCGATCACCATCCGCGGCAGGACGCGAGGCCTCCTTGAATTCCCTCGACTGGTCGCGCAGGACTTGAATCATCTTGTCGAGGTCGGCATCTGTGACGTCGCATTCAGGTTTCTCGATGTCGAGCTCCTCGAATGGCGCCAGGGTGATCTCCGGAAACACTTCGAAAGTCGCCGTGAAGGACAGACCCTGGCCTTCGTCCGTCGCCAGCGGTTCGATGACCGGATCGGCCACCGGGCGCAGCTGATGCGAGGTCACGGCTTCCACGAATGCCGTGCGCACCACTTCAGTGATGACCTCACCGCGAACGCGCGGCCCGAACTGCCGTTCGATCACCCGGGCCGGGGCCTTGCCAGGCCGGAACCCGTCGATGCGCGCGTTGCGCGCCACGCTCTGTAGGCGACTCCGGACCTGATCGGCGATGTGTTGTTCCGGAACCTCGATTTTCAGACGGCGTTCCAGCCCACCGGGCTGCTCAAGCGATACCTGCATAAATCCTCGGTACTTTTAGTGCGTGGTGCATTTGCGTGATGTTGAAGCACGGCGTTTTTGTCTGAACCGTGCAGGATGGTGCGAAAGGAGAGACTCGAACTCTCACGGGTCACCCCACTGGTACCTAAAACCAGCGCGTCTACCAATTCCGCCACTCTCGCACGGGTGCGGCTGCATGGGTTGCCGTGCGGGCCCCGGCGACACCGAAGGCCGGCATGTTGCCCACAGGTGGCGAGCAGGGATGCAGACGGTCCAGAAACCGGGCCGGATGGCCACAACCAATCGCGCCGCATTATAGGGGCAGGTGTCTGGCTTGGACACCCCGCGCACCCGTGTACGGGTGGTCGGAGGCACTGGTTTCGCGGATGGGAGAAGAGGCCCCGATGCTATACTCCCGTGACATGAACGCACGGACGCAATGGCCGGAGAGGGAGGCCCGTCGATGCTGAGGCGGTTATCCGGCCCTGTCCGTCACGTGCTGTGGGGAGGGGCCCTCCTGGTGTCGCTGGCCACATCGACCACGGACGCTGCGGCCGTGACCATCATGGAATGTCGGGATGCCGACGGGACGCTGTCTTATCGGGATACCTGCCCCCCGGATTCGACGCGGGTCGGGACACGGCGGCTTGGCGGCACGTCAGCCCCACAAGCCCCTTCACTGAAGGAAATTGCCAAGACACACCCCGTGGTGCTGTATGTGGTGCCGGAGTGTGAAACCTGCGACCTGGTGCGTCTCATGCTGGAAAAGCGGGGAATTCCTTTTTCGGAGCGGGACGTCGAACGGGATGTGTCGCTGCAGTACGATTTGCGCAAGCCCTCCGGAGCAGCCAGGGTCCCCACGGTACTGATTGGCGGCGCGGCGCTGCCCGGTTTCGACCACATCCCCCTGCAGCAGCGACTCGCCGAAGCAGGCTATCCCGTGGAATCCGTCCCGGTCGGCCGCTGACGCCGCCAGGAAACTCCCCCATCGCCCCATCTCGAGGCTCGACATGGCCACTCGTCTCATGGATTCCCCTGCTCTGGCCGAAGAAGCCTTCTATAAAGCCTTCGAGCGCGGGGAGGTGGACGCGATGATGGCGGTCTGGGCCGCGAGCCCGGACATTTCCTGCGTGCACCCCATGGGACCCCTGCTGACCGGACCTGCGGCCATCCGCAGCAGCTGGCAGGAGATTTTCCGCGCCCAGCTGCCGAGACGCTTCGAAATCGACTGCTTGAGCCGCTTCGAACAGGGGGATCTGGCCGTTCATGTGCTGCACGAAACCATCATCCTGCCGCTGCACAGACAGCGACTCCCCACTCTCATCACCACCAATATCTATCGCAAGGAAAGCGGCGTGTGGCGCATGGTGATGCATCACGCGAGTGTGATTGGATCTGAGACAGTGGAAGTTGCCGGGCCGGCTGCACCGCCGGCCACGCGACACTAGGCTGCGCGAGGCCTCGCCGGCGGGGGATCGCCACCCTGGTGGTGCCTGCGCGGCGAGCGCCTCCCGGGTTCGGGAGCCGCGCGCGTCGTGAGGCCCGCCGCGGCCGGGCCCAAGCGGGCAAACAGGCTCCGGGAGACCAGGAGCTCCATTCTGCGCGCCTCTGCGCAGAGTGCAGCGGCAAGCTCAAGCGGGCTCGCCGAACCTGAGCGGTCTTCACCCGCTCCTGGAGCAGAGAGCTGCCCTTCGCAGAGGCTGGCCTGCCACTGCAAACCGCCTTCCAGCCCCGGACGCCCGTCGACGAGCAGGCGGCTGCGCAGCTCCTGCAGTCACGCGACGGCACATTCGAGCCGGTCGGGAGACTCGAACACCGCGCGCAGGCCATCGGCCTCCAGACGCGCAACATATCCTCCATGCCGATACACGCTGTCCACCTGTGCCCCGAGTGAGCGCCCCACCGGACGGAAGGCCGCTGCGCCCCAGGCGCGCCAGCAGCCACACGGACGCCGCCCCCAGCAGCACCAGGCCCGCGCCCCATCGCAGCGCGCGCTGCACAAAGCGTGGGTCGGCGTACTCGAGCCCGCCGTGGCGCAGGTGAAAGGCGAGCTGGTCCGGGGTGACCGGGCCGAAGTAGGCGCGGACGAACGCGCTGGCGACGATCAGCAGGAGCAGCAGCCACAGCAACGCCAGCAGCACCCAGCCGGCCTTGCACCTGCTCGATGGCGGTGAGCCCTTCCCCATGCGCCAAGCTTCGCGACAGGGGCGCAAGCCGGCATTGCGCGCGCTTCAAGAAGTGCAAAGCTCTTACTCAGGCGGGGCGAACCGGCCTCACCTGCCCTACTGGAAAACCCGAGTCCCTCTGTCGTGTCTGGAGGAAAAAATCTAGACTCCAATTTCTTCATGGAGTGTCTGCATGTCCAGAGTGCCCTCGCAGGCTGAAGTCGTGATCGTCGGGGGCGGCGTTGTCGGCTGCTCCATCGCCTATCACCTAACCCAGCTGGGCATTCGTGACGTCGTGCTGCTGGAGCGCAAGCAGCTCACCTGTGGCACCACCTGGCACGCCGCCGGGCTGGTGGGGCAGCTGCGGGCCACGCGCAACCTCACGGAACTGGCCAAGTACACCACCGACCTCATCTACCGGCTCGAGCAGGAGACCGGGCAGGCCACGGGCTTCAAGCAAAACGGCTCGATCTCGGTGGCCTTGAATCCTGAGCGCATGGAAGAGCTCGCCCGGCAGGCCTCGATGGCACGCAATTTCGGGCTCGAGGTGGACGTGATCTCCACCGACGAGATCATCCGGCGCTATCCGTACCTGAACCCCGAGGGCATGGTCGGTGGCGTCTTCCTCCACAAGGACGGCCAGTGCAACCCGGTGGACGTGACGCAGGCCTACGCGAAGGGCGCACGCATGAAGGGGGCCAGGATCCTCGAGGGCGTGAAGGTGCAGCGCATCCTGCAGGAGGGCGGCCGCGCGATCGGCGTGGTGACCGACGAGGGGGACATCCGCGCGTCCACGGTCGTCATCGCCGCGGGCATGTGGTCGCACGAATTCGGGCGCCGAAACGGCGCGAACCTGCCGCTGCATGCCGCCGAGCACTTCTACATCGTGACCGACCACATCCCGGGCCTGCCCGGCAACCTGCCGGTGCTGCGGATGCAGGATGAATGGGCCTACTACAAGGAAGATGCCGGCAAGATCCTGCTGGGCTCCTTCGAGCCCCAGGCCAAGCCCTGGGGCATGGCGGGTATCCGGGAGGATTTCGCCTTCGACACCCTGCCCGAAGACATGGACCAATTCATGCCCGTGCTCGAGAAGGCCGCCCGGCGCATGCCGATCCTGGAGACCGTGGGGATCCAGACCTGGTTCAACGGGCCGGAGAGCTTCACGCCCGATGACCGCTACCTGCTGGGCGAGACCCCGGAGGTGAAGGATCTCTTCGTGGCCTGCGGCTTCAACTCCATCGGCATCCAGAGCTCGGGCGGTGCCGGCAAGGTGCTGGCCGAATGGATCCGCGACCGGCGCCCGCCGATGGATCTGGTGGACGTGGATGTGCGGCGGATGAACCCCTTCCAGGGCACCCGGCAGTACCTGCACGACCGCACGGTGGAGACGCTCGGGCTGCTCTACAAGACCCACTGGCCCTTCTACCAGTACACGACAGCGCGTGGCGCACGCCGCACCCACTTCCATGACGCGTTGAAGGCTCGCGGTGCCGTGTACGGCGAGCTTGGCGGGTGGGAACGCCCGAACTGGTTCGCCCCGCCGGGCACGGCTGCCGAGTACGTCTACAGCTACGGGAAGCAGAACTGGTTCGAGCACACGGCCGCCGAGTGCCGCGCGACGCGCGATACGGTGGCCCTGTACGACCAGAGCACCATGACGAAGTTCATGGTCGAGGGTCGCGATGCCCTGGCCGTGCTCGAGAAGATCTCGGCCAATCGCATCGACGTGCCGGTGGGCAAGCTCGTCTACACCCAGTGGCTCAACGAGCAAGGCGGCATCGAGGCCGACCTCACCGTGACACGCACCGGTGAACAGCAGTTCATGGTGGTCTCCGCCGCAGCCACTCACCAGCGCGACCTCGCCTATCTGCGCGCCCACGTCGAGCAGGCCGGGCACTGCTTCCTGAGCGACCAGACGGCCGGGATCCCGATGCTCGGCGTGATGGGCCCGAACGCCCGCGCGCTGCTGCAGGCCGCCTCTCCAGCCACCGACTTTTCCAACACGGGCTTTCCCTTCGGCACCTCGCAGCTAATCGAGATTGGCTACGCCCAGGTTCGGGCCAGCCGCATCACCTACGTGGGGGAGCTGGGCTGGGAGCTGTACATCCCCGGTGAATTCGCGGTGCATGTGTTCGAGCGCCTGCTCGCGGCCGGCGAGGCCTTCGGGTTGCGCCTGGCCGGCATGCACGCCATGAACGCCTGCCGCATGGAAAAGGCCTATCGCCACTGGGGCGACGACATCAGCATCGCCGATACACCGCTGGAGGCCGGGCTGGGGTTCGCGGTGGCCTGGGACAAGCCGCAGGCCTTCCTGGGCCGCGACGCGCTCCTGCGGCAAAAGGAAGCGGGTGTGCCGCGCAAGCGCCTGCTGCAGTTCCGCCTGCAGGACACCGACCGGCTGCTCTACAAGGAAGAGCCGATCTGGGTCAATGGCCGGCGCTGCGGCGGCATCACCTCGGGCATGTACGGCCACCGGCTCGAGGCCTCGCTGGGCATGGGTTATGTACTGGCCGACGAGCCGATCACGCCTGAGTGGGTCGCTGCCCAGCGCTTCGAGATCGAGATCGGCTGGCAGCGCTATGCCGCGCACGGGCAGCTGGCGCCCTTCTACGACCCGAAGCTCGAGCGGGTGAAGGGGTAGCGCACAGGACCCCGTGCCCAGTGGCCCGGTGGTCGGACGGGACGCGTGCCTTCAGTACGTCGGAGGCGAAATCACCCACACCACCACGGCATCCTGGCGGCCTGGGTTGCACCAGCGGAATGGCTCGTCCACGATGCGGAAGCTGTCCCCGGAGTTGAGCCGAAAGCGCTTCTTGCCGATCCACAGATCGAGCACGCCGCTGACCAGGTAGCCCTCTTCCTCGGTGGCGCGTCGCGTGAAGGTGCGCAACTCTGCGCCGGGCTCGAAGGTGCTGAGAAAGAGCTCGAAGGCGCCACCGATATCGGGAGAAAGCAGCTCCTCGAGCAGCCCCGTGGTGACGGCGCCCAGGCGCCTGCGGGAAGCCGCGCGGACGATCTTTCCGCGCTCCTGCGCCACCGAATCGATGACCTCGTGAGTTCCGGCATCAGCCTGTCGCGCGTCGCGGCGGCCTGCGTGGCCGCCGGCGCCAGCCGAATCCTTGCGGCCGTCACCCACGCCATGCTGTCCAGCGAGGCCGAGACGGTGCTCACTGCGATGCCCGTGGAGACATTGCTGGTCACGGACACCGTCGCCCTGCGCCCCCTCAGTCGGGAAGCCGGGGCCAAGATTCGCGTGATCCCGGTCGCTCCCCTGCTGGCCGATGCCATACGCGCTTTGCACACCGACGCATCGCTCAACGCACTTGGCTGAATTCCGCCTCACGCAGGGCCGCAAGCCTGTGCAGCCGCCTCCGCCAAGTCGAGATACTGGCGGGCTCGCTTCCGCCAGTGGTCAAAGCCTGACACCGGACAGTCGAGAAGATGCCACAGGCACAATTTTGCCCGCAGACGCCCGCGCGCTGCCCGATGGAATGAAACGAGTCGGTCCGGTGCATCATCCTGAGCATGAGAACGGTAGCTTTGCAGCACCTGCTCCCCGACCCACGCCGCGCCCAGTCGCGAACATTCGAGTCCCAGATAGGCAAGCTCGTCCAGAGGGTCCAGTTCGCGCAAGACAGTGCTGAATTCAAGGCAGTCGATGATCAACGGGGGCTCTGACAGATACACATGTTCGGGCTTCAGATCGCCATGGCCCTCCACGATCCTGTGATCACGCACCCGCTGCTCGAGCAGCACGGCCTCGCGATCCATGAATCTGCGCAACGCGCCGAGCACTCCACGGATCCGCGTGTCCCGTAACGCGAACGTGGGGTCCATCAACACGCTCACGCTGTCATCGAGGTCACCGGCAAGACGTTCGCGGTACTCCCTCCCCTCCGGCGCGACCTCTCGCGCGCTGCCATAGAATTCGGCAAGTCGCTGGCCGATTGCCTCCGGCGCGCCCAGAGGGACCGCCCCACTGGCGATCGCCGTATCCAGCATGGAGGCGCGATGCAGTCGCCGCATATGGACGAGCCATTCGACCACCTCCATCTGCCCCTCATCGGGGGTACCCAGTCGCAAGGCACCATCCGGCACCCTGACCAGGGGAACGATGCCCAGATACACCCCGGGGGCAAGGCGCTGGTTGAGACGAACCTCGGCCTCACAGTGCACTTTCCGCACAGCCAAAGTGCTGAAATCAACGGGGAGACGGAAAACCGGTTTCTTCAACTTGTAGACCGATTCCCCCGCAAGAAAAACCCATGAGAGATGGGTCTCTATCACCTCAACATCGACAACGCCGTGACCGTAGGCGCATGCCTGCGAGAGAAACTCGAGCTTGTCATCCAGACTGGTGTCCACCGTGCAGTTTCCCCATTCGCGCCAAGGGCGTGGAAAGGGTCATGCTGCCACAGGAACGCGGGGCGCGGAATGAAAGTTCGCCCCGCGCGGCGTGCGCACGGGGCGAGGCGCGGAAATCCCGCCAGGAGGGTGTAAGGTGTGACTAGAACGCAATCTCGACACCGCCCTGGATCAGGAGCGGCATGCCGACGCGGATCCCGCGGGTGCGGTCAGTAATGTAGTCTCGATCCGCCAGGTTCTTGGCAGTCAGGAAAAGCGAGGCGCCCCAACGCTGCAGAGGATAAGTCGCTGCTGCGTTGAAAATCAGATTGGACTTGATCAGTCCGACCTGCCCGTTGCCGTTGAAGGCGGCGACTTCCGTGTTGGCGAAATCCGCATACTGCGACCCCACGTAGACGGCTTCCAGCCGCAGGTCCGGGCCGTTGTCCAAGGTGATCCCCAGGGTGGTCGTGGCGAGATGTTCTGGAGCGTAAGGCAATCTGAGCCCGGCGCGTGAATTCTGCACGATGGCCCCGGTGGCAACTTCCGTCACGGGTGTCTGATGCTCGGCCGTCGGCAACCAGGTGTAGGCCGTCTGCACATAGGTGTTGTGCCGAGTATTCATCAGGACATGACTGTCGAGGCGCAGGAATAGCTCCAGACCCGCGTAGAGGGTTTCGCCCTGGGCAAGGGGAGTGCTGCCGCCTGCGATGGAGCCCACCATGATCTGGTTGTCGAAGTCGGCGCGGAAAAGGGTGCTCTCGATTCGTGCTCCGCGCAGCGGCTCGGCACGGAGTCCGATCTCGGCGTTCACGCTCTCCTCGGGATCCACATCCGTGAATGTCGCCTGAAGCCCCGAAGTACCGATGAGATCTTCCGTACGGGGGGGGGCGAAGCCTTTATGCACGCCGCCAAACAGGGTCAGCGTATCGACAGGATTGAAGGTCATGCCAACACCCGGGATCACCTCGGCCACATCGTCGTTACCTTCGGTGCCGTTGAGCCCATTGGCGCGGATGTTCTCGATGTACTCCACGCGAAAACCCGGGGTCAGCGTGAACTTGCCAAGAAAAAAACGATTTTGCGCAAACAGGGAGTACGCATCCACGTCGCGCTCGTTGTCCTCCGCGAGCGTCTGTCCACCGCGCACGGTGGGCTCGGTTCCGTTGAGGTGAACACGGTCCTGTTGTTCGAAGTGGGCGCGGATACCGGTCTGGAATTCATTCTGCAGGCCAAACAAGGTGTAGCTTGCGAGCAGCCGAGGCTCGACACCGTAGGTGTAGTAGCTGCGCAGTCGCCCTTGGGTGGAGTTGCAGCTGTCGGGATCCACGCGTTCTCCTGCGAGACGGGCATTGGTGAATCCTGCACCGCACTGCGAATCCGTGGTCGTGCTCGCCTGGCGCCACCATTCGCGATTGAAGTGAGTGAAGTAGAAATTGGTCGTCAGGACCAGCGCCTCATTGAAGGCTATCTCGTGGCTGGCCGACGCGCCCCAGCGATCCGTCGTGAATTCGTCGTTGTCGAACGGGTTGTAGCGATAGCCGAAATTGCGCAACTCGGCATCCGTGATCCCGGTGTAGGTCATCAGCGAGTCCTCACCGAAATAGCTGGCCTTGAGAGTGATGGCCTGATTTGGAGTCAGGTTGAAGACGCCCTTGAGCGCGACGTCATTCATGTCGGAATCCTCATTGTCTCGCGAGCCATCGGATTGCTTGTGCGCGAAATTGAGCAGCATGCCCTTGCCACCCACTGTGAGCCCGCCGTTGAAATAACCGCGGTTGCCGCCGGTGAGATTCACGCGACCGGCAAATTCTTCTGGCGGGGTGGGCGTGATGTAGTTCAGCACGCCACCGATGGTCTGCGGCCCGAACAGGACCTGCTCGGAACCCTTCAGGACTTCGATGCTGTCGAAACGCTCGATGGGAGGATGGTAGTAGCTGGCATTGTCGCCATAGGGCGCGTAGGCAAGGGGCAGCCCGTCCTCCAGCAACAGCACCTTGGTGGAGCGGGTGGGATTGAGTCCGCGCAGCCCGATGTTGGGGCGCAGGCCTATGCCCTCTTCGTCGCGCACATTCACCCCCGGAACCTTGCGCAGGGCCTCATTCACGGTAAAAGCGTGGCTCTGCGTGATTTCCTTGTCATCGATGATCGAGGCCGAACCCGCAATGTCGGGTAGCCTGTCCGGACTTCCAACCACCTCGACCGTCGGCAGGCGACCGGTGATCTTCGAAGTCTCCGCGAGGGCGGGCAGAGAGGCTGCGGTTGCGGCTAGCGCCAACAGAGCGGGCGCACGGGGGGAAACACGCGAGAGCATCGAGGACGATTCCTTTGAAAGTGTAATCTTAGTGAGAAACATTCTCATTTGATTAAACGTACCTGTCAACGGGGTTTTTTTACTTCACTTCAAGGAAACACAGGCGTAGGCTGGGGTTCCGCGTTCCGCCCAGCGGGAGGGCGTTCGCCATACCTCGTCAACAGGTCCCCCGCCCCTATTCAATGACTGGAGGAACGCCGTGAGAGACCCCATCGTCCGCATGTTCACGAGTGCAAGTCAGGCGCAAAACGCCGTGGCGGCGCTGCATGCCGCCCAATTCGCACCCGGTCGCGTGCATCTGGTGACCGCCCCCCAAGCGACGGACAATCGGTCACTGGACGACATCACTGACAGTGTCATGGCGGGTTATGTGCTGCGGTCGCGCGCAATCATCTACGCGCAGCGCATCGCCGAAGGCCGCTCACTGGTCGTTGTGCACGCACCATTCGGCAGTGCCGGGCTCGCAATCAGGACCATGGAGGCCTTCGGACCCACCGAGAGTGGTTGGGAGCCGCCTGCTGCGCCGAGCCGAACCTGGGATGAGGCTGCCCCGCTGTCTTCTGCACTGGCATTGCCAGTGCGCATGAACCGCGCAACCCCGCTTTCCGACATGTTCTACCTTCCAGCCCTGCGGAAATCCCGCCCTGGATTCCTGGGCGACCTGTATCCGCACACGCTGACGATGTCCGATATCCTCGGGCTTCCGATCCTCGGCGCTGCAGCGGCTCCTTTGTCCGGCCTGCTGGGCCTGAAGCTGCTGCGGAAGGGTGCAGCCCCGCTGTCGTCCACGCTCGGCCTCAAGCTGCTCAAGTCGGGAGCAGCCCCGCTCTCGAGAGCCTTGGGCTTGAAAGTTTTGAGCCGCAACTCGGCCCCTCTTTCTTCCCTGTTTGGGCTGCCCACACTCTGCCGGGCCGGCTGACCTTTTCTCCGGGGGCGCTCTGCGCCCCCTTTTCCCTCCCGCCCCCAGTTTCCAGATCCTAGGACCCGTCCGCGGCATGCGTTGCCCAGCATGCGGAGCCCGCACGCGTGTGTGTCGATGCCCATCCCGAATTGTCAGTTTTTGTTTACAGTTTTGTTTGACATTCAAAATTGACACTTCTAGAGTGACCCTGCCCGGAATGGGGATTTCGCGATCCCTTGCCCAGGCACCGTGCGTGGCCTCCGCCATGTGCGGAAGACAAATGCTTATCTGAGGAGGATGGCATGGCTATGGCTAATGATCTTGACGATCCGAACAGGGTTTGGCCCACCGGCTTGACGATTGGCGAGTCGGAGGAGCTGCACAAGCACGTCATTGATGGAGCGCGCGTGTTTTTCGCGATCTCCGTGGTGGCGCATATCCTGGCGTACGTCTACACCCCGTGGTTTGGTTAGGAGGGCACACAGATGAACCAAGGAAGAATCTGGTGCGTGGTGAAACCCACCGTCGGCCTGCCGCTTTTCCTGGGCACCGTGTTGGTGATTTCGCTGCTCGTGCACCTTGCAGTGCTGACCAATACCACCTGGTTCTCGGCCTTCCTTCAGGGGGGTTGAGTGCCGGAGCCGTTGGCGCAAGCTGGCGGTTCCCGGACAGTGCCGGCCCTGAGCAATCAGGTGCCGGTGCCGTCTGTCTCCTCACGACGGTTCTGAAATGAACAGAAGCCCGGCAAACCGTTTTCGCCTGTGGCTTGCCAACAGTCCCCGCTTTCTCCCCTTCGCGGATGTGGCGACGCCAGACCTGCCGCTCCCGCGCCTGCTCAGGCTTTCCCTCTTCCAGGTTTCGGTTGGCATGGCCTTGGTGCTTCTGGTTGGCACCCTCAACCGCGTCATGATCGTCGAGCTTGGTGTTCCTGCCAGCCTCGTTGGCGTCATGATCGCCATGCCGGTCCTTTTCGCGCCACTCCGCGCACTGATAGGTTTCCGTTCGGACCACCATCGCTGCGCGCTGGGCTGGAGGCGTGTGCCCTTCCTGTGGCAGGGCAGCCTGCTCCAGTTTGGTGGTTTCGCCATCATGCCGTTCGCGCTGCTGGTGCTGGCGGGAGCAGGCCATGCCGCAGACGCACCGCCCTGGATTGGTCGGCTTTCAGCCGCCCTCGCATTTCTGCTCGTGGGCGCAGGAATCCATGTGGTCCAGACCGTCGGCCTGGCGCTTGCCACGGATCTCACAGAGCAATCCTCTCACCCGCGAGTCGTCGGCCTGATGTACGTGATGCTGTTGTCCGGAATGCTGGGCAGTGCACTTCTGTTCGGGCATGCGCTGGACGATTTCACGCCGGGGAGACTGGTGCAGGTGATCCAGACAGCGGCCGTCACCGGTCTCGCGCTCAACGCGATAGCCCTGTGGAAGCAGGAGCCGCGCCGGGCCCTGCGCACGCCTTCCCTGCCGGACGTGCGCCCGTCCTTCAAGATCACCTGGCAACACTTCCTGGCCACCGGCAGCGCGCTGAGGAGTCTGTTCGTCGTGGGTCTCGGTACACTCGCCTTCAGCATGGCGGACATCCTGCTGGAACCGTTCGGCGGACAGGTGCTCGGCATGGAGGTCTCGGCCACCACGCGACTGACAGCCTTGCTGGCCGCCGGCGGACTGGCGGGCTTTGCTTTCGCTTCGCGCGTGCTGGGTCGCGGCGGCGCACCGCTCAGAATGGCGCTTGCCGGTGCCCTGCTGGGAATCCCGGCCTTCATGTCGGTCATCCTGGCGGCCAGTCTTCAGTCCCCGACCCTCTTCCTGTTCGGAAACCTCTGCCTTGGCTTCAGCGGTGCGCTGTTCGGCCACGGCACGCTTACTGCGACCATGCAGAGTGCCCGCGAAAATCAAGCCGGTCTGGCGCTTGGCGCCTGGGGTGCCGTTCAGGCGACGGCGGCCGGCGCGGGCGTGGCCTGCAGCGGCATCCTGCGTGATCTGATCGACACTTTGGCTCCTCGGCTTGACGTGCTTCCGGCCGCACACGCCAATGGATACGTGGTGGTGTATCTCGTGGAGGCGTCCCTGTTGGTGTTGACGGCGGTGACCCTCTTGCCGCTCGTTCTCCAGCGCAAGCATCTGCCTGAAACACATGCTGGCCGCCTGCAGGCTTCGTCATGAGTCACCTGCCCGTCCTCGAATACCCCGACAATCGCCTGCGGGAGAAGGCTGTTCCGGTCACTGACTTCGGCCCTGCTCTGCGCAAGCAGGTGGATGACCTCGTCGAAACCCTGTGCGCAAGTCGAGCCATCGGCCTTGCCGCGCCACAAACCGGCAGCAATGCGCGCATCATCGTGGTGGATGCCACCGGTTCAGGCCGCTCGCCGATGGCCTACATCAACCCGCGCATCATGGCGCGGCATTTATGGGCGGTGGTCGAAGAAAGTTGCCTCTCCCTTCCTGGACTGGAAGGCAAGGTGAAGCGCTGCCTACGACTGACGATCGAAGCCCAAGATCCCTACGGCACCCCATTCTCCCGACAGCTCGAAGACATGGATGCCGTCGTGGTCCAACATGAGATCGATCATCTGGAAGGTGTGCTGTTTGTCGATCGCCTGCCACTATGGCGGCAGCTTGCTTGGCGTTGGCGACGGCGTAATCCCGCCGGGTAAGGGCAACCCCGGCTTTACGTGGATGCAGGGGCTCGCCGTTGCCGGTGCGCCCGCACCGCATCCCCGAACGCGGTGAAGAGCCGGACTGAATCAGGATTTGCGTGCGCTTTGTACTCCGGGTGCCATTGTGTGCCGAGTGTGAAATGGGCGACATCACGCACACTCACGGCCTCAATCACGCCATCCGGAGCCACTGCCTCCACCTGCAGGGAATCCGCCAGCTTTGCGATTCCCTGCCTGTGCAGCGAATTGACCATGATTTCCTCGCGCTGGAGCACACCGGCAAGAAAGCCTCCCGATACGATTCGCACCGGATGGGTAGCACGAAAGCGCTCGTCCATGTCGCCGAACTCCGGCTCCCGATGGTCGAGTCGCCCCTCGCGCCGCTGGAGTTCGGTCTCGAGGGTTCCCCCCAGGGCCACGTTCAATTCCTGAAAGCCACGACAAATGCAGAACAGCGGCAGCTCGCGCACGAGGCAGCGGCGAATGAGCGCCAGGCTCAGGTTGTCGCGCAGTACATCGTACGGTTCGTGGTCGGCGCTTGGGACTTCCCCGTAATGCGGCGGGTGGACGTTGGAAACCGCGCCCGTCATCAGAACCCCATCGAGATGTTTGAGCACACTATCGATGTCGAGGACGTCTGCCATGGCGGGAATCATCACCGGCACGCAGCGTGAGACCTCGGCCACTGCGCGCATGTATTTGTCACCGATCGAGTGGTAGAGGTAGCCCTCTTCGTCCCGGGTATCGGCTGGAAAACCCACCAGTGGCTTGTTTGGCACGTCCTGCATGGAAGTGGAATGCCTCACGCGGGTCTACCCTTTTTGGTCAACGTGAACACGTTTGCGCGCCGGCGTGGGGTGCCACGTCAGGCCAGGTCAGCCATGAGTGATGTTGGTGGGCCGTGTAGGACTCGAACCTACAACCTACTGATTAAGAGTCAGCTGCTCTACCAATTGAGCTAACGGCCCTGCATGCAGGGAATCATCGAAGATGAATGGGGCGAGCGATGGGGATCGAACCCACGACACCAGGTGCCACAAACCTGTGCTCTACCAACTGAGCTACGCCCGCCATTGAATCTTCATCCAGCTCGCGGAAATGTCCCGGCGGACTTGCGTCCTCGCCGCGGCCCCGGGCTCGGCCCTTCCAGGCGTTGCGGTGGTGCGCCTGGCAGGATTCGAACCTGCTACCCTCGGCTTAGAAGGCCGATGCTCTATCCGAATGAGCTACAGGCGCATTTCAAACCCGGTCCAATTCTCGGTCAATCTGTCGTCGTCGCGGCGGGAAGTTTGGTCGGGGCAGAGGGATTCGAACCCCCGACCCCCTGCTCCCAAAGCAGGTGCGCTACCAGACTGCGCTATGCCCCGTACCGACCCTTCAGGACACCTGCCCGACGAGAGGTCCCGCATGATACGCAGCGGGTTGGACAGGGTCAATTGGAGCGGCAGGCCCACCCGACACACTCGCGCATGCTCCGGCTTGCGCGGCCTCACGCCATCCCGCACCATCAGCGGCCATTCCAGTCACGAGCGTTCCGCACATGTCCTCACCTCAAGTCCGCATCACCACCAACAAGGGTGACATCACCCTGGAACTCGACGCCAAGGCCGCGCCGGAAACCGTAGCCAATTTCCTGCAATACGTTGCCGACGACTTCTACAGCGGGACCATTTTTCATCGTGTGATCAACGGATTCATGATTCAGGGCGGTGGCCTGACCGAGGACATGTCCCAGAAACCGACACGTGCACCGGTGCAGAACGAGGCCGACAACGGCCTCTCCAACACCACCGGCACGGTCGCCATGGCACGGACCAACGATCCGCACTCGGCCACGGCCCAGTTTTTCATCAATGTGTCGGACAACCTGTTCCTTGATCATCGCGCCAAGACGGCGGATGCCTGGGGTTACTGCGTGTTCGGCCGTGTCGTCGCCGGCATGGAGGTTGTGAATGCCATTAAGGGCGTCGCCACCACCCGCAGTGGTTACATGCAGGATGTGCCGGCGGAGGCCGTCATCATGACGAGCGTCACTCTGGTCTGATTGAGGAATGCCGCGCGCACTTTTCGCCTCCGACCTCCACCTCTGCGCGAGCCGCCCGGCGCAGGCGGCCCGCTTCTTCGAGCTGCTGGCGCGGGCGCCGGGCCGGGTGGACGCGGTTTACCTGCTGGGTGATCTCGTCGAGTTCTGGCCGGGGGACGATGATGACGACGTCCTGCACCGGCAATTGGTGCAGGCCCTGCGCTCACTCACCCTTGCGGGCGTCGACCTCGCCGTGATGACCGGCAACCGGGATTTCCTCATGCAATCCCGCTTTGCCGGGGAAACCGGCGCGGAGCTCCTGCCCGACTACCACCGGGTGGAGCTCGCGGGTGTCGCCACCCTGCTTACCCATGGGGATCTGCTCTGCACGCGCGACGTGCAATATCTGCAATTCCGGGAAACCGTACGGGCCCCCGCCCGGCAGGCCCAGTTCCTCGGTCTGCCACTCGAGGAGCGGCGTCGGATCGCGAACGCGACCCGCGCCGGTACCCAGCAATCCATGAGTGCCAAGGATGACTACATCATGGATGCGGAGGAGACGGAGGTCATGCGGGTCATGCGGCAGCAGGGCGTCCGGCGCCTGATTCACGGGCACACCCACAGGCCCGCCATCCACCAGTTCGATCTCGATGGCGCGCCCGGTGAACGGGTGGTGCTCGGCGACTGGTATGAAGGCGATCTGGTCTACCTTTGCGAGCCATCAGCCAACCGGCTGGTGTCGGCGGAAACCCTGCTCAGCCTCTGGTCCTGACCGGACTCAGCCCTCTGAGGACGCAGAGACTCGTCGCGCCCTGACGCCTGCCCGCAACCTGATCCAGTCGAAGCAGGGGCCGGGGTCGGTCTTGCGACCAGGAGCGATGTCCACATGGCCGACGATGCGCGCCAACGTGATGTCCGGGTACTCCAGCATCAAGGCGGCACAAAGCGCTTCGAGCGAGTGGTATTGGGCCTCGGTGAAAGGAACGTCATCTGTCCCCTCCAGCTCGATACCGATGGAACGGTGGTTGCACGCCGTCACTCCCCCGAATGAGGAAATTCCCGCGTGCCAGGCACGGGCCTCAACCGGGACATACTGGGTGAGCGCGCCTGCACGATCGATGAGAAAGTGGGCGGAGACCCGCAATTCATCCAGTCCGGCGAATGCCGGGTGATGGGATGGGTCGAGTGAGTTCATGAACAACGCATCGACGCAGTCCCCGCCGAACTCGCCCGGCGGCAGGCTGATCGCGTGCACCACGATCATGTCTATCTTCGCCTCCGCTGCACGCTGGTCCTGATTGGGCGATTGAACGCGGCGAGCGGCCACATTCCAGCCACAAGTAAACGGCGAACCTGGAGAGCACGCATTCATGGGCTCATGCGTCCTGGGCTATAGTGCGCATCGTCAGATTATCCGGCGCGTTCAGCTGCAACACCATCGGCAAAGGCCACCCTGCACAGGATTCCAGCATGTCATCTTCACGCTTCGATCGCGCCGCCACCCGGATGGACTACTTCGCGGATCTGGCCGAGAACGTCAGGCTGGCCATGGCCGAGGATCTGGGTGGCGGGGATCTCACCGCAGCACTGATCCCCGCGGGCCGCCGAGCACGGGCGCGCGTCATCGTGCGCGAGGCGGCGGTCGTGTGTGGCACGCGCTGGTTTGATGCGGTCTATGCCGCAGTGGATCCCTCTGTACAGGTGCAGTGGCAGGTCGAGGATGGCGCCAAGGTCGAGGCTGACACGGTACTGTGCGAGATCACGGGTAGTGCCCGGGCACTGGTCAGCGGCGAACGGCCCGCGCTCAACTTCCTGCAAAGTCTGTCCGGTACGGCGACCGTCACGGCACGCTACGTGGCCCAACTGGCCGGCACCACAACGCGGCTGCTGGATACCCGAAAGACCATTCCCGGCCTGCGTCGGGCGCAGAAGTATGCGGTGAAATGCGGCGGCGGATACAACCATCGTGCGGGCCTCTATGACGGCATCCTCATCAAGGAAAACCATATCAGCGCAGCGGGCGGTGTGATGGCCGCCATCCAGGCCCTGCGCGCAACCGACACTCCGGTACCGATCGAAGTGGAGGTGGAAACCCTGGCGCAGATCGAGGAAGCCATCGCGGCGGGCGCGGACATGCTGCTGCTGGACAACTTCGCGCTCACCGACATGCGCGAGGCGGTGGCGCTTGCCGCGGGCCGGGTACCACTGGAAGCCTCGGGCGGCTTCGATTTTGACGATTTGCCCGCAGTGGCTGCGACGGGTGTGGACTACGTCTCGGTGGGCGCGCTGACCAAACATCTGCGCGCGGTCGACCTCTCGATGCGGATCAGCGACCTGAGCTGAAAGTTCAGGTCAGCCTTGCGCGAGTCGCCAGCAGCGGGCGACTCCGCTGCGCTCGCCAAAACTCAGGTCTTGCGGTTGGCGAGATCGATCCAGGTCTCGACCACGGTGTCCGGGTTGAGCGAGATGCTCTCGATTCCCTGCGCCAGCAGCCATGCTGCCAGATCCTCGTGGTCGGACGGCCCCTGTCCGCAGATTCCGATGTACTTGCCTGCCTTGCGACAGGCCGCGATGGCTCGCGACATGAGGAACTTGACCGCCTCATTGCGCTCGTCGAAGAGGTGCGCGACGAGGCCCGAATCGCGATCCAGTCCGAGCGTGAGCTGGGTGAGATCGTTGGATCCTATCGAGAATCCATCGAAGTGCGGCAGGAAGGCTTCTGCGAGCAAGGCATTCGAGGGCAGCTCGCACATCATGATGACCCGCAGCCCGTTCTCGCCACGCTTGAGGCCATGCTGTTCCAACAGGCTCACCACTTCCGCCGCCTCATCGGGGGTACGCACGAACGGCACCATCACTTCCACGTTGGTAAGCCCCATCTGGTCGCGAACCCGCTTCAGCGCTTCGCATTCCATCGCGAAGCACGCCCGGAAGGAGTCCGCCACATAGCGCGAAGCGCCGCGGAAACCAAGCATGGGATTTTCCTCGTGCGGCTCGTAGACCTGTCCGCCGATGAGGTTGGCGTATTCGTTGGATTTGAAATCGGACATGCGCACGATGACCGGGTGCGGCGCGAAGGCCGCGCCTATGGTGGCGATGCCCTCGGTCAGGCGGGTCACGAAGAAATCCCGCGGAGAGGCATAGGCCTGTACATGAGGTGCGATGCTCGCTTTGAGATCTTCGGGCAGCGAATCGAATTCCAGCAGGGCTCGCGGATGGATGCCAATCATCCGGTTGATGATGAACTCCAGGCGGGCGAGCCCCACACCACGGTTGGGCAGGTTGGCAAAGGCGAAAGCGCGGTCCGGGTTACCCACGTTCATCATGATCTTTACCGGAATCTCCGGCATGGCATTCAGCTCGATCTCACGTTGGACGAAAGGCAGTCGCCCGGCGTAGACAAAGCCGGTATCCCCTTCCGCGCAGGAGACTGTCACCTCGTCACCATCCTTCACCCGTGAGGTGGCGTCGCCACATCCCACGACTGCCGGAACGCCGAGTTCGCGCGCAATGATGGCGGCATGACAGGTGCGCCCGCCGCGGTTGGTCACGATTGCCGAGGCGCGTTTCATCACCGGTTCCCAGTCCGGATCCGTCATGTCCGTCACCAGCACATCACCATCGCGCAAGTCGGCCATGGTGGACAAATCGGTTATCACGCGCGCGACGCCGGCACCGATACGCTGACCGATACTTCGCCCCTCCACCAGCACTTGGCCGCGCTGCTGCAGATCGAATCGTTCAATCACCTGGCTGTTGCGGCTCTGCACCGTCTCCGGGCGGGCCTGGACCACGTAAAGCTTGCCATCGAGGCCATCCCTCGCCCACTCGATATCCATGGGTCTTCCGTAATGGTCCTCGATCAGCATGGCGAGCTGTGCAAGCTCCTCGGCCTCCGCATCGGTGATGGAGAACCGCAGCCGCTCCGCCTCCGGCATTTCGCTGGTGACGACCGAGTGTCCGTCGGTGCGGCCGTTCGCATAGCCCATGCGCATGTGCTTG
The DNA here is from genome assembly GCA_016874535.1 of Gammaproteobacteria bacterium. Taxonomy (GTDB): domain Bacteria; phylum Pseudomonadota; class Gammaproteobacteria; genus CAIKBL01. The sequence continues at coordinate 34,628 of VGUA01000014.1, forward strand.
CTGCCGAGGTTGCGGCGAAGAATGGCAGGCCTGCCTGCCTTGAGGCCCGGCTTGTAGACGTAGAATTCGTCGGGATTGACCGCTCCCTGCACCACCAGCTCACCCAGTCCATAGCTCGCCGTGATGAAGACCACGTCGCGGAACCCTGATTCGGTGTCCAGCGTGAACATCACGCCACTGGCGCCGATATCACTGCGCACCATGCGCTGGATACCCGCGGAGAGCGCCACCTTGTGATGATCGAAGCCATGGTGCACGCGGTAGGAGATTGCACGGTCATTGAACAGCGAGGCGAACACATCCTTGATGCGACGCTTCACCTCCGCGATGCCGGTGACGTTGAGATAGGTTTCCTGCTGGCCGGCAAAGGAAGCGGTGGGCAGATCCTCGGCCGTGGCCGAGGAGCGCACCGCTACCGAAAATCCCTCACCCGCCCCGGCGCTCATGGCGGCATAGGCTTCATCGACGGCCTTCTCCAGCGCGGGCTGCAGAGGAGTCTCCACCACCCATTGCCGAATCTCGCGCCCCGCGGCGGCGAGCGCGATCACGTCATTGGTGTCGAGCGTTTCGAGGCGGGCCTTGATGCGCTCGGCGAGTCCCCCCTGATCGAGAAAATCCTGGAAGGCCAGAGAGGTCGTTGCGAAGCCTCCGGGAACGCGCACTCCGGCCCGGCTCAGGTGCCGGATCATCTCGCCGAGCGAGGCGTTCTTGCCTCCCACCCGATCGATCTGGTCCATACCGGTCTGGTCGAGGCTGACGATATAATCGGTCATGCGGATTCCTGCTGGTTTTCGCTGGGGTCGGAAGAAGCGTGGATTCTAACCGACTCGCCGCCTTCCGCTAAATCAGAGGCTTGCCATTCATGAAACGCCGTGTCTTTTTTGTCTCGGATCGCACGGGAATCACGGTGCAGGCCCTGGGGCAGAGCCTCCTGACCCAGTTCCCGGATACCCAATTCAACATGCGCACCCTGCCCTTCGTGAAGAACCAGGTCGCTGCCCGCAACGCCGCAGACATCATCCGTGCCGCCAGGGAGGAAGACGGCGTCGCACCTCTGGTCTTCAGCACGCTCACGGACCCCGCGACCCAGTACATCATTGCCAACAGCAACGAGCACGTGTTCGACCTGTTCGGTACCTTCATCGAACCGCTGGAAGATGCCCTCGGGCAGGAGTCGTCGCACACAGCCGGGCGCATGCATGGCATGGCCGATGTCACGGCCTATGAGCGCAGGCTCACCGCGCTCAATTTCACGCTGAGCCATGATGACGGCCTCAGTCTGCGCGACCTGAGCGAATCCGACGTGGTGCTGGTCGGCGTTTCCCGCTGCGGCAAGACTCCGACCTGTCTTTACCTCGCCATGCAGTACTCGCTTAAAGCGAGCAATTACCCGCTCACCGAGGATGATTTTGAGCGCAGTCGCCTGCCGCCCGCGCTGGAAAACTGTCGGGACAAGATTTACGGCCTCACCATCCAGCCCGAGCAGCTCAGTCGCATCCGGCATGAGCGGCGGCCCCATGGGGCCTACTCCACCCTTGCCCAGTGTCGCCGCGAGGTCTCCCTGGCGGAAACCATGTTCCGCAACGAGAAGATTGCCTTTCTGGATACGACCACCGTCTCCATCGAGGAAATTGCGGCCACGGTAGTGCGGGATCGCGGCCTGCGCTGAACGCCAGTCGGCCCTTCAGGGCCTGATCCGGAACTCCAGGGTGCCGTGATCCCAGAAATGGGCGCTGTACTCGCCCGGCTCAGCCGGGACCGGGTCACTGAGGCCTCCAGTCACCAGCAAGGTTCCCGCTGGCAGTTCCCAACCTTGGGCGAGCAAACGGTTGATGAGCCAGAACAGGGCTTGCCGCTGTCCGCCCATCACGTTGACCCCGCGCCCGCGATCCACCACGGTGCCCTCACGTGAGAGCTCCACCAGCAAGCCGTCGAAGTTCGCCGGACCCGCGTCACTGAAGGGCTTGCCCACCAGAAGCCGTGCCGACGCGGTGTTACCCGCCACCAGGTCGGCGCCCATGACTGCCTCGGGGTGCTCGAAATCGAAATTGGAGAAATCGATCACGGGCAGCACGGCGGCGACGACGGCCGTCGTCTGGTCAGGGTCGCCGAGGGGCGCGGTAAGTTTTGTCCGCAACACGTATCCCAAGCCGGGAGCAATGGTGAGCTGCTTGAATTCCCGCCGCAGCAGCACCGGCGCGCCCCGCAGGATGTTTTCGCGAAACACCACCCCGGTGACAGGCTCACGGACATCAAAACGCACCTGGCCCTTGGGTCTTGTGAGACCTGCCTTGTACCCGGCAACCTTGTGGCGCAGGGCAAGGCCTTGCACCACGAGCTTCTGGACCTCGTAGGCGTCGGCCATGTCCAGTGCCACCCCATATGCCGACAGCACGGGCAAGGGTTGGCGATCCTTGATCTGGGTGGAGACCACTGTGGCCCAGTCGTGAAGCGTGGACCACGCCATCGCGGACCCGGCAGCGCCGGTCATCACGACAGCCAGCAGTGCGCGCACCAGCCCTCTGCGGGCGCCGCGCAGGACGCGAGACGGAGTGGGAGAGAACATCGTGGGCGGATGGCGCTTGAGGCTCGCTGCTTGACGGTTCCTGATCGCATCCGTGTAATGGGATGGAGCGCGCGGATTCTAACCGACCCCGCACCGCGTGCCGCAAGTCAATCGCCCAAGATGCCAAAGCCGACGCTTCCATCGCCCCGCTCGTTCAGCCAGCGTGTCCTCTGGAGACTCGTGCTGTGCCTCGCGCTGGGCGGGGAAGTGATTGCCGCACCCGCATTGCCGGGCGAGGAATACGTGGTCTTCAAGGCCCTGCTCGACCATGGCCTCGGGCCCGAAGCCCAGCAGGTGGTGGTGGCGGAAAGCACCACCGGGGATCCCGCCGGCATACTGCCGACGGGTCAGGCCGATGACGCCCGGGCCAAGGATCTCGGTACCTCGCTCGAACTGCTTCGCGACTGGTCGCTGATGAACCAGCGCACGGTCACCCTGGGCGAAGGGTTCAGCACGCGGGTCCCGCATGTGCTGTTGACCGATACCGTGCGCGAAACCCTCTTCCGCGGTGACCAGCCGGAGCAGGGGTGGACGCAGTTCTTCCGCAGATATCCGCAGAGCGCAGGCCTGGTGAGACTTTCCAGAGTCGGCTTCAACGCGGCGCGGAGCGAGGCGCTCGTCTATCTCGAATTCCAGTGCGGGGCCGAATGCGGCTCCGGGCGTCTCGTCCAGCTTGCCCGCGATCCCGCTGGCAGCTGGCGCATCGCCAGTGGTGAGTTGTTGTGGATCGCGGCGCCGGAGGCCACACCCGGGCCTGCGACTCCGCCACCATGAAGCGCTTGTGCGTGTTCTGCGGTGCCCGCAGGGGCCTGCGCGCCGAATATGCCGAGGCCGCAGCGGCCGTGGGACAGGGTCTCGGCCGCGCGGGCTGGGGCCTCGTCTATGGCGGGGGGCAGGTCGGGCTCATGGGTATCGTGGCGGATGCCGCACTGGCGGCCGGGGCGGAGGTCACGGGAGTGCTGCCCACCTCCCTCGATCAAAAGGAAATCGTCCATCCCGGACTGCACAGGATGGAGCATGTCGGCAGCCTGTTTGAACGCAAGGCTTCGATGATGCAGCTTGCGGATGCTTTTCTGGCCCTGCCGGGCGGCATCGGCACTCTCGACGAGCTGCTTGAAGTGGTGGCCTGGCGACAGCTTGGTCAGTCCGACAAGCCCGTCATGTTGCTGAATACCGCGGGCTACTTCGAGCCGTGGCTGGAGGGCCTCCGACAAGCCGTGCGTGAGGGTTTTCTCGACCAGCACGAACTCACCAGACTGATCGTGGTTGATACGCCCGCCGGATTGTTCGCCCGGCCGGAGTTCGCAGTGTGAGCCGCCCGGGGTTGGCCGGCGTGGTTTTCGATATGGACGGGGTCCTCATCGACTCCGAGCGCATCATCCGGGCGGCAGCACAGGCAGCGGCGGTGGAGATAAACCATCACCTCACGGAAGACTTCTATGCCAGCGTGATGGGTCTGCCCGGTCCCCGGGTGGAAGCCGCCTTCATGGCCGAATTCGGGCAGGACTTCCCACTGGCGGATTACCGCAAGCGCTTCGAGCGCTGTTACCGGCAGGAGGTGGACGAGCGCGGCATACAGCCCAAACCCGGGGTGCCTGAATTGCTGCGTCGATTGAACGCCTATGGCGTTCCGGTGGCGGTGGCCACGGCCACGCGCTCCGGCAATGCCGAACGCGCCTTGGAGGCTGCCGGACTGCTGTCCCATCTGCCGGTCTGCGTGACCGGTGATCAGGTGGCGCAGAGCAAGCCCGCGCCCGATGTGTTCCTGGCCGCAGCTGCGCGCATCGGCCTGGCCCCGGAGTCCTGTATCGCGGTGGAGGACTCGGAAGTTGGTGCCCGGGCCGCCGTTGCGGCTGGCATGTGGACGATCATGGTGCCGGACTTTCGCCCACCCAGTGCGGAACTGGCGGGCATGGTCCACGAGATTCTGGAGTCGATGCCATCGGCAGCCTTGCGCATCCACCACCTGCTGAGACTGGGTAACCCATGAAGCGCAGGCGGACAGCGCGCCAGGACAAGGCCGGGGATGGCACGCGCTTCACGCGCAATGTGCTCGCCATGGTCTATGACTTCGACGGCACACTCACGCCCTTGCCGATGCAGGAATACACCGTACTGCCCCAACTCGGGCTCTCCGCCGCCTCGTTCTGGGAAGAAGTGAATGCCGAGGTGCGGGCAACCGGTGGGGATCCCATCCTGACTTACATGCGCTTGCTGGTGGAGAAGATCGAGGCCAACAAGGCGCATCTCAGTCGCGATGCCTTGCGCAGGCTGGCACGCGACATCCGCTACTACCCGGGCGTCCAAGGCTGGTTCGAGCGGGTCAACCGTTACGTGGCCGAGCGTTCCGGCGGGGCGGTGGAGGTTCGCCACTACATCATTTCCGCAGGCCTGCGCGAAATCCTGGAGGGGATCTCGATCAAGCATCACTTCGAGCGCATCTATGCCTCGCAATATCATTTCAATCATCACGAGGTGGCCTGCTTTCCGACCATCGTGATCAATGACACGAGCAAGACACAGTATCTCTTCCGCATCAACAAGGGGCGCGAGGATGCCCTCCAGTCGATCAACGAATACATGCCGGAAGAGGCGCGCCCGATCCCTTTTTCACACATGCTCTATATCGGTGACGGGCTGACCGATGTGCCCTGCATGACGGTTGCCAAGAAATACGGTGGCTTTGCCGTCGCCGTGCACAATCCAGCGCACGAGGGCTCACTGGAGACCTGTCGCGAACTGGTCAGGGCCGAGCGCATCGACTATTTTGCAGCCGCCGACTATCGACCCGGTCGGGTGCTCGAGAAAAGAGTGCGCACCCTGCTGGATCTCATCATTGCCCGCATCCTTTTTGCACGGGAACGCCATGCCTTTCTTCAATCGCTCAGCTGACAACATCTCCTTCAAGAAGCACCTGCGCATGCTGCTGTGTCTGCTCCCAATCCTGATCGCCGGTTGCAAGACACCTGATCTCAAGCCCGGATTCATGAAGAAGGACCCACCCGCACCCGCACCCGCCGTCCTGCCCGAGCCGGTGGTGGACCCCTCGCTCACCCCCCGCGAGCTTTTGACCGCCCGCCTCATCAATGCCCGCAAGGCGGACTCCGCCACGCCGGGGCTGACGGTCGGCAAGCTGATCGAATTCGCCGACCGTTATCTGGCCTGTGATTGCGCCAATACCCGTTTCGCCAAGGCCTGGCGGCGCATCGATGGCGGTTATGAGCTGTCCACCAATGCAGGGCAGGTACGCCCGCTGCGCTTCATGTGCAGCGGAAGTGCGGAAGCTCTGGAATGCTATCTGACGGAAATCGACCGGGGTCCGCACCTGCCGGTGCTGACCGAACGGTTCATGCCGGGCGGAGATTTCATCGCGTTCATCTACGAGAACGGGCTCAGCTGCCCCCGCGTGGAGCCCTGCCCCGCACCGGTACCGGGCATCACTGGACAATGAACGACTGAGGGTTGGCGGCGCGCAGCGCAGCGCGAAAAACTTGCGCTACACTGGCCGGGCGCGATCGTGCGCCTTCCCGAGCCAGTTGCCCACCATGCCTCCCTCAGTGACCGACGATCTCGACCCTCTCGAAACCAGTGAATGGCTGGACGCCCTCGACGCCGTGGCGGAAGCCGAAGGCATCGAGCGCGCACACTACCTGCTGGAGCGCATGATCGATTCCGCGCGCCGTTCCGGGGTTGACCTGCCTTACTCGGCGAACACCGCCTACATCAACACGATTCCGCCGCATCTCGAGCAATACACCCCGGGTGATCCGGCGTTGGAATGGCGCATTCGTTCCATCAACCGCTGGAACGCCATGGCCATGGTGGTCAGGGCCAACCGCAAGAACACCGAGCTCGGCGGCCACATTGCCAGCTATGCGTCCGCAGCGACGCTGTATGAAGTTGGTTACAGCCATTTCTGGCGGGCGCCCAGCGAGAACCACGGTGGCGATCTCATCTTCATGCAGGGCCACTCCGCACCGGGCATCTATGCGCGGGCGTTCCTTCTCGGGCTGTTGAGCGAAGACCAGCTGGACAGCTTCCGGCAGGAGGTGGGTGGAAAAGGATTGAGTTCTTATCCGCACCCCTGGCTGATGCCGGATTTCTGGCAGTTTCCAACGGTCTCCATGGGCCTGGGGCCGATCATGGCCATCTACCAGGCGCGGTTCATGCGCTATCTCGAACATCGCGGCCTTGCGCGGACAGAAGGTCGCAAGGTGTGGGCTTTCATGGGCGACGGCGAGATGGACGAGCCTGAGTCCTTCGGCGCAGCTGCGCTTGCCTCCCGCGAAAAGCTCGACAACCTCGTCTTCGTCATCAACTGCAACCTGCAGCGTCTGGACGGACCGGTGCGCGGCAACGGCAAGATCATTCAGGAGCTGGAGTCGGATTTCCGGGGTGCGGGCTGGAACGTGATCAAGGTCATCTGGGGCGCCGCCTGGGATTCACTGCTCGCGCGGGATACCAAAGGCCTGCTCCTGCGGCGGATGGAAGAGGTCGTGGATGGCGAATACCAGGCACTGAAGGCCGTCAATGGGGCCTATGTGCGCGAGCATTTCTTCGGCAAGTATCCGGAACTCAAACAGCTCGTGGCGAGCATGAGCGACGACGACATCTGGCGCCTCAACCGGGGTGGGCATGATCCGCACAAGGTGTATGCGGCTTACGCGCGCGCGATGGCACATACCGGACAGCCGACGGTCATCCTGTGCAAGACCGTGAAGGGTTACGGCATGGGCGAGGCCGGCGAAGGCAAGATGATCACGCACCAGCAGAAGAAGCTCGGTGAAGACGCACTGCGCCACTTCCGCGATCGCTTCAACCTGCCCATTCCGGACGCTGATCTGCCCTCTGCTCCGTACTACCGCCCGCCGGAAGACAGTCCGGAAATGAAATACCTGCGCGAGCGCACCGCCGCGATGGGTGGCTTCCTCCCGCGCCGCCGGCCCAAGGCAAGCGCGCCCCTCAAGGTACCGGGCATCGAGATGTTCGAGGCCGTGCTGAAAGGCACGGAAGATCGCGAAATCTCCACCACCATGGCCTTCGTGCGGCTGCTCGCGGTGCTCACGCGCGAGAAGACCCTGGCCTCGCGGGTCGTGCCCATCGTGCCAGATGAGGCCCGCACCTTCGGCATGGAAGGCATGTTCCGTCAGCTCGGCATCTACTCTTCGGTAGGCCAGCTCTATGAGCCTGTGGATCACGACGAGCTCATGTATTACCGCGAGGACATCAAGGGCCAGATCCTGGAAGAGGGCATCAACGAGGCGGGCGCCATGTGCTCATGGATCGGCGCTGCCACGTCCTATTCCAGCCACGATCTGCAGATGATCCCCTTCTACATCTTCTACTCCATGTTCGGCTTCCAGCGCGTGGGGGATCTCGCTTGGGCGGCAGGCGACATGCAGGCTCGCGGCTTCCTGCTCGGCGGCACGGCCGGGCGCACCACGCTGGGTGGCGAAGGCCTGCAACATCAGGACGGCCACAGCCACCTGCTTGCCGCCACCATCCCCAACTGCCGCAGCTACGATCCGACCTACGCCTATGAACTTGCAGTCATCATCCATCACGGGATGACGCAGATGCTCGAGGCCCAGGAAAACTGCTTCTACTACATCACGGTGATGAACGAGAACTATGCCCATCCGCCTTTACCGCAGGGTGTGGAAGAGGGCATCGTGAAAGGCCTCTACTGCCTCTCACGGGCGGAAGAGGCGGAAATCAACCTCATGGGCTGTGGCACCATCCTGCGCGAAGTGGAGGCCGCAGCGGCACTGCTGGAGGCCGACTTCGGCATCAAGGCCAACCTCTGGAGTGCAACCAGTTTCAACGAACTGCGCCGCGAGGGGCTGGATTGCGAGCGCTGGAACCTGCTGCATCCGGACAAGAAACCCCGCGTGCCTTGGGTCACCCGGCAGCTGGCAAGCGCACCGCTGCCGGTGGTTGCAGCCAGTGACTACATGAAGGCGTTCGCCGATCAGATTCGCGAGTTCGTACCGGGGCGTTACCGCGTGCTCGGCACGGATGGTTTCGGGAGATCCGATGCCCGGGCGCAGCTGCGGGAATTCTTCGAGGTGAACCGCCACTATATCGTGGTCACTGCGCTCAAGACCCTTGCCGACGAGGGCAAGCTGCCGCAGAAAAAGGTTGCCGAGGCGATTCGCAAATACGGCATCAACCCCGAAAAACCCAACCCGGCGAGTGTCTGATCATGGCCAACGACATCCAGGTGGCAGTGCCGGATATCGGCGACTTCCAAGCGGTGGACGTGATCGAGGTGCTGGTCAAGCCGGGCGACATCATCAGTGCCGAAGATCCGCTCATCACCTTGGAGAGCGACAAGGCGACGATGGACATTCCCGCGCCGCTTGCAGGCAAGGTGGTGGCCATCAAGGTCAAGGTGGGCGACAAGGTCTCCGAGGGCAATCTCCTGCTGACAGTCGAGCCACTGGAGGCCGGCGGGTCACCAGCGGCGGCAGTTATACCTGCGTCTGATGCGAGTCCGGCACCCTCGACACCAACTGCGGTCTCACCCTCCCCCGCTACGGCACCGGCTGCCACGACAGGGCAGACCGATCAGGCTGTGGCCGTTGCGTCTTCCTCGGCGACGGATTCGCTGCAGACTTACGGCTTTGCATCACCTGACCCGGGTCCCCGCACGTTGACGCCGCCCGGTGCCAGCCAGTCCATGATGCACGGAGAGGGGCGCGTCCATGCAAGTCCTGCCATCCGCAAATTCGCGCGCGAACTCGGCGTCACCCTCGGCGAGGTGAAAGGCAGCGGCCCCAAGGGGCGCGTGCTGAAGGACGACGTCACGGCGCATGTGAAGCGGGCACTGCAGTCAGGTCCAGCTGCGACCGGGATATCGATACCGGCTTCCCTGCCTGAGATCGATTTCAGCCGTTTCGGACCGACGAACACCACTCCGATCAGTCGAATCCGGCGCTCAAGCGGACAAAATCTGCACCGCGCCTGGGTGAGTATTCCCCATGTGACCCAGTTCGATGAAGCGGACATCACGGATCTGGAAGCCTTTCGCAAGGCCAAGGGTGCGGAGGCCGAAAAGGCCGGCGCACGGCTCACGCTGGTCGCGTTCATCATGAAGGCACTCGCGGTGGCCCTGCACCGGTATCCGGATTTCAACAGCTCGCTCAGCGGTGACGGCAGTTCGCTCATCCACAAGCAGTATTTTCATCTCGGTGTCGCGGTAAATACCGAGCGGGGGCTGCTCGTGCCCGTGATTCGCGATGTGGATCAGAAAGGCATCCTGGCGCTCGCAGTTGAACTGCGCGAAGTGAGCGGCAAGGCACGGGAAGGCAAGCTGGCGCCGACAGAGATGCAGGGCGCTTGCATGACCATCACCAGCCTTGGCGGCGTGGGCGGTACAGCTTTCACGCCGATCATCAATCCACCCGAAGTCGCCATCCTTGGAGTCTCTCCCGCGAGCCTGAAGCCGGTCTGGAACGGAGAGTCCTTCGTGCCGCGGCTCATGCTGCCGCTCTCACTTTCTTATGACCATCGCGTGATCGATGGCGTGGCCGCGGCAGAATTTGCGCGCTGCCTCTGTCGACTCCTCGGAGACATCCGCGAATTGATGCTCTGACGATTCGACATGGCACATGAACCGAGCGCGACATTGACGGCGCCCAAGGCGCGCTTCTCGATTTGTGTCATCGAGGATGCGGAAAACCGCCTGCTGCTGCTCAAACGCGCGCCAGATCGACCGCTGGGCCCCGGCACCTGGGGCTTCCCGGCCGGACATATCGAGGCGGGCGAAACACCCCGGGAATGCGCGTTCCGCGAACTGCGGGAGGAAGCGGGGCCAGGGCTGGAGGTGGAAGAGCTGCGCTCACTCGGTCCGCTGCGTGATTCTCTTTACGGAGGCATCTACGAGATTCATCTCTTTCACCTGCGCTGGCTCCGTGGGCACATCGTGCTCAACCATGAACACACGGATTTCGTCTGGGCCGACGCTGCACGCTGCCGAACACTCGAGACCATGCCCGGCATAGAAGAAGACATCGTGCTGCTGGACATCTGGCCGCGCGCGAGCATGGAGCAGTCACAACTGCCACCCCATTTGCGTGTGCCGTGAGCAGCGTCGCACTGGTCTTTGATGACGAGGGTGCAGGTCCGCCCTTGATCATCCTCCACGGCCTTTTTGGCAGTGCACGCAACTGGCAGAGCCATGCTCGCGCGCTGGCTGCACAGTATCGCGTCATCAGCGTCGACCAGCGCAATCATGGCCGCTCACCCCACACAGGGCGCATGGGTATCTCGAGGATGGCGGCGGATCTGGCCCGCCTCATCGAACGTCTGGGCCTGCGTGAGGTGACGCTGCTTGGTCACAGCATGGGTGGGAAGACCGCGATGACCCTCGCGCTGCAATCCACCGCAGACATCGCCCGGCTGGTACTGGTGGACATCGCACCCATGGCCTATCCAGACCAGCACTCCGCACTCATCAAGGCCCTGCTCGCCATGCCGGTGGATGGCATGACCCGTCGCCAGCAGGCGGATGAGTCCCTTGCTGAATCGGTGGATGACCACACTTTGCGCCAGTTCCTGTTGCAGAATTTGCAGGTGGGTGCATCAGGTGGCGCATGGCGAATCAACCTGCCTACCCTGCTCGCCTCCATGCCGGCACTCACCGGCGCGTTGCCTGTGCCTTCGGGTGCGCGTTTCGCAGGCCCGACTCAGGTCATTCGGGGGGAACTTTCAGATCGGGTCACCGACGCCTGGCCGCCCGCCTTCCGCGCTCTGTTTCCGCAACTTTCGGTATACACGGTGGCAGGCGCGGGTCACTGGCCCCATGCCGAGGCACCGGCATCCTTCAAGGCCTGTCTCGAACAAGCCCTACGCGCATGAAGCGAGCACGAGGGTGCATTGGATCACGTCGCCTCGCGTGCCTCGGACTCTTCCTGATGTTGATGAGCGGCTGCGGACAGGATCTTGCAGCGCCTGACTTTCCCACTGACGGTGGCAACGATGGCAAGGTTATCCGGGTTACGCACCTCGGCAATGCCGGCCCAGGCTCACCGCGCGCAGCGCTCTCCGCCCAACTGCCCCGCCTCGTAATCTTCGACGTCGCGGGCGTGATCGATCTCGAGGGCGAGGATCTGGAAATCGATGCACCTCATCTCACGTTGGCTGGCGAGACTGCGCCCGAGCCCGGAATCACACTTATCCGGGGCGGCATCCGCGTGCGCAGTCATGATGTGGAAATCAATCATCTGCGGGTTCGCCCGGGTGATGCGGGCCGGGAAGCGGGCAGCGGATGGATGCCGGACGGAATTTCCGTGGAAGGCCCGCAGGGGCATCACGTACGGGTGAGTCATTGTTCGCTGACGTGGGCCGTGGACGAGAACCTGAGCGCTACCGGTCCCGAGCAAGGCCCCACTTCCCACGACATACTCTTCCACGACAACCTGATTGCCGAGGGCCTGCGAGCGTCGACCCATCCCGAAGGGCCGCACTCCATGGGCACCCTCATTCATGACCATGTCCTCGGGGTGGTCATGGCGCGCAATCTCTTTGCTCATAACAGAAGACGAAATCCGCGCTTCAAACAGGGTGCGCGCGGCCTCGTCATCAACAATGTGATCCACAATCCCGGCGCGGAAGCTGTTTTTCTTGGGCCATCCCGGGGAGCGAAAGGCGTCATTTCCAAAACGGAACCTGCACACGCGGTCATCGTAGGCAACGTGCTTCTGCCCGGCCCAGACTCGCCGCGCAACCTTGCGCTGGTGAGTGGCTCAGGGCGCGTGCATCTCGACGATAATCTCCATCTGCGCAGTGATGGCAGCCGAGGGCGGATCGCCACGGACACGCTCGAGGACGCGAACCTGCCGGTGGAAGCCCCGGCAGGTCTGGAACGACTTGGCACAGCGGCAACTCTTGACCATGTATTGAACCAGGCGGGCGCACGCCCTTGGGCAAGAGACGCCACAGACCAGCGCATCATCGACTCCGTGCGTGCCCGCAGCGGGCACATCATCGACAGCCAGAACGCGGTGGGAGGCTACCCCGACATGGTTCCCCGGCGCAGAGTGCTCGAGGTTCCCGTGCGCGCTCGACGCGCTTGGCTGGCCTCCCTGGTGCCCGCTCCACAGCAGAAAACCCCACGCCCATGAAAGTCGACACGCGCCCGGCTGGCCTTCAGGCACTCCCTTCCGGACTCGTGATCGCGGTGTTCGTGGTGTCCATGGCCTGGCTGCTGATACGGCCCGATCCTTTCAGCCTCCGCAATGACGAGGGCTTCAACTTGATGAAGGCCTTTCTGATGGCGCGGGGCGAGCATCTGTTCGTCGATATCTGGAGTGACCAGCCGCCGGTATTCACCTGGTTGCTGCGCGGGATGTTCGCGGCATTCGGCAGCACGGTGAGTGTCGGTCGACTGACCACCCTGCTGTGTGCAGCGCTGATGCTGGTGGCGATCCGTGATTTCCTGCGCGAAGGCCGTGACGAACTCAGAGCCCTGCTCGGCGTGATGATGGTTCTGATGACGCCCGGAATATTCCTGTGGAGCGGCGCGGTGCTCATCGGCTTGCCTGCCATCGCACTGGCAATCACGAGTATCGCCTGTCTCCATCGCTGGCATCGGGGAGGCGGCGGTGCATGGATCATCGCCTCCGGCGTCATGCTGGCCCTGTCAGCCTGTACCAAATTCTTCACACTGGTCGCCGTGCCCGGCGTGCTGCTGGGTTTCCTGTTGTTACCCATGCCTCCCGGCTGGCAGCGGGTGCCTGCAATCCTGCTGTGGTCTGGCATCCTGCTGATGGGCTTGCTGCTCATCCTCGGTGTCACGGGTGCGCTTTTTCACCTCGACCAGCTCTTCGGCAACCATCTTCAGGCCAGGGCCGTCCCGAGCTACGCCACGCTCAGTCATACCCACTGGCTGGCAGGGCAACCGCGCTGCTGGCTCCTTTACGGTCTCGCACTGCCGGCCCTGTGCTCCGCGCGTCTACGCAAGTCGCCTGCCGTGCTCCATTGCGGAGTGTGGATGGTAACAGCGCTGCTTGTGCTGCACTTCCATCGCCCGTTCTGGTCACATCATGCGCTGCTGCCAGCCATCCCGGCCGCAGCGCTCGCCGCCGTCACCCTGAATACAGCCCTGCGACGCTGGCTGACCCCGCAATACTGCCGGTGGGCTGCGTGGGGATTCACGATGACGAGTCTCGTAGCGGTGCCGATCTGCGTGCAGCGCACGGCGGAGGATTTTGCCGATCAGCAGTGGAAATCCGGCCTCGTGGAACTGATACGACAGGGCTCCGGACCGGACACCCCCATGATTGCCGACAATCCGCTCTTCGCCTTCAGGGCGGGTGTTCCGGTCGACCCGTTTCTCACCGTATTCTCGAACAAGCGGCAAAACAGTGGCCTCCTCGATGAGGCCTTGCTCGGAGAACGACTTGGCATCGTGCAACCGGTTCAGGCCCTCTTCAGCGCGCAGACCCTGCGCAACCTGCCCGGCCTGCCTCATTTGCTGGCCCGGGACTACCGACTGCTGCGCCAAGCCGGTGGCTTGCAACTGCATGAACGCCGCGCCCGCCCCTGACGCGTCAGAGGCGGGGCACTGATGCCCGTCTTCGTGGTCAGGCTCGGAAGCCCCCGACTGCCCGGGGAGGGGCTGCGTCTTGGGACCGTGCGCTTCCCGCCGCGCGGCATTTCGCGCGAGGCACGCGCCAGCGGCAACTGGTTTGATGTGTGGTATCCCAATCTCGCGCCAAGCGCTGCAACCTTGCGTGAGTTCAGGCAGCAGGAGGGGCCGGTTGCATGGTCCCGTTTTGCGCGACGCTACCGCCGCGAAATGGATACCCCGGACAACCGTCGAACCCTGGAGCTCCTCGCCGCACTGTCCCACCACACGGACTTCGCGGTGGGCTGTTATTGCGCGGACGAGACGCACTGTCACCGCAGCCTGTTGCGCGAACTCCTGCGAGACGCCGGCGCACTGCTGGGCTGATCCCACACGAGTCGCGCTGGCCGGGCTCCGGCTGGACTGCATGGGGGCTCGCGGGCACAATGCGCCCTCCCCGTTCCCCTCAGAAAAGCGCGATTCCCATGGCAAAAGCATCCGTCAAGAAAGTCGTTCTGGCCTACTCCGGTGGCCTCGATACCTCGGTCATCCTGAAATGGCTGGAGGAAAACTACGGCTGCGAAATCGTGACCTTCACGGCCGACGTCGGCCAAGGGGAAGAACTCGAGCCGGCGCGTCGCAAAGCCGAGCTGATGGGAGTGAAGGAAATCTTCATCGATGATCTGCGGGAAGAATTCGTGCGGGACTTCGTGTTCCCCATGTTTCGCGCCAACACGATCTATGAAGGTGAATATCTCCTCGGCACCTCCATCGCGAGGCCGCTGATCGCCAAGCGTCTGGTGGAAATCGCGCGCATGACCGGCGCCGACGCCATTTCTCATGGCGCAACCGGCAAGGGCAATGACCAGGTCCGCTTCGAGCTTGGCGCCTACGCCCTGCAGCCGGATATCCGGGTCATCGCGCCCTGGCGTGAATGGGACCTGACTTCGCGCGAAACACTGCTTGCCTACGCCAAGCAGCACGGTATCCCGATCGAATACCAGTCCGGAAAGAAGTCGCCCTACTCCATGGACGCAAATCTGCTGCACATCTCCTACGAAGGGGGCGTGCTGGAAGATCCCTGGACCCCCGCAGAGGAGAGCATGTGGCGCTGGTCGGTCTCGCCCGAAGCCGCGCCAGATCAA